>JASJLK010000033.1:0-16697 GCA_037620855.1 Synechococcus sp. ChBW.bin.23 | reverse complement strand
CAGTCCCCAGCTCCGGGCGACGATCAAACAAATGCAGATGCTTCCATAAACCTGGGCAAGACCTAATCGTCGGCTGCGGGTGAGGCCGAACATGATCAACGTCATCGCCAAAATAGACACGCTCAGCAGCGGCCACCCTGTCGAAAAAGGAAGACTCCACCAGTACGACAATGAAAAAGGATCGCTCCAGGCCAGCCAAGCCAGACGGGTATCAATCGCGAGAACGGAGAGCAGAACCAGTAGACATGCCAAAAGACAGAACCCGTAGCGATAGCCAGTCAGAACAGGTCTTCGCTCATCTGTTTCGGATTCAGGCGGGCGAAGCCAAGA
Source organism: Synechococcus sp. ChBW.bin.23 (assembly GCA_037620855.1). Classification (GTDB taxonomy): domain Bacteria; phylum Cyanobacteriota; class Cyanobacteriia; order PCC-6307; family Cyanobiaceae; genus Synechococcus_C. The sequence goes on along the minus strand of JASJLK010000033.1, from coordinate 16,367 downwards.
CTGACGCCAAAGCCCACAACAACCAACAAACAAAAACGCAAACAATGCGCCTGCTAATTGAAGGAATAAACGTTTGCCATAAACAGACCCGAGTTCAAATTGATCGAACCAATACCACTCCACCTGCAACCTGGAGACAATCACAATCAGTGGGATCAACAAGATCCCAAAACGCCCCATCATCCGGATGATTTTTGCCACTGGAGTGGAGCGAATCAAGTCACAGCTGGCTTTTGAGCCAGAACTGGTTTATAAAAATCATCATTCTTCAATTGATTCTTTCCACTTTTAGGCTGATCTAGACCCGCTATTTCGTAAAAGCGCGAACTCGATAGCGTTTCTTCCGTAATCAAAGCCTCCACAAGACGATCCATCACCTCACGACGGGGCTCTAATAATGCGATCGCGTCATCGAGAGCTTGGATTGCCAGCTGGCGAACACAAGCATCAATCGCTTTACCTGTGCTCTCTGCATAAGAGGGACGGGTATGTATTAAGTCTCTGCCTAAAAACACCTCTTGATCTCCACCTTCAAGAGCAACGGGCCCCAGAGAAGAAAATCCAAAGCGAGTCACCATTTCTCTGGCGAGTTGAGACACCATTTGTAGATCTCCACTCGCTCCCTGGGTGATCTCACCAGGACCAAATACCACCGTCTCTGCAGCACGTCCTCCAAGTGCCATCACAAGACGCGCCCTCAAATAAGCCTTGCTGACCAGGCCAGAATCAATCACCTCCTCATCAGGGAAGAATCGTGTAAATCCGCCCACTCCACCACTCCGTGGAAGCAAGGTGACCTTATCCACAGGATCGGCGTTAGCCGTATGGGCTGCCACCAAGGCGTGGCCAATTTCGTGATAGGCGATCAGCCGTTTCTTGGCACTGTCCTGAAGTGGAGACGCGGATAAGCCCATCGTGATGCGTTCGAGGGCTGCTTCTAATTCAGAGCTCCCCACAAATGAGCGGTCATATCGCGCCGTAAGGATCGCGGCCTCATTGATGAGATTGGCTAGATCAGCACCTGAAAACCCTGGAGTTCTTAAGGCCCAATCAGCCAGAGACACCTCGTCTGAAAGAGGCCGACTTCGGGCATGGACCGCAAGAATCGCCTCACGTCCCTTGCGGTCAGGCAAGTCGACATGGATACGACGATCAAAACGGCCTGGACGCATCAATGCGGTATCGAGCACGTCAGCCCTGTTGGTAGCGGCAAGCAGGATTACTCCTGAATTATCAGCAAAGCCATCCATTTCAGTGAGCAACTGATTCAGGGTCTGCTCCCGCTCATCATTTCCCCCCCCGATTCCTGCACCGCGTTGACGGCCAACGGCATCAATTTCATCAATAAAAATGATGCAAGGCGATTTCTCCTTGGCTTTGCGAAATAGATCGCGAACGCGACTGGCACCAACGCCCACAAACATCTCTACAAATTCAGATGCCGCAATCGAGAAAAACGGAACCCCAGCTTCCCCAGCAATGGCTTTGGCAAGCAATGTTTTTCCCGTTCCTGGCGGTCCTATCAACAGAACACCACGAGGGATCCGCGCTCCAAGACGGATAAAACTTTCCGGCTGCTTCAAAAAGGTCACGACCTCCTGAAGTTCCTCCTTGGCTTCGCTGATTCCGGCAACGTCCTCAAATCGAACGGTGATTTCATCTTGAGGGCGGATCCGCGCTTGACTGCGACCAAAGCCCATGGCCTTGTTTGCGGCCTTTGCTGAACGACGAAGAAGAAAGGAAAGACCGACCACAATCAAGGCGATCAGTGCCAAATTTCCTGCCAAACCAGCCAATGCTTGTTCCTGACGGACGTCTTTCACCGTCAGGGGAACACCAGCAGATTCAGCTGTACGCAAGATCTGTTGATCGTTGGCCAGTGTGGGAACGGTGGCATTGCGGCCATCGTCGTATTCCACGATTACTTCCCGACGTGCAGGAACCAATTGCAGATCTTTGACTTTTCCCGCTGAAATTTGCGTCAGCAACTCGCTGTAACTCGGCGGGGGATCCGATTTAAAACGAGCGAACGGATCGGTGGGCCTTTCCTTGGCATCGGTCCCAGATGCCTGGGAGACGATGATTTCACGATCTTCCGAACCTGAACTCACACCGTTCCTGCGATGTATTAAGAGTAGCGATTTGACGGGCGGACTCTTGAAAGTAGATTATGAGCTATTGGAAGAGTTCCGGCTGCAATGGCTGTACCAAAGAAGAAAACCTCTAAAGGCAAACGCAACCAACGGCATGCTGTTTGGAAGGCAAAAGCGGCCACTGCTGCACAACGTGCCATGTCAATCGGCAAATCAGTATTGAGTGGCCGCGCTCAAGGCTTTGTCTATCCGGTTGCTGATGCTGATGACAGCGAGGACTGAGTTCATTTCAAAGTGATCTCACGAACAGCGCGTTGGTTCGTGAGATCAATCACAACATCGGATTGATCCAGATCCTGCAGCCAAGGGGCTGGAAATGCAGTTTCAATCATCCGAACAAAATCTTTGACAGCGGCTTGAGACACATGAACACCTGTTGTCTTCGCTTGAGTTCCAATCTGCTCTCGCTTCCAAAGCCGGCTTGAAATGCCGCTTTGAGATTTGAGGTGCCAAAGCTTATCGATTCGATTCCAGATCGGTGCATAGTCAGGGACGAGCCGAATGAGCTGCTCGCGATACAGCATTTCTTGTGTTGAGAGCTGAAGCGAGTGGGAGTTCTGTGCGGAAGAAATCTCATCGGAAACGTGAACGCCCACGAACCATCCCTCCAAAACAACTAAATCAGGAGTGGAGCGAATCCAGTCACTGCGATCCCCTCGACCTTGACGTAAGGCTTTATCAAAGCGAGGGGCGTTCAACACACCCGTCTCTCGCCACTGATCGAGAGCCGTGGCCATCAACTCCAGATCGTGACTACCCGGTATGGCCCTGGGCACTCCCCAAGGATTTCCTGCCATCCGTCGATCAAGCTCTGGACCAGGCCAATAAAAATCATCGATTGAAAGAAACGCGATCGACCATCCCAACTCGAAGCTGGCTTGCACAAGCCAATCGCAAAGGGTGGTTTTTCCGCATCCAGGGGGAGCACTCAATCCGAGTAAAGGACGACCACCCATCGCCAAGAAGCTCTCTACCTGCGAAAGGAATGGCAACGCCACACCCAGCAGCCATTCATCTTTCACGTCCTCGGGCCATACGCAACGGGCAAGCTCGAATCCACCGCGTTGCTGCCAATGGCTCCACCAGAGCTCGAGATCGGACCAACCCAATGATTCAAGGAGCAAAGGCAACCCTTTGGGAGCCATTGAAGACGGATCAAGAACCAAGCTTGAAGCCCTCAAATACAACTGAAAAGACGGCTCCAATGCGGATGTTGTCGATCGCCAGCCAACCAATCGGCCAAGGTTCGCGTTTGACGTGGGTCCTTGCTCGCACCAACAGCTCAATCACGAACACCATCGAGAGCACCACAAACGGACGTTGACCGTCCATTTTTTGAAACCAATACATGGTGAAGTTGCTGCCCAAAAGGAACCCAAACAGCAGGGAGAGAACACCCAGGCTGCGACGACGCCAAGATCCAGTTAGCGATCGTGTGAGTTGAACACCAATCCGTCTTTGAAACTGTTCATAGCGAGTGAGATGGGTCGTCATCAATCGGGTAAGACGAGAAGCATCTGCAAGTACTCCAGCGTGACAAGCCCATCCAGACAAGGGGGGCCGCTCGAAACAGTGCATGGAATCTGGGCACTCCCAAGATGATCCAGCACCACCACAGCCTGATCTTGATAGCGATGGAGCTCCTGATCCCATGGGGAGGGCATCAGCAGACAGCGCATGCCAGCCGTTCTTGCAGAGAGAAGGCCCGGAGTTGAATCCTCAAACACCAATGCCGCATCTGGGTGGGTGTTACTGCATTTAAGCGCCTTCAGATAAGGATCAGGACTGGGTTTATGCCTAGATACATCATCGGCACTAATCACACCAGCAAACGGATGGTCGCCGCCAGGAAAGAGGTTATCTAAGAGAGCCGATACGGAAGGACCGCCGCTGCTGGTCACAATCCATTGGGCAATCGCCCGCGCCTGAAGCTCACGAAGAAGTCGTGCTACGCCTGGGCGAAGAGACACAGCTCCGGCACGCACTGCATCGAGATAGTGACGCTGTTTGGAAACGCGCAGCTGAGTAAACTGCGCATCGCTCAAGACCTCACCCCGCTCCTGCGCAAAGGTTTTCATGCGAAGGCTTCCACCAGGAATGCTAAGCAAATGCTTATAAGTCTCTGGATCCCAGGTCCAATCCAAACCCTGTTCAACGAAAGCTCGGTTGAAGGCTGGTCGATGCCCATCCATTTCAGTGTCCGCAAGGGTGCCATCGACATCCCAGAACACGGTCTTCAAGACAGGCATGACGGCCATGCAATTCATGGCAACAGCTTGAAGGACGAAGCACAATGCAGGCTGCTTGAGCTCCTGCCCGTTGCCGTCTGCCGCCTCGATTCAGCAATGGCAATTACCGCGGGGCATTGACCTCACTGCTCTGGATGCGGTTCCCCTTCCTCTGCCCCTCCGTGCTCTGCTATTCCGCCGCGGTCTGACAGAACCAGATCAAGTCAATGCACTACTGAGGGATACTCCCTTACCCAAGCCTGATGGCCACTTCCCTGAATTGGGAAAAGCCGTCCAACGCTTGCATCAGGCCTGCTTAAAGACTGAACGCGTTGCGATCTGTGGTGACTACGACGCCGATGGCATGACGAGTACGGCGTTGTTGCTGCGCACCTTGCGCACCTTGGGAGCGGAACCCCAAACAGCAATCCCAAGCCGTATGGCTGATGGCTACGGCTTGAACTGTTCAATGGTGAATAAACTCCACGACGCTGGAGTGCGGCTGATTGTCACTGTCGACAACGGAGTGGCTGCTCACGAGGCCTTGAATAGAGCTGAAGATCTGGGCATGGAGGTGGTGCTCACAGATCACCACACGCTCCCAAAAACACGGCCTAAAGCTCTCGCTTTAATTCATCCAGCCACCACGCCGGATCACTCTCCGTATCGCGGGTTAGCAGGCGTTGGGCTCGCCTATATCCTGGCGCGCGAACTCGCAGAACGCATGCGCCAACCAGAAGCCATCGCCAGTGCTCGTGATTTGTTTTGCATCGGAACGGTGGCTGATATGGCACCGCTGACAGGTGCCAATAGGACACTCCTGAGAGAAGGGTTGCTTCATCTCCATCGAAGCAACTGTCCAGGAGTGCGCGCCCTGCAGCAACTTGCAGGACTCGGCGATCGACCACTGCGCGCCGATGACATCGGCTTTCAATTGGCCCCCAGAATCAACGCGGTTGGGCGGATCGGCGATCCCCAATTGGTGGTGGATTTACTCACCGCAGACAACCAAAACAGTGCGATTGAGCTAGGCCGCCAATGCGACAGTCTCAACCGACAGCGCCGAGAACTCTGTGATGCCATTGAGGCCGAAGCCTTGGCCCTATTGGAGTCTGACCGTGATCCATTACCACCATTTCTTCTTCTTGCTCAAGGCCACTGGCATCACGGGGTGATTGGCATCGTTGCTGCACGCCTCATGGAACGATTCCAACGTCCAACGGCCTTACTGGCTGCTGATGGCGATGGCCTGATGCGGGCCTCGGTGCGGGCTCCAGCAGGGTTCGCCGTCGACAGCGCTCTCGACCACTGCACAGCCTTACTAGAGCGCCATGGCGGCCACCCCGCCGCAGGAGGATTCACGGTGAAAGCCAAGCAGGTGCATCGCCTGCATGAGGAGCTCAATTCCTTGGCCCTTACCTGGATTCAAGAGCGTGGAGAGGGAATCCTGGTGGAACCAGAAGCACTGTTGTCGTTAACAGCGATCAATCACGAACTCTGGTCAGCGTTGCTCTCTCTCGAACCCTTTGGGATCGGGCATCCAGCGCCACTGTTTTGGTCGAGAGCTTGCAGGGTGACATCCCAACGATTGCTCCGCGGCGGTCACCTGAAACTCACCTTGACGCAAAACGACTGTGAGCGGGAAGCCATCGCTTGGCGCTGGCAACAAACTCAACCACTCCCCGCAATCGTGGATGTGGCGTTTCGAATCAGCCTCAACCGCTGGCAAGGAGAAGCAAAACTGCAACTCGAAATCCAGGCTCTACGAGAACATCACGCCTGTTTAGATCTGCACCGTGGCCTTGGCGTTTATCGCTGCACAAGCCCCCAAGAATCAACCATTGAGATTCAGAATCCATCTGGAGAACGGCTGTCTGGGTTGGTCAACAGCAACGGAGTCTTTGTAAGTGAAGACAACAGGGCAAGACACCCTTACGTTGCTGGCCTCATTCAAGACGCCTGCATCGGCCTTGGCCTTCTTCCATGACCTCTGAACTCAACACAACCAGCTCACGGTTCCGTGGCCCAGCCTCGGTCTTGAACGAGATCAATCGACTTGGGCGCCATTTCATTGGCTTGCTTGTTGTTGGCGTCTTGATTGGCCTGGCTTGCCTCCCCCTGAATCTCGTTGATCGCGTTCAGGAGTGGCTCTTCAATTTCTTGCCAACAACCGGCCAAAGCCCTTGGACCTCCATTGGTCTGCTGATTGCCCTGGCTCCCATTGTGGTGATGCCAGTCCTATTGATTCTTCAACGGGGACCATGGCGAGGCGGGGCTGGATCAGGAATTCCTTCAACGATGAACGCGCTTGAAGATCCATCGTTGATGCCAGATGCGATGGAAGCAAGCAGCACTCTGCATAGAGGAATCCTTTGGTCGGTGGCGACAGCAGCCATGTTTCCTCTGGGACGGGAGGGTCCAGTGGTGCAATTTGGCTCTGCAGTGGCACGCGCCACGCAAAAACGTTGGCCCAATTGGATGCCAGCGCTCACCGAACGACAGATGGTCGCCATTGGCGGAGGAGCCGGCCTAGCTGGTGGTTTCAACACCCCTCTGCTTGGCGTTGTGTTCATGCTTGAGGAGCTCACAGCTGAATACTCAATCGTCACGATCTGGCCAGCTTTGGTGGTGTGTGTCGCCGCGGCTGGATTTTCAAACCTTGGAGGAGAACCGATTTTCGGCTTAGGTCTAATCAATGTGTACGCGCCGGAAAAAGAACAACTGATGCTGGCGATTCCGATTGGAATCGCCGCTGGTCTTGTAGGCGGATTCTTCAATCGAGGACTGGTTTGGACCACAGCGCGTTTAGCTCCAATGGTCCGGCAGCGTCCGCTACGCACCGGACTGTGCCTTGGCGCCGCACTGAGTGTGCTCGCCCTATTGAGCTGGGGTACAAGCACTACAGATGGTGAAGCACTCGTGAAACAACTGCTCGAACGAGGCTTGCCGGAACTTGGCTCAGAGCACTCTGATTTCCGCTTAGGGATCATGAGCATTTGGATCACCGTTGTCCGGGTGATCGGCCCCATGCTCGCCCTCGCACCAGGCGTTCCAGGCGGATTAATCGACCCATCGCTCACGTTCGGTGCCGTTCTCGGCTACACGGTCTGTGCGGTGATTGGATTCAGCACCCAAGTAGGCGTAGGTCTTGGCTTAGCAGCAGGACTAGCAGGAGCCACCCAATTACCACTGGTCTCTTTAATTTTTTCCTGGCGACTCGTAGGCGATCAACAATTGTTTGCGGGAGCTTGCCTTACGGCAGTAATTGCCGCTTACACCGGCCGGTTGGTCTCACGAACACCGGTGTATCACGCACTTGCAAAGCTTCAGAGAGCTCCGCGCCTGTAGAAGAGGATGAAGATCACTGCTGGGCCAGCAAGCGTGATGAGAGCAAGAGCCCCAAAATTTGCAATCAGGTGGATATCAAATCCCATGGAAGGAAAGCAGTTGATCAGCGTGATGCCTCCAAAAGGGTACGGGGCGTTCCACCGCATTGCCCTTATTGAGAGGTATCAATGTGATGCCTTGTCACAGCAACCTCTGATTTGAACCATGAGCCGCCCGCCTCTTCACTGGTCCTGCCTGAATCACTGCGGTGCCTGTTGCAGGCTTGCTCCGGCTGAACGACAGGAAGCTCTTGAAGCGTTATCAGACGATCAGCAAACGATCTATCTGGAGATGGTGGGGGAGGACGGATGGTGCAGGAATTTCGACCATGGAGGCCGGCGCTGCAGGATTTATGAAGACCGCCCTGACTTTTGCAGGGTGAGCGCTTTAGCTGATTTATTTGCGGTACCTGCGGAGGAGGTCAATGCCTTCGCTATTGATTGCTGTAGACAGCAAATTCGATCGGTTCATGGCGGAAGAAGCCTGGAGCTGCGTAAGTTCGAGCGGTTGATTCGCTCACCTCAGGATTCCGATGACTGAAGCAGGTAGCGACAACAAGCTTGGTTTTAATGCCGTTCTGCTGAGCACCTTTACCACCGTATTCCTTGCTGAATTGGGTGACAAAACCCAATTAGCCACCCTCCTTCTTTCCGCCCAATCCGGCGAACCATGGTTGGTGTTTATCGGAGCCGCGCTGGCGTTGATCTGTTCAAGCCTGGTGGGAGTTCTGGTGGGACGTTGGCTCTCCACGATCCTTCCCCCAGAACGCCTGGAACAAATGGCAGGTTTGCTGATGGTTGGACTGGGTTTGTGGCTGGGAAGTCAGGCCTTGAAGTCACTGATAGAGACCCAATCACTCTGAAATTGTTATGGACTTCACCCTTCTCTTTTCCACATTTGTGACAGTGTTCTTGGCAGAGCTCGGTGACAAGACCCAACTGGCAACTGTGGCAATCAGCGGCACATCCGATCGACCGTTGGCGGTGTTTCTAGGATCCTCCAGCGCCTTGGTACTCGCCAGCTTGATTGGTGCTGTGGCTGGAGGATCATTATCCGCTGTAATTCCCGCGGACTGGCTGCAACTGGTTGCTTCCACTGGATTTCTGGTGATTGGAGGCCGCTTGCTGATGCCCATGCTCCAAGCCGGATGGGGATCCAGCCAGACCGACGACTAAGAGGGGGATTCCGCACAGTCGGGCGATTAGAGTTGAATTGTCATTACTGATTGCGTCACCAACTCTTCGAGTGCAACGGTTTTGATTCAACTCCCGGTCCTGAAGGCCGGTTTCTTTAACGATCCGATGAAATTCACGGTCGCCGACCTTCTCGACCAGGTTCCCCAAGACGGCTCGCTTGAGGTCAGCAAACTCGAGAAGATTCTCCGTCTAACCAACCGAGTCGACAAATTGTCACTCAGCATTGCGCTAAAGGGCCTTGACCGCCTTGGTGTACTGAGCCTTGAAGAGGAGAGTTCGGTCTCCCGAGGCGACGACATCGGCTTGATTGAAGCCCGTTTGCGCTGCAGCAGCAAAGGATTCTGTTTTGCCATTCGTGATGACGGCGGCGAAGACATTTACATCCGTGACCATCAGCTGAATCACGCTTGGAATGGTGACCGCGTGTTGGTGCGAATCATCCGTGATGCAGGCCGTCGTCGATCTCCAGAGGGCGGGGTGCAATGCATTTTGCAAAGGGCAACCACGAGCCTGTTGGCCCAAGTGGAACAACAGGATGAGCGACTGCTCGCCATTCCCCTCGATGATCGCCTTATCGCTTCTATCGAGCTACCCGAGGGAGATAGCGACTACCAACTCGAGGGACCAGCCACATCAGTGGTGGAAGTACAGCTGGATCGATACCCGATCGCTCAACACCCTGCCCGCGGCCATGTGGCCCGTTCGCTGCCACTCAACGGCGGTGTCGATGCTGATCGCGATCTCCTACTCACCAAGGCCCATTTGCACTCCAGGGCCAGTGCCCCAAGAACAACGATTAAGGCCCCAGTAGATAAACGACGCAAAGACCTCACAGATCAGCCATGTTTATTGCTGAACAACTGGGAGATTGATGGTGCTCCCCACCTGCCTGCAGTCCATGTCATCCCCCATGAAGGTGGAACCCAGCTGTGGATTCATGCTCCTGCTGTCGCTGAACGCGTGAACCCCGGCAACAGTCTTGATCAATGGCTGTGCGAGCAAAGCGAAGCGCTTTGTTTGGGCAATAAGTGGATCCCGTTGCTGAGCGCCAACCTCACCAAAGCGGCCGCTTTCAAGGTTGGGGACTCACAAGCGGCGGTGAGTCTTCGTGTTGATCTCGATGCTGAAGGCGAAGCTCGCGACTGGGAATTTTGTCTGACTCAGATTCGGCCTGTAGCTGAAGTGACTTCGGAGGCTTTGGCAGCTTTGGCGGGGCGTAAGCCCCGATCTCGTGCCATCCCAGCAGCACTCAAATCGATCAAAGATCACATCGGACAACTTGAGACTCTGATCTTTTGTGCCAGAGCTCTTCATGCCGCAGAGTTAAGACAGGGCCAAATCGAATTGGATCTCCCAACACCCGATTTGGAAACTCTGGGAGACCTGCGAGGCGCCGAGCCTGATGGTGGCAATCGGCAGTGGATTGAACCGCTGAGGGACGAGGATCCCTTTTCAATCTTGGCTGTGTTTCTGCGAGCAGCTCATGCCACTTGGACTGAGCATTGCCTGGATTTCAATCTTCCAGCTCTGGTGCTGCAAGCCAATGATCCCGACAGTGGATCGCTGAACGATGTCGCCAAATCAGCCATTGCCTTAGAGCTGCCTCTCTCTCTGGATGAAGAGGGCACCACCTCAGCGTCCGAACTCGCACAAGCCTTGATCGCAAGCCCATCGAGACGGGTGCTCAATCTGCAGCTGCGACACACCCTCCCGGATCCCCAGTACCGCCTGATCCAGTCAAAGGCCAAGCACATCGCGCTCGCCGGCGAAGACGATGGATCAGCGACTGAGACGGAAGACTGTCTTGAGGCCATTGACACTGCAAACGACTCTGATGAGATGTCATCTCCTGCTCAGGATGGATCGACTCCCTTATTGGCTCCTTGGTGCTGTCCCAGCCTGCATTACGCCGATTTATTGAACCAGCAGGTGTTGTGTCAGCTGCTCAACGACGGCAAGGATCGTCCCAGCGTTCGCCAGAAAGAAACGGTCAACCTGGGCAGCAGAGGTGCCGCTTCAAGCTTGTCTTGGCCGCTGTTTAGCGGGTCGCTCCAACAACGCTTGCAGGAGCTTCTCCAAGAGCGCCAACTGCAACGGCTTAATTCTCGGCGTCGCCAGCAGACAGAGCTTCGCAGAGATGTGATTGCGATGGCTCAAGCACGAAGCGCCGAACCCATGCTCGATCACGAGCAACAAGGCGTCATCAGCGGCGTTCAGAGTTATGGATTCTTCGTGGAAATTGCCCCCTCCATGGTGGAGGGTCTGGTGCATGTCAGCTCCTTGAACGACGATTGGTACGAATATCGCTCGCGCCAAAATCGGCTTGTGGGTCGTCGTAATCGCCGTGTTTACAAACTGGGAGATCCCGTCACGGTTCGGGTAACCAAGGTGGACGTCCTGCGCAATCAAATCGACTTAGACATCGTGTTGATATCGGAAGAAGCACAGGAAGAGTTACCGATATCTGTGGCCGTGAGTGAGGGTTAGGGACGTGTCCTTCTTGGAGCAACCTGATCGTCCATATGTCTTAGGGGTGAGCGGTGCCTCAGCACAACCGCTTGCAGAGCGGGCCCTCCAACTGTTGCTTCAAAAGGAACACAATGTTCACCTGATCATGAGTCGAGGGGCTCATGAGGTTTGGCTAGCCGAACAATCCATCCAGGTTCCCGTCGATCCTGAGCTTCAGGAACGGTTTTGGAGATCGCGGCTGAATGTTGAAACTGGATCTTTAACTTGCCATCGCTGGGGAGATCAAGCCGCCACCATCGCCAGTGGAAGTGTGGCAACCCGGGGCATGGTGATTGTTCCTTGCTCGATGGGCACCGTGGGGCGTATCGCCGCCGGAGTTGCTAGTGATCTGCTCGAACGATGTGCCGATGTTCATCTCAAGGAAGGCCGACCACTGGTACTGGCTCCTAGAGAAATGCCATGGAGCCTGATTCATCTCCGCAATCTCACAACTCTGGCTGAGGCGGGAGCAAGAATCTCACCACCCATCCCTGCCTGGTACAGCCAGCCCCAAAATCTCAGCGAGATGGTTGATTTCTTAGTGGTGAGACTCTTCGATTCCCTCGGCGAAGATTTGAGTCCTCTGAAACGTTGGCAGGGTCGCCAGCCATGACATCCCTTCAACGCTTGCTGCTGATTCCCTGTCTCAGTCCGGTGGTGTTGATTTTGTTGATCGCCTCACTCAATCTCGGACAAGCGTCATCGTTACGGGTGCTCACATGGAGATTGCCCACATTGCCCATTGGTGCCTGGATCGCGGTCGCAACGGTCCTGGGATCGGGAGTCAGCGCTGTAACTGGATTGGCGATGGTGACCTCGAGACCTGTGCTGCGCCGAGAGGTTCGTCGGCCGGCAACAGGGCCTGATGTTCAAGAGCCTTTACCTCGTGAGCAACAACATCAGGCCAGACCAGCTCAACCCACGCCCTGGCCTGAACGTGACGTGCGCGATCCAGCCCCAACCGTCTCAGTGCCCTTCAGAGTGGTGCATCAAGGCAGCCAGGCCAACGCAACACCAACCCAATCCAAAGGCACCAACCCAATCCAGCCAAAGGAACAACAGGCCAATCCATCTGCTGCCGATGCAGGGGGAGGAGCTTGGACTGAAGCCAACGATTGGAATCAACAGATTGGCGATGATTGGTAGTGAGAGCACTGGGCTGTCTACAGTTCGCCTAGCAATCGAAGTCCGGTGAGCGAAACACCCAAAGCTGCTGCCAAACCAGCGGCCAAGCCGGAAGCAAAACCTGCTCCGAAGCCCAAGCTGGAGGACAAGCCCTTTCAGGCGTTCATTAAGGACGATCTCATCCCATCCCTCAGCAAAGCGCTGAGCAGCAATCATCAGATCACCGCTTCGATCGATCTCATCGAAGGGGACCGTCCTGTTGTAGGAGGCCAATGCTGGATGGTCGCCGGTGAGTTACCTGGCGATCGGCGGTTCTGGGTCTGTTTTGAATCGGATTCGATTACATCCGGTAAAACCATTGCGCTTGCAGAATCCGGAACGGAGCCAAGCCTGCTGGAATCCTTTTTGATCGATGAGAAGCGCATCAACCTGGCACTTCTCCAGTCGCGATTGCTGCAGCGGCTGAATGGACAAAAATGGCTTGGTGGAAATTAACTGAGAGGTCGTAACACTGGGCTGTGCGTTACCGGAGGGCGACCTACGATGAGTCGTAGTGACTGACGCAACCGATGGTGCCTCCAACAGCCGTGACGGAAGCCACAGCAGCACCAGGGTCCAACGTTACGGCGAAAGACCCGGAGAAGGACACAATTCTGACCCCTCGTTTTTATACGACAGATTTCGAGGCGATGGCCGCGATGGATCTGCGTCCGAATGAGGCAGAATTAGAAGCTATTTGTGAAGAATTTCGAAAGGATTACAACCGCCATCACTTTGTTCGCAATGGCGAATTTGATGGAGCGGCAGATCAGCTTGACCCAGAAACCCGCAAAGTATTCGTTGAATTTTTAGAACAAAGTTGCACGTCTGAGTTTTCCGGGTTTTTGCTTTACAAAGAACTCAGCCGTCGGATCAAAACCAAAAATCCTCTACTTGCCGAATGCTTCTCGCATATGGCCCGTGATGAGGCGCGTCACGCCGGCTTCCTCAACAAGTCGATGAGCGATTTTGGACTACAGCTGGATCTTGGCTTCTTAACAGCCAGCAAGAGCTATACATTCTTCAAACCAAAATTTATTTTTTACGCCACATATTTGTCTGAAAAAATTGGTTACTGGCGTTACATCACCATTTTCCGCCATTTTGAACAGAATCCTGACTGCAAGATTTTTCCGATCTTCAACTTCTTCGAGAATTGGTGTCAAGACGAAAATCGTCACGGTGATTTCTTTGACGCTTTGATGAAATCTCAGCCCGACACTGTCAGGGGATTGCGCGCACGACTGTGGTGCCGTTTCTTTCTTTTAGCGGTGTTTGCCACCATGTATGTGCGTGATGTGGCACGCAAGGAGTTTTACGAATCCCTGGGTCTGGATGCTCGTGAATACGACCGTTTGGTCATCGACAAAACCAATGAAAACACTGCACGGGTGTTTCCAGTTGTTCTCGATGTCAAGAATCCTCGCTTTTTTAATGGACTGGAACGCTTGGTGAACAACAACGCTGCGCTCAGCGCCGTGGATGCAACGCAAGCCCCTGCACCTATCAAACTGCTGCGCAAGCTTCCCCATTGGGTGGCCAACGGCGCTCAGATGGCATCCCTCTTCTTGATGGCACCGATTCGCAGCGAGCGATACCACCCAAGCGTTCGTTGAGAGCTGGCAACTAAGTGGAGCCTCTGTCTCCGATTTCCACCGCGATTCTCCATAATCAAGGTTGACGCAGACGAGGGGCTTGGTCGAAACCCATCCCGCTCTTAACCAGACCTTCACTCTGGATCCGAGCCACACACCCTGGAAAGATCGCCTGGAAACGCTCCTTCAGACAGGAGTTCGTGCTGGTGCTGATCTTGTTGAAGTGTTCCTAGAACGCACAGATCACTTAGGAGTTCTCGCAGAACAGGAGCGCATCACGAGTGTGTCTCCATCCTTTGGAATGGGCGCTGGAATCCGCGTCTTCCTTGGACATCGAGACGGATTCGTGAGCACGAACGATCTCAGTGAATCCGGCCTTGCTCAAGCCCTTGATCAAGCCTTGGCCATGCTCGAACTGGAGCACAACGCTCTTCAGCATGAGCGAGGCTTTCAAGGACTTCGTAAGCTCAGAGATTTTGGCTCTAATAAAGACGCCTGGCTCGCTCAGTCACCTGAACTCAGTGAAATCACACAACGACTGCTGGAAGGAACAGCATTACTCGGTCAGCTCGGACAGCACCTTGAGGTACGTCGTGGAAGCTTTTCACGCGACTGGCAAGAGGTCCTCGTCGCTGCCAGTGATGGGACCTATGCCCGCGATATCCGCCTGCATCAGTCCAGTGGTCTCAGTGTCTTAGCCGCAGATGGCGAGCATCGCGCGAGCATTGCTCGCCGATTTGGATCCAGCGACCGCCCGGATGATCTACGCGAATGGGATGTGGATGCAGCGGCCAATGAAGTGTGCAGCAGTGCAGCAACCATGCTTCATGCCAATTATGTAGACGGAGGTCAGATGCCCGTGGTCCTCGCGAATCGTTTTGGAGGCGTCATCTTCCATGAAGCCTGCGGCCACCTACTCGAAACCACCCAGGTGGAACGCGGGACAACCCCGTTTGCAGATCAAGTTGGAAAAACGATTGCCAACCCTGCTGTGACCGCAATTGATGAAGGTCTCAGTAGCGGCGCCTTTGGGTCACTGTCCATGGACGACGAGGGGATGGAATCACAGCGAACGGTCTTAATCGAGCAGGGCGTCTTAAAAGGATTCCTGAGTGATCGCGCCGGAGAACTGCGGACCGGTCATGCACGTACTGGTAGCGGCAGGCGGCAAAACCATGGCTTCGCAGCTGCGAGCCGCATGCGTAACACCTATATCGCTGCAGGTCCCCACAGCACCGATGAACTGATCCAATCGGTCGACCATGGCCTGTATTGCAAGTCCATGGGCGGTGGAAGTGTGGGACCAACCGGCCAATTTAATTTCTCTGTGGAAGAGGGATACATCATTGAGAATGGCCAACTCGGCCGTCCGGTAAAGGGAGCAACGCTGATCGGTGAAGCCAAGGAAGTTATGCCAAGGATTTCCATGTGCGCCAACGATCTCGATTTAGCGGCTGGCTACTGCGGATCGGTGAGCGGCAGCGTTTTTGTCACGGTGGGGCAACCCCACATCAAGGTTGATTCGATCACGGTGGGAGGCCGTTGACCATGACCCATACACCTCTCAATGTGCAAGAGCTGCGGGATCAGCTCCACGCCTTAGCAACCAGGGACGGGATTCGTCAGTGGGATCTTGGAGCCAGTCGAGGAATGAATGCATCGGTCCAAGTGGACCGGGGTGAAGCCAAGCAAATGAAGGCGGCGCAACGTAGCTCGATCACTGTGCGCGTTTGGAATGAGCAAGGACTGGTTGGGGTGACAAGCACCTCTGACCTTTCACCGGGAGGACTCGAAAAAGCCCTCAAGGGCGCTTATCAGGCCAGTTCCTTTGGCAACGCTGAAGATATACCAGGTTTTTCGCCACTGGCCACGGCACCGATCCCCGAGCTTGATCGGCCGCTTAAACCCTCTCGGAACATTCAGTCGTTGCTCAGCACTCTCAAAGATGTGGAAGGTGAGTTGCTTGCAAAACACCCCGCCATCGAAACCGTCCCTTACAACGGTTTAAGCGAAGGAAATAGCGAGCGGATTTACCTCAACAGCGAGGGGGCACTGCGCCATATGCAACGCACACAGGCCAGCCTCTATCTGTATGCCCGCGCTGAAGAAAGTGGCAGAAAACCACGCAGCGGTGGG
>JASJLK010000032.1:0-32132 GCA_037620855.1 Synechococcus sp. ChBW.bin.23 | reverse complement strand
GGGCTGCTCCTAGCGCTCAACGTTGCTCTGATTTCAACAATTCTCTCTGTCGATCAACTAGTTGGCTGAAGTTTATTAAAGACTTTGTTGCTATTAACTTTTTAGATTTAGAAACTAATTCTCATCATTAGTTTATTTTTTGTATTAAGTGATTATAGGCTCTTATCTCTGATAGCCATTATTTTTATTTCCACGGAATTACAACTTTTAAAGCTATATTTATTAATCAAAAGTCAATTCTGTTTGAATATTTTTTGTTTCAAGTAATCATTTTAGGTCTCTGTTCGGAACTTTATTGTTCATGGTTTATATTTATAGCAAGAGGTTGTTTGATGTTAGTTTCGCTTGGTACGGCTGAATCTTGCGCTTAGGCAGTAATTTTCTGGAGTGATTCTCTTTATGCTGCCATATCTCTCTCGTTTGTGTTCTGTTTTTATTGAGCTTTCTTTTGCTCAGTTTTCTCGCTCTTTATTGCTGAAACCATGCAGTTAGCGCCACGGCTAATGCGTCGGCAGCATCATCGGGGCGCGGCGGCGTGTCGAGATTGAGTTCACGCATCACGGCCTCTAAAACTTCGTCTTTGTCTGCATGGCCATATCCTGTTAGCGCTTGCTTAATTTGCATCGGCGGGAATTCCACGATCGGAAGTCCAAAGCGTGTGAGCGTCATGATCAATACCCCGCGGGCCTGCACCACGGCGATGGTGTTGCTGGAGCGGTAGAAGAAAAACTTCTCCACGCTGGCCAGTTCTGGTTGATGGATGCGAATGATTTGGCGCAGATCACGCGCAATTTCCACCATTCGCTCCCCCTCGCTTCTGCCTGGATCGGTGCGAATGATTCCGCAGTCGATCATCCGTTGCGATCCTTCCTGCTTCCCTTTCCGTGGCTCAACGTCGATCACGCCATAGCCGACCCGAGCAAGGCCTGGATCAATACCAAGGATCCGCAACGGCAATTAGCTGGCCAAGGCCAGTTCGAATTCAGAGCGATCGTCCGATTCGTTGCGTTCAAAGACCTTGCAGAACATCTTCACGACCCGATCGCCAGAGTCAATTTGCTCTAAGGGATCTTTGCGCAGTCGATGACGCAGGCAGCAAGACACCACGCGAGCGACGTCATCTTCGCTGACCTCTGTGCGCCCTTCAAAGGCTGCAAGGGCTCGAGCTGCCCGGTTGGTCACGATGTCGCCACGCAACCCATCCACGTCCAATTCTCCGCAGACAGATGAAATGCTCAGGCGCAAGTCATCGTCAATCGTGACTTGTTCTAGGCGTTGCTGAGCTTCCGCCACCCTGGCCTGCAGAGCTTCTTGGCCAGCCGTCACGCTGATGCTGAAGGCGTCGGGGTCACTGTCGAAGGCAGTGCGCTGATCCACCACTTTCACTCTTAATTTCGGATCGCGAACGGTGCGCACCTCCACGCTCATCCCAAATCGATCGAGAAGCTGGGGGCGCAGTTCACCTTCTTCCGGGTTGCCCGACCCAATCAACACAAAGCGTGCGGGGTGTCGCACTGAGACACCTTCCCGTTCCACGGTGTTCCAGCCAGAGGCTGCCGAGTCGAGCAGAACATCAACCAGGTGATCGTCGAGCAGGTTGACTTCGTCGACGTAGAGCAGGCCGCGGTTGGCTTTGGCGAGCAAACCAGGCTCAAAGGCGCGGACCCCCTCACTCAATGCTTTTTCGATGTCGATCGTGCCGCAGAGGCGATCTTCTGTGGCGCCCAGGGGAAGGTCCACCATGGGCACCTGGCGTTGCTCCGTGCCTAAAGCTTCGCCGCGTTCCAAGCGCTGTCTTACATCACTGCTCTGCAGGTCAGGATCAGTAGGAGAGCTGTTGTACGGATCGCCCTCAACCACCTCAATGCCGGGCAGGAGGTCTGCCAGTGCTCGGATCGTGGTGGATTTGCCCGTGCCGCGGTCTCCCATGATCATGACGCCGCCGATGCGCGGGTCAATCACGTTGAGCAGCAGAGCTAACTTCATCTCTTCCTGGCCGATGACGGCGGTGAAGGGAAAGACTCTGCGCTTGCGCGGTGAACTCACGGGTGAACGTCGGTTGTTGAATTGGATTGTTTCACAGGCAGCACGGTGAGCACCTGCGGTGGTGTGGCATCGGCGGGATAGACCAGTCGCACGCGCACCCGTCGGCTCTCTCCTGGCGCTAATGACACCGTCCCCAGTTGTGGGCCTTCTTGGCCACGTCGCAACACCAGGTGAAAGCGCCGCCGTCCCATCGCCCTTCCCTTGGCTCCATCAAGGCCCGTTACCTCAATGGGGCCGCGAAACATCACGGGTCCGCTGTTGCCACGTTTGAATTGCAATTTGCCGTTGCTGCTGCCCCGTTTGTCGGGGGATTCCAGAGCGATCGCCACCGTTCGTGAGCTGCGCTCAGGGTTGCGTAACGGAAGGGTGAGGTCGTATTCCACGCCGTAATTGCCGTGGGCGGCCCAGGCCGTTCCTTTGTCAAATCTTTTGAGTTCAGCTGTTTGAACTTGATTGGTGCCGAGGTCACCCCGCTCCAGACTGCTGATCGGCCAAGAGATCGGTGCTTCGTTGATGTTCAGGGTGTTGGAGCCTGGATCACTCAAGCTGCCGGTCCAGGTGCTGCCGATCTGAATGCCGCTCACCCGCGAGTAAATCATCCGTCCCTTGCTGCCTCGTGGCGTGGGCTGATGTTCTTTTGGGCTGCGCGTTCCGGAGCTGAGCAGAGATCTCCAGCGTTGATCGCTGGGTGGCGAATCGTTGTTGCCGTAGGCCGCCACGGTGGCGAGATACACCGGTGCGGAGCTCTTCAGCCGAAGCTGCAGGTTTCGGCCATTGAGCAAGGGGTCGAGACCTGCCACGGGAATGGGAAGCACCAGCAACGCACTGGCATGCCCAGGGTCAATCTTGATTTGCTTGGGAAGCTCAGGAGCCTGCTCCCCGCGGAGCAAGTCCCCAGCCACCCGGCTTCCTGGTCCAGAGGCGATGGGCGTGGTGGTTTCTGCCATCAGGGAGGGCAGAGGTAGGAACGGGGCTGCTGTTTGCCCTGGTTTGGTGCCCTGGGACAGTGAGGTGCTGCCGCTGATCAGCTCGAGCGTGACGGGTTCTCTCCCTAGTGGTTGCGCAAGCACGGCCAGCCAGAGGGTGGAGGCCAGCTCCTCTGGTTTGCCGGCGTAAACGTGGTGGCTAAACAGATCAAAACGTCCGTCCAAGGCAACATTGAGCCCTTGGTTGGCAGGAAAAGTGGACAGCAGCACCCCTTCACCGGTGATCAGCTCAGGGTTGTTGTCATTGAGCAGCAGCAGCTCATCTAATTGCCCTGGTAGTGAACGCAGCTGCTGCTCACGTAGGAACGGACCTTCCGCCTGGCTATCCGCCCTGGATGGCATGCCAGGGATGGTGATGAGGCAGAAGGCCGCGAGGACCAGCAGCGAAGAATGGCGCATGGTGATAACAGGAATCAGCGTTGACGAGGAAGCGCTGGCTTGGGTTTGAGCACCGGTGCCATGGCGGCAGCCATGTTGCGTATCAGCTCTGTGGAGCGGGGATCATTGAATGGACCTTTTACAACAAAGGCCGCAACGGCACGGCGACCATCGGGGAGTTCGATCAGCCCTGCATCGGCGTAAGCGATGCCGATGTCCCCCGTTTTGTTGAACACGCGATAGCCCTTGATCATCAGGCTGTCATCGGGTTTGCCCTGGGAGCCACCCAGACCTTTGAGCAGACCTCCAGGCAGTAAGCGGTTGGTAACGGAGGTGCCCATCACTTCTCGAAATAGATCGCGGCCGCGAATCGAGAGCGCTTCTCCTGTATCCACAAGGGCAATCGCTCTGGCTAGATCACGGGCGCTGGTGGTGTTGGTGCCCTTTAAATCTGGAAGCCAATTGTTCACTTTGGTGGAGCTGAGCCCAAGGCTGTTGAAGCGGGCGTTGAGATCCACTTGACCCCCCACCCGTTCAATTAGCAGATTCGTCGCGGTGTTGTCGCTGATGCGAATCATCTCTGTGGCGACTTCATGGGTGGGAAAGCGGGTTCCCAGTGGTTTGCTGGCCATCCAGCCGGCGCCGCCGCCAACCACCATTTTGCTGAGGGTGAGCGGTTCATTCCAGCTCAACCTGCCGGCATCGATTTCCTCGAGGGCGACCAGCAAGATCGGAGTTTTGATGGCACTGGCGGCCGGCAATGCCGTGTCTGGATTGAGCTGGGCGTAGCGACCATCATCCAGCGCCAGCATGAAGGCACTCACCTCGAGGTCTGGATCCTTAGCTGCTAGCGCCTCCCAGCGTTGGCTCAATGCGTTGAGTTCTTGTTTGGTCTCGAAGCGCCCAAGCGTGTCGGTGCTGCTTTCTGGATTGATCACAGCGGCCGCTGGATCTGGTTGTTCTTGTTTGGCGGCTGTGATCTTTGGCGTGAGCCAGCTGGGAAGGCTGAGATCTCCGCGTTGGACAGCAGGACCTGCCAGCTTCAGGGCCGATCCTGTGATCACGCCCAGGCCCACACCCATCAGCACCAGGCGAAGCAGCAACCTCAGGGGTCGTCCCCAACCAGGTGGCTTTTGACTGGAACGACTGGAGGCCAAGGCGGGGTTGCAGGAGAGCCTGAGATTACGAGCGGTTGCGCCTGGCTGCCCAACGCAATTGACGCACCATGCCGCGCAACAGAGCCACTTCATCGCTGCGGATCAGGGCTCGTTGCACAAGCCCTTTTACCTTGGACATCCGCGCCTTTGCTGTGTGCTCCTGCAGGAAGCCCACCTCGAGCAGAAGGTCCTCTGCATCGCGCAGGTAGCCATCGAGCTCTGGAGCACTGGCAGGGATCTCATTAACCGGCGCATCAGGTTTGGCTTGCAAGCGCCGTTCTCGCTCCAGCTCATGCAGCACTACAGCGACGGCATGGGAGAGGTTGAGAGACGGGTACTTGTCTCCGGTGTGCAGCTTGAAAACGCGATGGCTAATCAGGAGTTCTTCATTGGAGAGCCCTCGATCTTCCCGTCCAAACACAAGGGCTGAGCGCAGGCCTTGCGTTCTACCCGTTTGAATCCAAGGCGCGATCTCTTCGGGGGATTGCAGGGGGATCTCGCCGTGATCGATCCGCCCGCAGCTGGCCACCACCTGTTGACAATCCGCGACAGCCTCGAGCAACGAGGAAAAAATAGTGGCGTGTTTGAGCACGGCATCACCGTGGACGGCCATGCGCACGGCCTCTGGATCGCTTGGGTCACATCGGGGTGCCACGAGCCTGAGATCTTCAATGTTGTAGTTGGCACACAATCGAGCCACGCTGCCGACGTTGAGAGGTCCCGCCGGCTCGACCAGCACCACGGCCAATGTCAAGACAGTGTTTTGAGATAGGCGAGCAGATCAGCCATGTTTTGTGGCTCGATTTCAAAGCGGGGCATCGGCGGTGTCTCACCACTCACAATCTGGTGAATGATCTGCATGTTCTTGCGCCGATCACTCACCCCTTTCAAGCTCGGCCCAACCAGGCCCTGGCCTGCGATGCCGTGGCAGCCAGCGCAATTGATGCGGAAGATCTGACCACCGTGTTGCTCTGATCCTTCTAGGGCAAGAGTTGCTTTGGTGTATGGATCTTGGCGTGTGTTGCCCAACATCCACACCAACAAAACGATGCAAGCCATCGCGGCGAGAACGGTGAGGGCGGCGATGAGCCCTCGACTCCTCTCTGGAATTGCTGCAGCAGTTGATGACGGTGCCGTCACAGAAGAGACCAGGCCATGGAACAATTGTGCTCAATCTTTTCATTGGGCGCGACGACATGATCGAACCCCTTCTTTGCGGCATTGTTTTGGGTTTGATCCCAATCACCCTGATGGGGTTGTTTGTTGCCGCTTGGAATCAGTACCGCCGGGGTAGTGCTCTGGGGGGCTGAGCAGCAAGAGAGCGCTCTTTCCATACCGTCGTTGATTCACCACCGTCCAGGGCGATGGTGGGTTTAATTTTTTATGGAAGGCATGTTCACAGATCACTAATCCTTGGCTGCAAACCCAGCTGCCCTCAAGCAATGCATGCAAGGTGGGCTCATACAGCTCAGATCCATAGGGAGGATCGAAATAGACGACATCGAACGCGGGTAAGGAGCTTGGACGGCCTGTTTGGAGCCAACTCACCAGATCTCTGCGGATCACCTCAATGGTGGGAGAGGGAGAACGGCCTTCAGCGATCAGCATGAGATTCTCTCGGCAGATGGAAGCTGTTTTGTGATCCTTTTCCACGGCCCAGACCCTGCTCACGCCCCGTTCGATGGCTTCGCATCCCATCACGCCGCTGCCACTGCAAAGATCGAGCCAGGAGGCGTCCTGCAGCTCTGAGGCGAGCATGTTCATGACCGCTTCGCGGACACGGGCTGTGGTGGGCCTTGTGGTGGTCCCAATAGGACTGCGTAGGCGACGACCCCCACTGAGACGTAGCAGGCCGCTCACGGCATCAACGGCGCGCCCTGTTGCAGCCATTCCAGCCATCGCGAGAGCAAACGCTGGCCTGTAACGGCGGATTTTTCAGGGTGAAATTGGCAGGCTCCCAGTCGATTGCGCCATACCGCTGCTGTCGCGCGTCCTGAGCCGAATTCAACGCTTGCAGCTCGATCCTGCGCCTCGTGGGGCTCAGCGGCGAATGAATGTACGAAATACATCCATTCCGTGCTCGAAGGATCAGGGAGTAGGGGGGACGGGCGATCGATCTGCAGCCTGCCCCAGCCCATGTGGGGGATGCGCTCTCCCTGGTTCTTCGGAAGCGCTTTCACCCGTCCAGGGAGCAAGCCAAGTCCCTTGTGTTGGCCTTCTTCGCTTGACTCAAACAACAGCTGCAAACCCAGGCAAATTCCTAGGAGTGGACGATCGGCTTTGTTCCAAGCGACCAATTCAGGGATCAGACCTGTGGCTTTTAATCGGTCCATGGCCGGGTCAAAGGCGCCAACGCCAGGAAGAATCAAGGCCTGGCAGCCTTCTAAATCTTCTGGATGTTGCACAGCCTTGAGGGAACTCCCCAAGCGCTTAAAGCACGTTTGAACAGAAAAAAGATTCCCCATGCCGTAATCGATCAGTCCAATGGTCTGAACTGAACGAGACATGGAGATCAGTAGCAAGGCAAATGGCGAAGACCCGCTTCGAGTCAGAGATGCTTCGAAATCGTGCCGGAGAGGGTGGCTTTGGGAACGGCACCAACAACAGTGTCAACTTTCTGGCCGCCCTTGAACACCATCAACGTGGGAATACTGCGGATCCCGTACTGACTTGCAACGTTGGGGTTTTCGTCGGTGTTGAGCTTGAAGACTTTGATCTTGCCTTCAAATTCCTTGGAAATCTCATCAACAATCGGAGCCACCATGCGGCAGGGGCCACACCAGGGAGCCCAGAAGTCGACTAAGACAGGAACGTCACTTTGAAGGACATCCTGTTCAAAGGATGCGTCGGTTACAGCGGTAGCGCTGGACATTCCATTCGTCGTCATTATCAAGTCAATTTAGCAACCACTTCAGAAGAAACCTCGGATTCTTTGTGGGGTCTACATAACTGTGAAGGTTTCGAGTTCAGACTTGAACACAATTGGGCGAAGACAAAAAGCCCGAACGCGTCGGGCCGGGGGGTGTGAGGAGTGTGTGGGCCGAAGCCCGCACGCCCTGAGATTAAGGCTTATTTGCCCATCCCTAACTGCTGGGCTTTCTGATATACCTTCCCTTCTGTGAGCAGTGATGGCGCAACCACCACTTCAACCTGCTGCATCTCCTTAATGGTGCGAGCCCCGAGAGTTCCCATCGAGGTCTTTAGGCAACCGAGCAAGTTGTGGGTTCCATCGTCGAGTTTGGCTGGACCTCGCAGGATGCGTTCGAGGCTCCCGATGCTGCCAACGTTGATTCGAGTGCCACGCGGTAGCACTGGACTTGGGGTTGCCATTCCCCAGTGGAATCCACGGCCTGGTGCTTCTTCTGAGCGGGCAATGGGGGATCCAATCATCACGGCATCAGCACCACAGGCGATGCACTTGCAGATATCACCACCGGTGACGATTCCGCCATCAGCCACGATCGGGACGTAGCGACCGCTTTCCTTTTCGTAGTCAGCACGCGCAGCGGCGCAATCGGCGACCGCGGTGGCTTGGGGAATGCCGACTCCCAGGACGCCACGGGAGGTGCAGGCAGCACCAGGACCAATACCCACCATCACGCCTGCAGCACCAGCGCGCATGAGTTGTAGGGCGACCTCATAAGTCACGCAGTTGCCGATCACCACGGGCACACCCATGTCGCGGCAAAGCGTTTCCAAATTGAGGGTCTCTTGTCCTTCAGGGCCGATGTGGTTCGTGGAGACCACAGTGGCTTGCACGAAAAAAAGATCGGCCCCCGCCTCTGCAATCGCTTTACCAAAGCGCAATGCCGCGACGGGGGTGCCGCTCACAGCGGCAATTCCACCCTTGGATTTGATCGCTTCAATGCGCTTGCGAATCAGGCTTTCTTGAACCGGTTTGCTGTAGACCTCTTGCATCAACGGCACAAATTCATTCTTGCCGACGGATGTGATGCGATCCAAAGCTTCGGTGGGATCTTCATAGCGGGTCTGAATGCCTTCCAGATTCAAGACGCCAAGCGCTCCGAGCTGGGAGAGCCTCACCGCCATCTCTACGTCCACCACTCCGTCCATCGCACTGGCAATGATCGGGATTTCACGTTCGATTCCCCCCAGTGCCCAGCTGGTGTTAGTGACCTCCGGATCAACCGTGCGACCCCCCGGCACCAGGGCGATCTCATCGATGCCATAGGCCCGGCGAACAACTTTGGAGCGTCCGAGCTGAATGTCCACCGCGAGTCGTACTAAAGATCACTACAAACTACCAACTGGTCATGCACTGCTTGACAGCGATCAAGGACGAACGGAGCCCTTGAAGGCGGCCCAAATGCCGCCCACGTTTGCGAGTAGCGCTTTTCGCTCTTCGCTGCGAATCAGCCTCGTGGTTGAGAACCAGATCACCCAACCAAGGCCTACCAGTTCAAACAATCTCGGAGCGAGAGGGATGCTGGCAATCGCCGCCAAAATTCCGCTGTAAATCCTCACTAGCAGGGTTAACCCGATTAGGCCAGCGAGCAGAAACAGTGGCCTACGTGAACGTTGCCAGAGCTCAACAAGGTTGTTGTCATCCCACCACTGACGCACTTTGGAGCTCAGCAGATCCCACTCCCCGCCACCGCTTGAGGTGTTGTCGGTGCTGGCTGTGGCTGCCACTTGGATGCGCTCAGCGATTGCTTCGGATCCTGAGGACGTTGAAATTGATGAGAAAGCAGGTTTCTGAGCAATCACCGGATCTGGAGCGGTCGAGGCGGCTGTACTGACTGATTCTGATGTCTGGGGCTCGGCTTGAAGCGGTACTGAAGTTTCATCTGCTGCTGGATTGGCTGCAGAGAGCTTTTCTGCTGAAGGATCTGGTGCTGTAGTAACTGATGCGATCGGATCGGTGCTGTCGATCTCCATTGAAGGGGTGGAGTCAGATGGCGACGGATTGATCGGATCGGTTTCCATGACCTTGGTAGCACTGCGCGTATGCGCAATCTTAAGGACGTTTGCTGGTGCCGTTTTGAAGACGCAGCAAACCCTTACGTATCGCTACGTCCATCCCGCGATAAGATTATTTGAGCAAATAGGTCTTGTATGGCGGATCCAGTGGGACCCGGCAGCGGCGGTCCCGGCGAATCCGTCGAACGGATCATTCAGACAGATTTGCGCAAAGAAATGTCGCGCTCCTATTTGGAGTATGCGATGAGCGTGATCGTTGGGCGTGCGCTGCCCGACGCTCGTGATGGGCTTAAGCCTGTACATCGGCGAATTTTGTACGCCATGTACGAGCTCGGGCTGACCAGTGATCGGCCTTATCGAAAGTGCGCCCGTGTTGTGGGAGAGGTGCTGGGCAAGTACCACCCTCATGGTGATACGGCCGTCTACGACGCCCTGGTGCGTATGGCACAGGACTTTTCGATGTCTATGCCGCTGATCGACGGGCATGGCAATTTCGGCTCGGTCGACAACGATCCACCGGCTGCCATGCGTTACACCGAATCGCGGTTGCGGGCGCTCACCACAGACAGCCTCCTCGAAGATATCGAGGCTGAAACGGTTGATTTCGCAGACAACTTCGATGGGTCACAGCAAGAACCCACTGTTCTGCCATCACGCATTCCCCAGCTCCTCCTGAACGGATCAGCTGGGATCGCGGTGGGCATGGCCACCAACATTCCTCCTCACAACCTTGGAGAACTGATTACGGGTGTGTTGGCCTTGATCAGCAACCCTGAGATCACCGATCAGGAGCTGATGGCTCTGATCCCCGGCCCTGACTTCCCCACCGGCGGTCAAATTCTGGGCCGCACCGGAATTCGTGAGACCTACCTCACCGGACGCGGCTCGGTGACGATGCGAGGGGTTGCTGGGGTCGAAACGATCGAGGCTCCCGGTCGTCCCGATCGCGATGCGGTGATCATCACGGCCCTGCCTTACCAAACCAATAAGGCGGCGATGATTGAACGCATCGCCGAGATGGTGAACGACAAGAAGCTGGAGGGCATTTCCGACATTCGTGATGAGAGCGATCGCGACGGGATGCGCGTTGTTGTGGAGCTTCGTCGCGACGCTTACCCCCAGGTGGTGCTGAATAACCTCTATAAGCTCACCCCGCTCCAGAGCAACTTCAGCGCCCACATGTTGGCGCTGGTGAACAGCGAGCCAATCCTGCTCACGTTGCGCAAGATGCTCGAGGTCTTCCTCGACTTCAGAGTTGAGACGATTGAACGCCGCACGCGCTACTTGCTGCGCAAAGCTGAAGAGCGTGATCACATCCTCTTGGGCTTGTTGCTGGCCCTGGATCAACTCGACCCAATTATTGCCCTGATTCGTGCTGCGCCCGATGCAGCAACAGCGCGCACTCAGTTGCAGGAGCGCCATGGTCTATCTGCTGTGCAAGCAGACGCCATCTTGCAGATGCAGCTCAGGCGTCTTACGGCTTTGGAAGCGGACAAGATCCGCTTGGAGCATGAGGATCTTGTTACGAAGATCGCTGACTACAAGGACATCCTTGGTCGTAGAGAGCGAGTGTTCGGGATCATCGAAGACGAGCTGGGGCAGCTGCGTGATCGCCATGCCGTTCCCCGCCGCACCGAGATTCTCGATCTTGCCGGTGGTCTGGAAGATATCGATCTGATCGCCAATGAGCGCTCCGTGGTGTTGCTCACTGAAACGGGCTATCTCAAGCGGATGCCGGTGAGTGAATTTGAAGCCACCAGCCGTGGCACTCGCGGCAAAGCCGGGACCCGTAGCCAAGGGGAAGAAGCGGTCAAACTCTTTATTGGGTGCAATGACCACGACACATTGCTGCTGTTTAGCGATCGCGGTGTGTCGTATGCCGTTCCTACGTACCGGGTGCCTCAGTGCAGCCGTACCGCTAAAGGCACACCGATCGTGCAGCTGCTGCCAATCCCTCGGGAAGAAGCGATCACCTCGCTGCTTGCGGTGTCGGAATTCAACGATGACACCGACTTGTTGATGCTTACGACGGGCGGATACATCAAACGCACGCGTCTTTCGGCCTTTAGCAACATCCGCTCTAACGGTTTGATTGCCATTGGACTGGAAGAGGGTGATGCGCTCACTTGGGTCCGGCTTGCTGTCCATGGCGACAGCGTGCTGATTGGGTCACGGGCAGGGATGACCATCCACTTCCGGCTCAATGACAACGAGCTGCGCCCGTTGGGCCGTACGGCGCGTGGTGTGCGTTCGATGAATCTGCGCGCAGGCGACAGCTTGGTGAGCATGGACGTGCTTCCTGCAGAGTTGGCGGATCAAATCGCTGCTAGCGCCGATGAGGGCGACGAAGGCAGTGATGAGGGAGAAACTGCTGCGGTGGCGGAAGGCCCCTGGGTGCTCGTGGCCTCGGCCTCTGGTCTTGGCAAACGGGTGCCGGTTACGCAGTTCCGTTTGCAGAAGCGGGCTGGCATGGGACTTCGCGCGATGAAGTTCAGAACCGATGCCGATGAGCTTGTTGGCTTAAGGGTGCTGGGTGCGGGTGAGGAGCTGCTGCTGGTGAGTGAGAAAGGTGTGATTGTGCGCACCAGTGCTGATGCAATCCCCCAGCAATCCCGCGCAGCCACGGGTGTGCGCTTGCAGCGGCTCGATAAGGGCGACCGTCTGGCCGATGTAGTGCTTGTTCCACCTGAAGCCGAAACGGACGACGACAGCGAACCGGCCACTGATGCTGAGCCCTCCGGCGATAGTGCAGCCGATGTTGTTGCGGAACAGGCACCAAGCACTGAGGAGACGTCTGAACCATCAGCTGAGGGCTGATCTTGGCTGATTGCGCAGATGTGCTGGTGATTGGGGGCGGTCCTGCCGCCCTTTGCATCGCCTCCGAACTGCATCAGCGCGGTGTGCTGGTGGAAGGCATTGCACCGAATCCGGTGGATGCCCCTTGGCCGAACACCTACGGGATTTGGGCGAAGGAACTCGAGCTCTTAGGCCTGGAGGATCTGCTTGAGCACCGTTGGAGCAACACGGTGAGTTTTTACGGTGCCGGTGGCTCGGATTTAGAAGATCAACCCACGCAGCACGGCATGGATTACGGGCTATTTGATCGCCACAAGCTCCAGCAGTACTGGCTGGGCCATGTGCAGGGGATGACCTGGCACCAAGACCGCGTTGATCGCATCGAGCTGGAGGCTGATTGCACCCGTGTGGATTGCGCCTCGGGGAAGCAGCGCCTGGCCCGGGTGGTGATTGATGCTTCAGGTCACCGATCGCCCCATATCCGCCGGCCGGATCAAGGGCCAGTAGCTGGGCAAGCCGCCTATGGCGTGGTGGGTCGTTTCAGCAAAGCTCCGGTGGAGCCAGGTCAATTCGTGCTGATGGATTTTCGTTGCGATCACCTCAGCCCAGAACAACACAAGCAACCCCCCACCTTTTTGTATGCGATGGATTTTGGGGATGGGGTGTTTTTCGTGGAGGAAACATCGTTGGCCTTAGCGCCCGCAGTTCCTGAAGCTGAGTTGAAGCAACGGCTGGAGCAACGTTTGGCCAAGGCGGGAAATGAGATCACTGAAGTGATCGATGAAGAGCATTGTTTATTTCCAATGAATTTGCCGCTGCCTGATTTCAATCAGCCGCTGCTCGCCTTTGGCGGAGCAGCGAGCATGGTGCACCCTGCTTCTGGCTACATGGTGGGAGCGCTATTAAGACGCGGGCCAGGTTTAGCGGAAGCATTGGCCGCGGCTTTAAAAGAGCAACCAGCGATGGGATCTGCTGCTCTGGCGCGTGTGGGTTGGCAGGCGCTCTGGCCGATGGAGTTGGTGCTACGCCATCGCCTGTTTCAGTTTGGATTAAGCCGCTTGATGGGCTTCGATGAAGGGCTATTGCGCCGCCACTTCACTAGCTTTTTCCAGTTATCTCAAGATGATTGGAGTGGCTTCCTCACCAACACCTTGCCCTTGCCGCAATTGATGGGCGTGATGCTGCGTCTGTTTGCAATTTCACCTTGGGATGTAAGGAGAGGGTTGGTACTAGGGACGCCTATTGGCTCACAGGTTGAAAAGGCGTCGTGAGATCGCTGTGGAAGTCATCGTGATCAGTTGGGTCAGCTGTTGACTGCCACTTGTTTCCAATCAGCAGGCTGAATCAAAGGGAACAGTGAATCTTCTGCTTCCAAATCGTTGAGCCACGCTTCACTCATCCTGTCTCTGCCATCGATGCAGGCCATCAGCGTCCAAAAGCGTTCTAAGTGGCGTTCGATGCGTTCTTTGGCAATTCCAGTGGTGGTGCCTGCGCGCAGGATGAAACTCCAGTCCGACGACTGAGACAACAGCAGTTCTCGGCCGGCTTGATGGAGCATGCGCAGCCCTTGTTCACTGCCAACCCCGCGGCTACAGCGTTCTTTCATCGCTCTGCCGGCGCGGCTCCATTGCGGAATGATCCAGGCGTTGCTGTCGTTGAGCCAATAATCATGAAATCCTCCCTGTCCCCAGCTGGAAGGGGAGGGGTCGCAGATTTGCAGATTGGGGTTTTCATTTAATACACCGCGCAAGGTGGTGAACCTCACCTGGTGCTCCGCTCCTTGCCGGAAGAGCTCAGCTAAAAACGATGGCCCCTCATACCACCAGTGGCCAAACAGTTCGGCATCGAATGGCGCCACCAATAAAGGCGCTGTTTCCATGCGCTCTTCAAGGGCTTCAAGTTGGAGACGCCTGCCCTCGAGGTAATGCTTGGCATGGTCCTTGGTGCGTGCCTGAGCAAGCTCTGGTTCGTAGGGCTGCTTGGCATCGAGCGGAGCGCGTTGGTCGCTGACGCGATGCAACTTGAGGCCCAGCGGTCTTTGGGTCGGCAGTCCAAAGGCTTCGATTTGCTCTTGTGGTAGATCCCAGCCCAGATCACGGTGGAATTCCCGGTAGGCAGGGTCGCCTGGGTAGCCATCTCTTGCGGACCAAACCGGCAGGGTGGCATCGCTGTCGCGCCCGAAAAAAGCCACGCCATTGCGGCTGCTAATCGGCGCGTAAACCCCATATCTAGGCCGTGGTTTGGCGTGGAGCAAACCATGCCCATCCAGCACTGCGTAGCGCAATCCGGCATCGCGCATCCATACATCAAGGCCTTCGTAGTAGGCGCATTCCGGCAGCCAGATTCCTAGAGGTTGTTGGCCGATCAGGCGTTGATGCTCTCGAACTGCCGTGCGCAGCTGAGCCCGAACCGCTTCCGGGTGTTCTCGCAGCAATGGCAAGTAGCCGTGTGTGGCACCGCAGGTGAGCAGGTCGAGCACCCCTTGTTGTTGCAGGGCGCTAAAGCGTCCGATCAGATCACAGTTGCTGTTGTGCCAGCTGAGCAGGTACCGCTCAAAGCAACTCTGAAGATGCAAAGCAGCGGCCTTGCGATCGCTGGGGGCTAGTTGCAGCAGCTGCAAGCGCGCTTGAACCCAGTTGGGGAAGCGTTCGTGGAGTGTGCTGTCAGCGAGCAGCGACAACAGGGTTGGTGAGATCCCCATTGTGAGACGTGCTTGCTGTTGTGGATCGCCTGCAGCTGCTTCAAGCATCTCCACCAAGGGGAGATAGCACTCGATTAAGGCTTGAAAAAACCAGTCTTCTTCCAGCGAATTTGCTTCGCTTGCCCGCACATAGGGAAGGTGCGCATGGAGAACAAGGGCTAGTGCTCCTTGGGCCAACGCTCACCTGCTTGATCACTGGTGTGAATGTACCGGTATTTCTCCCTAAAGCCGCCGGCTCGTAACGCCCGCCTTGATTAAGATGGGATAACTCATAGTCATTCTGACTAAAACCCTTCGAGGCTTTAGCCATGGCCAAGGATCCAGGCCGCGTATTGATCTTCGACACCACTCTCAGAGATGGTGAACAATCTCCTGGGGCCAGCCTCAACCTCGAGGAGAAGTTGGCGATTGCGCAGCAACTGGCCCGTCTTGGCGTGGATGTGATTGAGGCTGGATTCCCGTTTGCCAGTCGTGGTGATTTCGCTGCTGTGCAGCGCATTGCCCAGCAGGTTGGTGGTGAGAACGGCCCGATTATCTGTGGTTTGGCCCGCGCCTCCCGTGGCGACATCAAGGCCTGCGCTGACGCCGTGGCACCGGCCCCAAATCGACGCATCCATACCTTTATTGCCACCAGCGACATTCATCTCGAGCACAAGTTGCGTAAAAGTCGTAAAGACGTGCTGGGCATCGTTCCCGAGATGGTGGCCTATGCCCGTTCCTTCGTGGACGACGTTGAGTTTTCCTGTGAAGACGCCGGTCGCAGTGATCCTGAGTTCCTTTATGAGGTGATCGAAGCGGCGATTGCTGCTGGTGCCACAACTGTGAATATTCCAGACACGGTGGGGTACACCACACCCTCTGAATTTGGGAGTTTGATTGCGGGCATTAATCAGCATGTGCCGAACATCGATGACGCGGTGATCTCCGTGCATGGCCACAACGATCTTGGGCTGGCAGTCGCCAATTTCCTTGAGGCTGTGAAAGCTGGCGCACGTCAGCTGGAGTGCACGGTGAATGGCATAGGCGAACGCGCCGGGAATGCTGCTTTGGAAGAGCTGGTGATGGCCATGCATGTGAGACGCCGTTACTTCAACCCCTTCTTGGGAAGAGAGGAGGAGTCACCAACGCCCCTCACGGGAATTCGAACGGAAGAAATCACCAAGACCTCGCGTTTGGTCTCGAATCTCACCGGCATGGTGGTGCAGCCCAACAAGGCGATTGTGGGTGCCAATGCATTTGCCCATGAATCGGGCATCCATCAAGACGGCGTGCTCAAAAACCGGCTCACTTATGAAATTGTTGATGCCCGCACCGTGGGGCTCTCAGATAACAGGATCTCCTTAGGCAAGCTCAGCGGCCGCAGCGCTGTTCGGGCTCGCTTGGAAGAGCTCGGCTATGACCTCAGCCGCGAGGATCTCGATGATGCCTTTGCCCGCTTCAAGGATCTTGCCGACCGCAAACGGGAGATCACAGATCGCGATCTGGAGTCGATTGTCAGCGTTCAGGTGCAACAGCCCGATGCCAAGTATCAGCTCAAGCTGGTGCAGGTGAGCTGCGGCAGCAGTCTTCAGCCAACAGCCACGGTGACCCTCGCCGATGAAAATGGCCGGGAGCAAACCACGGCGTCTGTTGGCACCGGACCGGTGGATGCGGTGTGCCGTTCCCTCAATCAACTCGCAGGTGAGCCCAATGAATTGGTGGAATTTTCTGTGAAGTCGGTTACCGAAGGGATTGATGCCATGGGTGATGTCACGATTCGTCTGCGCCGCGACGGCCAGCTTTACTCCGGTCATTCCGCTCACACGGATGTGGTCGTTGCCGCCGCTGAGGCCTTTGTAAATGCTCTGAATCGTCTTGTTGCCGGAACGGCAGGACCAACCATTCATCCGCAACGGGATATGGCTGAGCTGGATTCCAGCCCTGTCCATTAATTAGGGCTTCATGTCGCTTAAATCCACCCTGCGTCCGGCTCCCCTGCTGCAGTTGTTGCTGCTGATCCTGCTGGCCATTGCTGTGCTGGTTCCTCTTTTGTGGCTGGTGAGTACGTCTTTAAAAGGCCCCGCGGAAGACATCTTCACGAGCCCGCCTTCGCTTTTTCCGAGCCAGCCCAGCCTCGATGCCTACGGGCGGCTGTTTCGTGATAACCCGCTTTGGACCTACATCTTCAACAGTTCAGTCGTCAGCTTCCTTGCGGTGGTCGCGAATCTTCTGTTCTGCTCACTTGCGGCTTACCCACTGGCGCGGATGCGCTTTTTTGGTCGGGGTCTTGTGTTGGCCCTTGTGGTGGCAACGATTCTCATCCCTTTCCAGGTGGTGATGATTCCGTTGTATCTGCTGATGGTTCAGCTTGGCCTGCGCAACACCTTGATGGCGCTGGTGATTCCTCAGGCGGCAACCGCATTTGGGCTGTATCTCTTGCGGCAAAGCTTTCTTGGTGTGCCCGTTGAGCTTGAGGAGGCCGCACGCATCGATGGTTGCAGCAAGCTCGGTGAATGGTGGAACGTGATGATTCCCGCGGCTAAGGCTGATCTGATCACTCTCGCGATGTTCGTGTTCATCGGCACCTGGAGTGACTTCCTCTGGCCCTTGGTGATCCTTGATGATCCAGGCCTGTTCACCTTGCCGCTCGGACTGCAGCAACTGGCCAGCAGTTTTTCCCTCGATTGGCGGATTGTGGCAGCCGGCTCCGTGGTGTCGATCCTTCCCGTGTTGGTGATGTTTGTGCTGCTCCAGCGCTTCATCCTTCCCAATGCCAGTGGGGATGCAGTTAAGGGATAGGGCTGAAGTCCAGGCTGGAATCTTGTTGGAGCAGAGGCTTCATCTCTGGCTCTATGGGCTTGGGTGCTGACTTAAGGCTCTGGCGTCGTTGACGTTCCTGCGTGAGCCAGTACTGCTGCGATCGCCTCGATTCGCCGATCTGTTTCTCGAGATCCTGTTGACGGCGTTGCAGGAATTCCAGCTGTTCCTCCATCAGGTTGGTGCTGTTCACCTCGGTTTGTTGTTGTTCGAGCTCGTGGAGTTGAAGTCGCAGCGCACGTATCGCATCGGTGTGATGACGGAATCCTTGCCAGAGCGCCAGGAACAACACGCTGAGCATGGGTATGGCCACCGCTTCGATGAAACGCCATCGAGAAACCATGGTCGGCGAGAAAGTTTGTTTTTTGTCTTCCCATGATTGCCGACGTCAGGTCCGCCTTGCTTTGAACGGTTTCAGGTTGTTGCTTGCTGAACGCTGAACGGGTGGGGTGCTGGTGTAGATCAATTTCAGTTGCCCCTGGGCCATGTCGCTGCAAGATCTCGATCAATTGCTTGGCTTGCGTCATGACGATCCGGCTTTGGCAGAGCAACTCGCCCAGCCATTGCCCTTGGAGAAGTTGATCACCCTGGCCCAATCGCGAGGTCTCACGATCACGGAAGACGACGTGTTTCAGGCGCAACAACGGGAGCAAACCAATGCCAGTGCTGCTGATCTGCAACAGCAAATGGCTCCTGAGTCCCGGCGGCTCAGGCACTTCATTCCAGGTTGATGCGCGAGGCGCAGCGTTTGGGATCTCTGACGATCCAAGACCGTGCCCTTCAATCCCGTTAAAAAGAGGATGATCTCTCCACGAGTCATGGCTTCTTTCACGATCAGCATCGAAGGTGGATCCAACTTCAGCTGCGCCGATGATCAATACATCCTTGATGCTGCTGAAGAGCAAGGAATTGATCTCGCCTATTCCTGCCGTGCTGGCGCTTGCAGCACATGCGCTGGAAAAATCATCAACGGAAGCGTTGATCAGGCTGACCAAAGCTTCCTGGATGAGGACCAAATGTCGAAGGGCTTTGCTTTGCTTTGTGTGAGCTATCCGCTGAGTGATTGCTCGATCAAGTCCAATGTGGAAGACGAGCTTTAAGCGAGCTTGATCACGTCAGGGGTCTCTCCATGGGTTTGGCCGATTAACAAGGCATGGCTCACAGCTCCTTCATGGCTGTGAAAGTTCCATGCAGCTTCAACGCTGGATACCCCTTCAATCGACTGGGTTTGATGATTCAGGCTCAAGTAGCTACCAGAGCAGTTTTGACGCAGCACATATCTTTCAATAACTGGGGCTCTCATGGCGTTCTCATCAAGGCTTAATCCCTGGTTAGCGGTGGTTGAAGCACGATCTTTCGACCTACAGGATTTCCTTTGTTTTCAACCCTTGACATTGTCATTTAGCGCCCAAGATCTACTGATTGGGCCCTGATGCATCATTTTCGGCTGTGAAAGCAGATCGGCGGGTCCAGATCAACCCGTCAGGGGCTTGAGCTTGCTGCTGATGTCCCCCATTTCGGAACCAGGGATCGTTTAACGCCTCGAAGCAGGTGGGATCGAGCCCCCAGGTGTTTTGGAGGTAGTCGGAGCACATCTGCTCAGATGCAGCTTCGTTCTGTTGCCAGTGCACCAAAGAAAGACGTGTGGGCCGAATCGTTACGACGGCAATCTTGCCTAAGGGTTCCTCCTCCGGGTCTGGTTCGACCCATTCTTCGACCTGTTCTTCCGCTACAAACAGCTGCAACGCACTGCTGCAATCGCGCCCATCCAGGGGGTATTTGTCGAGGTAGAGGCGTCGTGCCCGCTTGAACAGTGCTGAGGGCGCGCGCACCATCAGCTGTTCAAGTGCGTCTTGGAGTTGTGGGTGGCTCATCGTGAGCTGATCGTGACGTTTCGGCTGTCTTCTAGCTTCCCCCCTGGCGTTGTTGCACGGAGGTGGAAGACTAAGGACAGATGCGTGATTGGAACATTGCCGAAAATTGTTCGTTCTTTATACCGATTGATCGCACTAGACGGCAGTCCTCATCCAGTGCTGGATGCTCCCTATGAATCGATGGATGCCGCCGAAGCGGCTGCCCAGAGCTGGTGTTCTGGTCAGGGGCGTGATCTTTCCCTTCAGCAGCGTGGAATTGGTTTAGAGGTGCAAACAAGTTGCGGTGCTTGGAGAACGATTCGCTACCCGCAGGCTTGTCTGCCTGATGGCGGAGAGCACTCCCTCGTCCATTGAGCTACATCCGATGAACGTGAGCGTGGATCTCTGTGTTGTGCCGGTGGGCCTTGAGGGTTCATTAGCGCCGTGGGTGGCGATTTGCCATGAGCTGATTCAAGACTCGGGACTTGAGTATGAGCTCGGGCCCAATGGAACAGCGATTGAGGGGGATTGGGATGCTGTGTTTGCTTGTGTGAAGCGCTGTCATGAGCGCCTGCATGGCGAAGGGGTTCCGAGGATTCACGCCACGCTTCGAGTGAATACGCGTGTGGACCGAGAGCAGTCGTTCCGCGACAAAGTTCCCAGCGTTGAGCGTTTGATTCAGCGCTGAGCAGTATTTGGAGATGAGCATCCGTAGGGCTTTGGGTCTGGCGCAAATCTGTAGCTCCAAAATTGCGCGTTCTCATTTGTCTCTCCTGTGTCTTGAATGAGATCAAGCGTCGGTTAGTCCGTTGATGTGGCAATCCGTTCTTTGTTCCTCGTGGTTTGTCCTGGTGATTGGGGTCCCTTTGATGGGGGCAGCCTTGATTGGAACTCCAGTGGCTGCCCAGTCGTGGGATGACATCGGCAACTATTTCTCTCTTCGTCGTCGCGCTGGCACCCAAGCATTGGTTGCAAAAGACTGCCCCTCCCAACTCTTTGGTGCCTTTCATGCCAAACGGAATGCCTTGCTTTTGTGCTCCAACTACCTTCGAGATGATCCGGCCCAAGTGTGGACTGTGCTGGCCCTTGAATCAGCACAGGTGATGCAGCATTGCCAATGGGGGCCTCTCTTGCCTGATCATCAGATTGGCAGCGCTCTTGCCCAAATTGAGAAGCAGTCGTTGAGCTCGTTTCAGGAATTGCGGTTGTATCACCAGTCCCAGCGCCGCGATGAAATTGAGGCAAGGTTGGTGCAGGGATTGCCGCTGGCTGAAGTGAAGGCGTTTTTTCGAGGTTTTTGTGGCGATCGGCTAGGGCGATGTGCTCCAAAAAGCATTCCTGCTGTGGGCTTAGGCGATGGATGAGGAAGCTCCGATCACGCCCATTACCGGTCCCAACATCGATGCAGAGGGCCGTCTTACCTACATGGGGGAGGACGGGCGCCGTTATGTGGTGATGGATGGCGATGAACGGGATGAAACGTCCTCAGCAGCCGTCATGGAGGCACTGCGTAGCGCTGGAACCTTGTTTGAGGAAATTGAAACGCTTTGCCAGGGCTGGGTGGATGAGGTGAGTGACGCTGCCTTAACCCGGGCAGAAGCGGTTGCGTTACTGCTCGCCACCCTTGAGACCTTGCTTGATGACGAGCACTGACACTCCGGTGTTTACGATGGCTATTCCTGGTTTGATCTTCAATGGGTTCCAAGTTGCCCGGCTACTGGTTGATGACCTGGCTTGGACTCACCGGGAATTTCCTGGCTTTGCCGGTGATTGGTTTTGTTGCTTTCCAGGCATCCAGCCTTCAAGCTGCAACCATCAGCGTGGCGTTTGCGCTTGCCTGGCCGGCGGCGATCGTGGGGATCGTGGCCTCTGCTGGCTTGCTCGGTGCGCGGCACTGGGGGGTGATTTTGGCCATCGTCTCGCTGTCGATGGCTTTGGCTGGATCCCTGCCCTACGGCATCGTGCGCCTCTCCTTGCTTTCCTTTGGGGGAGGTGATCAAGCGATTGCGTTGGGTGTGGCCTCGATTGTGTTGGGCGTTCTGAACGTGCTGGCTCTCCTTTATTGGTGCCGTCCCGGCCATCGCCGTGGTGGTCGCCTCTGAGCGATGGTCGAGGCATCTGAATCGTTTGAAGGTACCTCCCTCGCGGGGCTCCCTATTCATTGTTGGCATCCACATTTTTTGGTTGTGGAGAAGCCGTCCGGGTTGCTCAGTCAGCCCGGTCTTGGCGATGCCCAGAGTGATTCCTTGATCACCCGGGTTCAGGCTGTTCGGCCGGAGCTCAGGCTCGTGCATCGTCTCGATCGAGACACCTCAGGTTTGCTGCTTTTGGCCAGGGATCAAGAGAGTTTGAGGGTGATTGGAGGCTTATTTGCTGATCGCAAAGTGCACAAGTTGTATGTGGCCGAAGTGCATGGTCATCCCGAGGCCCTTTCAGGGTCGGTGCGCTTGCCATTGGCGCGATTGTCTGCACACCCTCCCCGTTATGGGCCTCACCGGGATGGTCGTTCTTGTTTGACCTTGTGGCGTTGTGCAGAGCTACGAACCAACCGCTCACGCCTTTGGCTCGCTCCTCGAACAGGCCGCTCCCATCAATTGCGGGCGCATTTGGCAGCGATTGGCTTACCCGTGATCGGTGATCCGATCTATGCAGCGCCTGAGCAGGGCTCCTCTCTTGAACGTCTTCACCTGCATGCGATCGGCTTGAGCTTTGCTGACCCATTCAGCGGGCAGCGCATTCGAGTGCGCTCTCCCCTGCCTTGGCCCTCGGGATTGCTTAGGCGCTGAAGCTGCGTTTTGCCGGGATTGGATAGGGAATCCGGCGGTGCCGCATGCGCCTCCAGACGCGCACAAAGGCATGCATCACCAGGTCAACTTCGGCCCGACTCAGACCGCTCTGACTCAGCTGCCCGTCGGCTAAGCGCGCTTCCAAGATGCGCTTCACTGTGGTTTGCGCTTCGCTATCGCTGGTGTCGGGGGGAAGTGATCGCAAGGCGGCCTCACAGCCGTCAGCCAGCATCAGAATCCCGGTTTCTTTCGATCGAGGAGTGGGGCCTCGGTAGCGAAATAAGTGTTCAGAAACCGTTGGATCTTTTTGCTGGGCTTGATGCAGGAAAAAGCCCATACGCAAGGTGCCTTGATGCTCCGGAATGAAATCCGCGATCGGCCGCGGCAAGCGGTGTCTACGAGCAAGTTTGAGGCCTTCGTCCACGTGGGCCTGGAGAACTCCGGCACTAGCGACCGGATCGTTCAATTTGGTGTGTGGATTCTCTTCGCCGGTGGTTTGATTTTCGATGAACCAGTTCGGAGCATGGAGTTTGCCCACATCGTGATATAGAGACCCTGTTTTGATCAGATCAACATCGGCCCGTATCGCACGAGCTCCCTCCTCTGCCAACCCGCAGATCATCAACGTGTGTTCAAACGTTCCAGGTGCTTCTGACGACAACCGGCGCAGCAGCGGGCGCTCTTGATCGGCCAGTTCCATCAAGCGTGCCCTCGTGAGCAGCCCGAATGAGCTTTCCAGCAGAGGTATCAGCAGGATCGTGAGCATCAGCAGCAGACCCATCAGTAGGGCTTCTGATGCGAGTTCTCCGGTATCGGGCGTGAGCCGCGTCGAGGAAAGGTTCACGGATTCAAACGGTTGACGTAGCACCACCATTTCGGCGACTAACGCACCCAATGGCAGCAA
This sequence comes from Synechococcus sp. ChBW.bin.23, assembly GCA_037620855.1. Lineage (GTDB taxonomy): Bacteria > Cyanobacteriota > Cyanobacteriia > PCC-6307 > Cyanobiaceae > Synechococcus_C. The sequence goes on along the minus strand of JASJLK010000032.1, from coordinate 8,788 downwards.
CACCGCTAGTTGCAGCAACTGAGCTCGGCTGCGTAATCGTCCGGCCTGAATGGCGGCGATCGCCGCAACGGCAGCCGTGATCAGTAGCCGGCCTTCGCCCAATCCGCTCACCGGAGTAGGCCAAAGCAAACAGCTCACCGCCATCCAGGTAAGGCCACTGGTGGTTCCGAGGCCTTGGGCTAAAAGCAGGGTGGGTGGCACGATCACCGCTAGTGGGCTCACCGCTGCACCGAACCAAATCTTGCTGAATTGGCTGATCAACAGCAGGCTGATCGCCAGAAACCCGTGGGAGGCCTCTAGGCAGGGCCTTTCCCGTTTCATCACAAGCAGCATCACTCCGCAACTCGCGAGGGCTTCGGTGAAACGCAATAACCAAATTCCGAGTTTCGGACTGCGATTGATCAGCCCAAAGAAATCGAGCACGTCATAGGCCTGGGAGCTAATTGGTTCGCCTTTGCGGGTAATCAGATCGCCAGCTTTGACTTCGATGGTTGGAATCCCTTGCTTGGTGATCAGCTCTTCAATCAGTCGTTGACTGCGCAGCGGATCGGTTTGGAGGTTGCTGGCTCCTTGAAGCGTTGTTGTGGCGATCTTGCTGCCGAGGGTTCTTGCTGGAGCGTCTTCAGGTCCCAGTGCTTCGAGTTGCAGTGATGAAGCCTTTCTGAGCTGTTCAATCGCCAGTGTGTTTACAAGCCCTTGGCTGAGCATGCGATCGACAGCCCTACGGATGGCCATATCCCAGTTTTTGCGATCATTCTGCGAACGTTTTTCCAGCCAAAGTTGCTCGTCTGTGGTCAGATTGACAGGGCCAATTCGGTCGATGTTCTGGCTTCTGGCTACGCGTTCTAATTCGGCAAGATGCCGCTCGAGTCTGAGCTTTAGGAGGCTTGATTGTTGCTTATCCACCACCTGTACAAAAGTGTTGGGCATCAAGCTGGAGCGCCTTTGATCGAGCGCTTCGCTATCTATGACGCGCGCTGCCTTCGGAGCAATCGAATCAAACGGCGCTGGGATTCCCGGTCGTAAGTCGGGTTCCACTAGCCAGGGCCAGCTGGAGACCAGTGCTACTGCAATGCAGACCACAAGCAATCCTGCCTTTTGAAGGCGGTTCCAACGCAGCACAGGGCTTCGCGGTGACTCACTCCGCAACCAGCTTCTCCAGAGCTGGGCTAGGGGATGAGATCGGAACACAGCTGTTGATCACTGATACAGACGCTAACCCCACTGAGGAAGCAAACTGGGGAAAGTGTCAACAGACCTCGATGGCTCTCAGGCTGGATGGCAAGCAGCTCGCCGCGCAGCTTGAAGTGCGGTTGCAGCAGCAGATTCAAAATGGCATTGCTTCAGCAGGGCGTTCGCCAGGCTTAGCTGTTCTCCGAATTGGCGACGATCCCGCCAGTGCGGTGTACGTGCGCAACAAAGAGAAGGCCTGTGCACGCATCGGGGTAGAGAGCTTTGGTTCCCATCTCCCAGCTCATGCTTCACAGCAGGAGGTGTTGAAAGCCATCCGCGAGCTCAATGCTGATGAGCGGGTGGATGGAATCCTGCTCCAGCTGCCACTACCAAAGGGCTTGGACGAGAGCCCGCTGCTGGCTGAAATCGATCCGAACAAAGATGCCGATGGATTGCATACTTTGAATCTCGGGCGCCTGTTAAAGGGTGAACAGGGTCCACGAAGTTGCACACCTGCAGGAGTGATGATGATGCTCCGCGATCAGGGCATCGATCCCGCCGGCAAGCGTGCGGTCGTGGTGGGCCGCAGCATCCTGGTGGGTCAGCCGATGGCCCTCATGCTTCAGGCGGCGAACGCCACCGTGACGGTGGCCCATTCGCGCACGCAACATCTGGAATCGATCACCCGTCAGGCTGAGATTTTGGTGGTGGCTGCAGGTCGCCCCGAAATGATCGGTGCAGATCACATCACACCGGGTTGTGTGGTGGTTGATGTTGGTATTCATCGCCGTCCTGAAGGCGGACTTTGCGGTGATGTGCGTGCTGAAGAACTAGAACCCGTCGCCGCAGCTCTTTCTCCAGTCCCTGGAGGGGTTGGGCCCATGACGGTGACGATGTTGCTGGTCAACACTGTGGTGGCCTGGTGCCGACGCCATCAGGTTGCAATGGAATTGTCCGATTTGGTGGTTTGAACCCCTCGGCCTGAGAGAATCCCACAAGCACTGCGCTCACCATGTCCGCTGCGGCCACTAGCCCCGAAAGCGTGCCGTCCTCCGGTGAGCTCCCCTCCACGTTTGACTTTGCGGCATACCTAAAACTCTCCCGCGAGCGCGTGGAGATTGCCCTTAATTCCTCGATGGGACCTGAGCGTCCTGAATCCTTGCGCGATGCGATGCGTTACTCCCTTCTCGCAGGGGGGAAACGCTTACGACCGATTTTGTGTCTTGCGGCTTGTGAATTAGTAGGGGGAACGTCCGAACTAGCCATGCCAACGGCAGTGGCTCTGGAAATGATCCACACCATGTCGTTGATCCACGACGACTTGCCGGCCATGGACAACGATGACCTGCGCAGGGGGCGTCCGACCAACCACAAGGTGTACGGAGATGCCATGGCGATCCTTGCGGGTGATGCCATGCTCAGCCGTGCTTTTGAAATGGTGGCTGTACGGAGTCCAAACGTACCGGCGGATCGCTTGTTGCGGGTTGTTGGTGAGTTGGCTCTCGTCTCTGGAGCCCCCGGTTTGGTTGGTGGTCAGGTTGTTGATCTTGAATCCGAAGGCCAAGCGGTTGACCTTGAGACTCTTGAGTACATCCACCTCCACAAGACCGCGGCGTTGCTGCGTGCCTGTGTGGTGACCGGAGCTCTGATTGGAGGAGCGAGTGATGACCAACTGCAGGCGATGCGTACCTATGCCAATGGCATTGGTTTGGCTTTCCAGATCATTGACGACATCCTTGATGTAACCGCTAGCAGCGAAGTGCTTGGCAAAACGGCCGGCAAGGATCTGCTCGCCGATAAAACGACCTATCCCAAGCTTTTGGGACTGGAAGCCTCGCGGGAGAAGGCGTTGCAGTTGGTGCGGGAGTCAAAGGCTGCGCTTGAGCCTTGGCGTAACAAGGCGGCGCCCTTGTTGGCTCTCGCCGATTACGTGGCGAGTCGCGATTGTTGACTATGGCGATTCCAACGATGGTTTCAACCGTTTGTTCTCCCGTGTTTTCAACATTGATCTCGACGCTGTCCATGCCTGCTCAAATTTTGGATAATGCTGTGCTTGCCTGGGGATTGGCGGCTTGCGGGTTGGCACAGTTCTCCAAGCTGTTCCTGGAATTGGTACTGAATCGGCGCTGGAGGCCCGCGGTGCTGTTTGAAACTGGAGGGATGCCCTCGAGTCACTCGGCCTTGGTCACTGGCACAGCCGCTGGAGTGGGCTGGCAGATGGGTTTTGATCAGCCTGCGTTTGCGCTTGCTGCCACGGTGGCTTTTGTGGTGATGTACGACGCCAGTGGGGTGCGCCGGGCAGCAGGATTCACGGCCGCACGCCTCAACGAACTTCCTGATTCGTTCTGGCCCAACCCTCCCGAGAAGCCCCTGAAAGAACGGCTTGGTCATACACGCACGGAGGTGTTGGTTGGCAGTCTGCTGGGACCTTTAATCGCAATCCCTGGACTCTTTTTTGTGGGGTCCCCCCTGCATTTGGCCCAAACGTTTGGTTTGTTGAGCGGGTGAGCAGGCTGAAGCCCTCTGAGGCCATCCTCACCAACGATCAGCAGACGGCAGCTGGATTGTTTGAGACTTGGCTCTCAAACGAGGACTCTGGCGTTCCATTTGTTTTGAGCGGTTATGCAGGCAGTGGAAAAACCTTCCTCTCAATGCGTTTGCTGCGCCAAGTAGAGGCCGCAGGGCTTTGTTGGACCGTTGTGGCCCCTACCCATAAAGCGGTTGGGGTGTTGCGCCATGCCCTTGATTTAGAGGGGCTCCACCCCACTTGGTACCCCTCTACCATTCATCGACTTTTGCGTCTCAAGTTACGTCGCCAGGGGGATCGGGAGGTTTGCGAATCCACCGAACAAACGGCGGCATCGTTGGAACATCTCGGCCTGGTCTTGGTTGATGAGTCCTCCATGGTCGATAGCTCGCTGTTGTCGGTCGCACTGCAGTGCGCTCATCCTTTTAAAACTCGGCTTGTGTTCGTTGGCGATCCGGCCCAGCTTCCGCCCGTGGGAGAAGCGGGTAGTCCTGTGTTCTCAATGGACCGCGCGATCACAGCGTCACTCAAGCAAGTGGTTCGTCATCAAGGTCCTGTGCTGCAGCTGGCGAGTTGCTTGCGCGATGGACGCTTGCCCTGCGAGCTGCCGCCATTAATGCCTCCGCTGCGCAGCGAATTGGGTCAGGTGGGTGTTCTCAATCGTTCGGCTTGGCTGATCCAGGCTCAAGATGGCCTGCGCCGGGCTGCGGCCTGTGATAACCCAGATGCAGCACGCATTCTTTGCTACACCAATCGCACCCTGGATGCGCTTGTTCCCCATGCACGACGAGCCATTCATGGTGAGATGGCGGATCAGATGGCCGTTCTTCCTGGAGAAGTCTTGATCAGCCGTACGGCGGTGATGGCGCCTGCCTCTCGCGATGGGGCAGAAACAGGGGAAGAACCCGATCTGGTGCTGGGCTCGAATCGGGAAGTGGTGGTGGAAGATGTCACTCCTGAACGCTGTGACCTCGCTGAGTTTGGGTTTGCGGGGGAAACGCAGATGGCACTCGCTGGTTTCGAGGCCCCTGTGATTGACACCGTTTCAGCGAAGGTTCGTAGTGGAGAGCTAGAGCTCAGTTTGCGCTTGCAGCCGCCTTCCGGAAGTGCTGCGCGGCAGCGCCTAGATGCGGTCCTTCAGGGTTTACGCACCCAGGCCAGGGATGCGGGAAAGCGGGGTGGGCGGCCTCTTTGGCGTCAGTATTTTTTGATCCGTGATGCTTTTGCATCGTTGGGTCCAGCAGCCGTGCTTACTGTTCACCGCAGTCAAGGCAGCAGTTTCGGAGAGGTGTTTGTCGCCGATGACGTGTTCTGGCCGCAGGACCTTGTCCTGCGGCGTCAGTTGGCCTATGTCGCTGTCAGTCGGGCGCAAGAGGCGGTCTGGATAGCGGGAAGGTCGTCATCAGTCAAAGCCGTGGAACGTTGGACGCGGGCGCTGAGGAATGAATGACGCCAATGAAATTTTTTGTCTTAACCCGCTGAGCCACTAAAGCAATTGATAGCAAAGAGAGTGAATACCTATTCACCTGTAATTGAGAGGATTCATCCCTTGGATTAGAGCCCAGCTTGTATCTAGAGACTTAGCAATCAGCCGCCTTGTCTCTGCGCTAAAGAATAATTACGGCTTGTCAAGCATTGGAGGCGCTAAATGATGGTAAATCCAAAGCAAGGTGCTCATCACTTTATGCACTACGAATCAACCCTAAGCATAAAAGTATCAGTTGCTTGAAAGGTGAATTTATCAATTAAGAGCACGGTATAGACTTGAGTCTCGTCATCATCCCGGGGAGATCAATACCCTTGTTCTGTAAGCCTGCCTGAAAGCATGAAGCAATAGTCAGTTTTCATTGCTAAGACGTGATCTCAGCAATATATAGAGATAATTTCCGTGCCAAAGCCATCAGATTCAGAAGTATCTGAAAGTATTATTTGTGACGAATCGGTTGACGTTGATGTTTGTCCATGCTTTAATTGAGCGAGAGAGAAGAGTAAGTAGTTATGCTGACTATTAATTGGGCTGGAACTGTTGCTGTGATCTTCCTGATCGCTGGAATGGCATGGATTTCTTATGTAGAAACCCATTCCAAATGTCTATGAAAGGTTTGAGATAAGTACTAATACTTCGCTGTATTGGATGCTTGTCTCTCTCTATCCTCTAAAAGTGTCCCCGGTTCAAGATGCTTCGTGATGCACATCGTCACGCAAACTCCATCATTGAGGCCGCAACTTGTGACGCACTCAAGATAAGCATCTACGGCGTCCCAACGTTCGGTGATTGATTTGCAGGTGTGTTCATTTTTAAATGCTCTCATCTTGTGCTCCCAAGTGGGAATTGATTACGATGATTTTTATTTGCTGGCAAGTAAATTATTGCGATATAAATTGTACCTAAGTTTATATGCTTGCTTGAGTTGAATTAAAGCCGACAAGGCATGCCCGAAGGCTTTATATTTGCTTAATGTTTGCTAGTTGCCTACTTTTGTTGGCAATAAAAACCACCTGTACCGAGGGGTGCAAGCGGTGTTTTGTTGAAGATATTTTTAATTTGCAGTAATTACTGCATAACATGTGAAAAACAGAGATGAAATGATGTGTAATTGACGATACCAATTGAGATTGCGGTAACTGTAAAGCTCATGGCTACTCCTGTGGATGGTAATAGCTTAATAGTAGATATTCGCATCTTCGGCATCAAGAACTGCATAATCCTCCTAAGGGCCAATAATGTCTAGGCCGCCCTGTCTGGTTTGATATCACTATCAGTGTCATTGTGTTGGGCAAGGTATGCGCCCCTTGAGATTATTCTCTTCTGTGAATTTAATGAGTTCAGTAATGGGTGTCTAAATATTTCTTGGCCTTGGGCATAGAGCCATATGACGCATGGCCTTGATTGCGTTTGAGTGAATGATCAAGCAAATCTTTATTAACCCTTGGGCTGCTATGAGTTGTTTCGCTTTCAAGAGCAGTACGAAGGACTGATGCTCAATCATGCCGCGACTAATCTCTTTGATTGTGTGGAATGAATTAAGTTAGTAATTTGCAAAATTACTAACTACATATTGAAGCCAGTTAGCTTTTATAGCTAATTTAATAGATCCAATGCTCATCATGAGGCATTGGATCTATTGTGAAACGATCTACAAGGCGCATACGGGAGGTAATGCATTGTCTCTAGTATCGTAGGTAAGATCTTTGCTTTGATCATTATTCTGAGGAGATTTGGCTGCCTTGTCAACGGCTTCTAATGCCAAATGCATCAGCTGTCCATTTTGGAATTCTTCATTTGTTGGGATGTGCAGATCTGCCACAAGTATCAGCATGTTGAGTCATTGAATGAGTTTATGGTTTTCTTTTGATAGGGATCGTATCTATTAACACACTTTTTGGTGTGGAGCCTACGCAGATGTGATCCTAAAAGTTTAAAGCTTGGGCCTTTAATATTGAAGGCTAATGGATTTTGCTTAGTATCTAAAGTTACACAATTATTGTTTTCACAATATTTGCCCTCAGTATTGACCTCATGAGAGGTTTTGCTATGGGCTGGAGTGATGTCTTGTTCATACAGTTAAATATTTTTCAGTGTCCATCAAGACAGATCAGTTACCTAACCCGATAGCCGCGATCGGTATGGAAACGAGGAAGACGTCGCTACCCCTTCCATATTTTCTCTTATCTCGCTGAACCGTATCTTAGAAAACAAACTATTGACGTCATGCAAGCTGTGGAAATTTGTGACGGAGGGGTTAGCTCTTTGTTTGTGTGTGTGAATTCGAATGATCGAGAAGCTCAGCCGCCAATAAATCCTTGGCCAGCATCGATAAACTCACACCCATCAGAGCCAGAGCCACTCCTTGATGAGCGTCTGCACTGTTAGATACTTTTTTGGAAAGTTCTAGGTGTTGTTTCCAGGAGCAGTGCATTGAATCCAGGCATTCACAATGCTTTTTAGGCTAGTTAGCGGTTTCAATTAAAGGGATAAGGGCCTTTAAGCATTGATCTGTAACATGTAAAATGTAGTGGGTTGAGCATGCAATCGTCAAATCGGTTGCAATCACTACCTGATTGATTTGTGATGTTATGCCTTACAGGTTAACTTCAGATTGCCTAGCAAAAAGACCAATGGATCCAATTGCTTTGACGATCGGACAAATGTTCGTGATCGAGAAGTTTTCTAGAGAGATTGCTAGCTCTAAAGAAGTTAAGGAGTTGCAATTAATCGCTAAAAACCTGCTTTTGGCTTGGAAGCAGCAGCAAGCTGCATCAGCTTGGGTCGTCCGTCAGCAACAAGGACTTTGAGTACTTAGAAGGGCAAAATCGAGCGAGGTTGAGAGGAATGGTTGACGTTCCTTTCGCTTGGTCTTGATGAATCCAGACCACTGAAAGAATTGTGTAGAGGAACCATTTCCGTATATTCAATCTAGCCAATCGTGGCATCTAATTTTAGACAATCGATCTAGATCTTTGTGCCGGTCCACGGCGTGGCGTTCACTTCCTACCTTCAGCTCAGGTCTAGGTCAGGGTGAGACCGCTGATTCCTTGCCAGCCGAGATACCCCCCGATTCCAATACTGATGGCGGCTAAAACCAGCTCGCCTCGAGCGAAAAGTACCTCTTTTCCTCGTTCTAAGACGGGAACGACCTTGTCCCGTCCAATCGCAACGGCGATCAACGGGGTAAGCATCAACAGGCTTGCGCCGATCGTGAAGGCCAAAAGACCAATTAGCTCTTGCCACGTAGGCAGTTGAGCCGCTAAGACAACGCCTGCTGATTTCGCGAAAAGCACTAGATCATCAGGACTGGCAACTTCCGCGACCGCACCCACCAACAACAGCAGAGGGAGGGGCATGTTCACAAAGCGATCCACGCTTGCGGTCCATGCCGGCGGTGTGTCTCCATCTGTGAACGATCGCAGCAATTCCCTACCGCCAACGGCGATCAAGGCACCACCAGCGAGGAGATCCAAGCCGGTTCGGTGATGGGAGCCTTGCGTCATGTCCAGCACCAGCGAATGACCCACAGTCACCAATAGAGCTGATGTCGCCATTGTGGTGAACACCCATCCCGCAACAAACCAGCCGCCACGACGTAA
>JASJLK010000031.1:0-20554 GCA_037620855.1 Synechococcus sp. ChBW.bin.23 | reverse complement strand
GTCGGATCTTGAGGCTGACGTGATTACTCAGGAGGCTCAAAGCACCGTGGAAAACACACTTCACCGTGCTGTGGAGCTTGGCTTTCACCATCTGGAAACAGCGCGTCATTACGGCAGCTCTGAGCGTCAACTGGGCTGGGCTCTCCCGCATTCGCCAGATCCAGATCGGATTCTTCAAACGAAGGTGCCCCCCCGGGACGATCCTGCGCTGTTTGAAGCCGAGCTCGAACTCAGCCTTGAGCGCTTAGAGGTTCAGCGAATCGAGTTGCTGGCCATTCATGGCATCAACAGATTGGATCATTTGGAGCAAACGCTGCGACCAGGCGGCTGTATGGAGGTGGTACGCCGCTGGCAGCGAGAAGGTCGCATCGACCATGTGGGCTTCTCGACCCATGGTGAAACCAGCGTTATCGAAGCTGCAATCAACTCTGACGCCTTCGATTATGTGAATTTGCATTGGTACTACATCCGGCAAGACAATGAACCAGCGTTGGTCGCAGCCCAACGCCATGACATGGGCGTGTTCATCATTAGTCCCACCGATAAAGGTGGCCATCTGCATACCCCTTCGCTGCTGTTGAAGCAGCTCTGCGCTCCCCTTCACCCGATCGTGTTTAACGATCTGTTTTGCCTGCGTGATCCACGCGTTCACACCATCAGTGTTGGTGCCTCCAGGCCAAGTGACCTTGATCTTCATCTTGAAGCTGTGCGTCAACTTGATACAGCTGGAGCGCTCATCGCCCCGATTCATGATCGGTTGCAGACTCAAGCTCTAAAGGCCCTTGGTGAGCCTTGGCTGATGACCTGGCGTGATGGGTTGCCCCATTGGAAAGACACTCCCGGCGGTATCAATCTCCCCGTGTTGCTCTGGCTCCACAATTTGATTGAAGCTTGGGACCTCGAGGGGTATGCCAGGGCGCGTTACGGAATTCTTGGTCATGCAGGACATTGGGCGCCTGGTGCCAACGCCGACGCCCTGGATCAGGAGGTCAGCGAGACAGACCTCCGCAATGTTTTGAACCAAAGTCCCTGGGCTGAAACGATCCCAGGATTGCTAAGGGGTTTAAAGGAACGGGTTGGCGGCGTTCCTCAAGAACGTTTGTCGTCTGCCTGATCACCAAGGGGAAGACGGCTGGGTAGACCAACGGGTCGGGGATAGCTCTTGGGGCAGGGTGCCAAGGGCTCAATGCGAACCAACGTGCGTAGCCCCCGACCAGCCGGCAGGTTGATCTGCTTGCAGTCCGCAACTTTGGCCTTGAGAGGAACTAAGGCTCGTTTCAGTTTGGCTTCGTCGTCGTGACTCCAGTGGCCGCGATAAAGCAGCGCCTGGCCTTGATGGGCCAGAAGGGGCACGAGATACTCCGCCACGACGGGGGGTGTGGCCACGGCTCTGGCCATCGCCAAATCGAACGTCCCACGACAGGACCGCTCCTGACCAGTGATCTCAACGCGCTCGGTGCGGACGTCCACGCGATTCCCTAATCCAAGAGCGTTGGCCATGGCTTCCACTGCTGCAGTTTTGCGCCCGACTGAATCAACAAGGGTGAGAGTGGTACCGGGTAGGGCGATGGCGACAGCGAGGCCAGGAAAACCGCCTCCAGTGCCTACATCAATGCAGCGACGACTTAGCTCTGGGGTACTTAGCTCATGTTCGAGCGGCCAAAGACTGTCAAAAACCTGGGCGATCCAGAACTCTTCGTTTTCCACCAATCGGGTGAGATTCACCCTGCTGTTCCAATGACGCAGCAGGGCTTGCAGCTCTTTGAATTGAGAGAGCTGGGTGTCATTGGGCTGCCAGCCCAAACGGTGCCATAGGTCAGGCCCGGCATCAGAAAAGCTGTTTGCTTCTGGCATGGCTGCCAGGGCAGCGACTCTTCCTACAATGCACCTTCGTGATTCGGTTCGAATAGGACGTGATGTCGGCCTCGACCCATTACGAACGGTTAGGAGTAGGTCGTGGAGTTGATGCCGAGACCTTGCGCCGCGCCTTTCGCCGTCTCAGTAAGTCGGTTCATCCAGACACCACGACGTTGCCGGCCGTGGAAGCAGCTCACCAATTTCAGCTGCTGCGTGAGGCTTATGACCACCTGTCTGATCCTTCTCTACGTCGGCTCTATGACGCTCAATTAATCAAGCAGGAACAGCTCTTTCAAGAGCAGCACGCTCCGCTTCCTTCCCCTCTAACGGCTCCTCCAACGGCGATTGGTGAGCGGCGACCACTCTCAGGAGGGGAGTGGTTGTCGCTGTTGATGTTGCTCGGGGCCTTGCTTTTGTGTTTATCGCTGGGAGTCGGGGTGGCCTGGAGTCGGGGTATGGAGCTACAGGTTCAGCCGAGTTGGCTGGTGGCCGAGCAGACTCCAAAGGAGCCGTTGATTAGGGATGTCCTTGATGGTGTCGATGCCTCCAGCAGAAACTCCCTTGAATCAGCATTCGCTGCAGGCCCTTGAGCTCTGGCTTCATCAGCTTGGAGCGCAGCGGCTAGACGATGATCCGTGTGGCTGGTCATGGCAGGAACAGGGATGGCTGGCTGAGATCCGGCTGCAACAAACAGATCTCGCGGTGATCTGGAGCCCAAATGAAGCGCCTCGCCCTTGCGTGTTTCCCTATGGACTATCTCGAGCCGACGTCGAGGCGGCCCTGCGGCTCGGTCCATGAGGGCTCAGTTCGTTGCTTGTTTTTGCAGAAGGTCGAGCGCTTCCTGGAGAACGGAATAGCAGTGATCGAGCTGCTCATCGCTGATGCAAAGCGGTGGAAGTAGGTACACCACTTGGCCGAGGGGCCGCACCAGTACACCACGCTCTCTCGCCAGCTGGCGTAGCACTTTTCCTGCAGGGTTCAGGTAACCCTCTTGGTCGCTGACCACGAGATCAAAAGCTGCGATCGTCCCTGTCAAGCGAACACGCCTGATTCCTGGGTGACGTGCCAAAACCTCTAAGTGCGATCGATGCCTCGCTTCGAACCCCAGATACTTGTCAGGTTCTGCTTCGAGTAGATCCAGACTGGCGTTCGCTGCAGCGCAGCCCAGGGGGTTCGCGGTGAAACTGTGGCCATGCCAAAGCGTCAAACTCGGGTCCTTGCCCACGAAGGCGTCGAATACAGCGCCGCTTGCCATGGTCACTCCCATGGGAAGGAATCCAGCGGTTAGTCCTTTTGACAGCGCGACAAGATCAGGTTTGACACCTGCCCGCTGGGTCGCCAAAAAATCGCCGCAACGCCCAAAGCCTGTAAGGACTTCGTCGGCGATCAACAAGGTTTCAGCGTTCCGAACGCGCTTTTCTACTTCTTGAAGAAATGTGGGACGCACCATGCTCATCCCGCCGGCGCCTTGGACAAGCGGTTCGAGGATCACAGCAGCGGTTGGTGTCTTGAGGGCTTCCTCGAGCTGGTTCAGTGCTGTTTGTTCATGCTGTTCGACGTGATCGTCGTCCCACCAAGTTGCTGGCCATGGAATGCGGGCGACCGGAAATAACAGTGGGTCAAAGGGTTCACTGAAAAGGCTGCGAGCTCCGACGGCCATCGCTCCAAACGTATCTCCGTGATAAGCGCCGTCGAAGGCGATGATCTGCTGTCTGGGCTTTCCTTTGTTGTGCCACCACTGAATGGCGATTTTGAGTGCCACCTCCACGGCGGTGGAGCCGTTGTCGGAGAAAAAGACTCGCTCTAATCCAGTTTTGGCTGCCAACCGATCGGCGAGACGTTCGGCTTGAGGGTGGGTGAATTCAGCGAAAATGACCTGCTCAAGGGTCTCGGCCTGACGAGCGATTGCTTCTGCGACATGAGGGTGGGCATGGCCATGCAAGGTGACCCACCAGCTGCTAATCGCGTCGATTAATGGAGGCCCTTCATCGCGGTAAAGAAGAGCACCATTTCCTCGAAGCACTCTTTCTAATGGAGGCGTTGTCGAGACCTGGGTGAAAGGAGGCCAGAGGTGGGGATGGTGGTTCTGAGGCACTTCGTCGTCGCAGCTGCCAGTGGATGAATTCGTCTCTTCTGAGCTCAGCGGCACATTTCACTGTTTTGTTCTGATTCCGTGGCGATCGGGCCACAGTTAAACCAACGCACAAACCCGACCTCCACGTCAGTAAATAACACCAAAATGCCTGCGCAAAGGAAGGCAACAGCCACAGCGACTCCGGTTTGACGGCGATTCATCTCGTAGCCAGTAAGCGATTGATCTCAGTTTCGACCTTAGCTTTCACGTTCTGAACACGCCATTGCTTGGCAAGGGCCGCGGCACTCAGTTCCTCAATCGGTGGTAATTCGCATAGCAAAGGCACATCGCCGAGTTCATTAAGGGTTCGGGGATTGTCGGCATGGGGAGGGCCATTCATCACCAGCCCAAGGATCGCAATGTTCCGTGTTCTCAGTGCTTCCAGGCTGAGAAGCGTGTGGTTCAAGGTGCCCAGCTCACTGCGGGCTACCAACACCACCGGAAGCTTCCACCGTTTCAGTTGTTGGATTTGCAGCCAGTGGCGTGTGAGTGGCACCATCAGTCCTCCAGCGGTTTCCACCACCAACGGTCCATCGATAGCTGGCAACTTGAGCTGCTCGGGATCAATGCATCGCCCCTCTCGTTCAGCAGCCCAGTGCGGTGAAACGGGAGCTTGAAATGCATAAGCTTCTTGTTGCCAACGCTCTTTTGGAAGCTCCAGAAGATCGATCACGCGTTGACGATCACCACCGCCTTCAGTTCCGCTTTGGACCGGCTTCCAATAGGTGGCTTCTAAACCTTGAACAAAGAGGGCGCTAACGATGGTTTTTCCGACATCGGTGTCTGTTCCGCAGATCACCAACCGAAGGGGAGGCGTGTTCATCGCTCGATCACCAGGAGTTGGATCAACCAGGTCAATCTGACTTGCCCTTCAGTAGATCGCTCAGGCCAGTGGGCGTTGAGCTGACGCCATTGCCTCACGCTGAGAGCTGAGCGGGTGCTGGTGCCGGCGCCAATGGTTTGCATGGGCCTCAAGAGAGCCGTGATGTGGCTGGCTTGTTCGCTGAAGCAGAGCTGTTGTTGTTGCCTGACCTGCTGTTTGGGTATTGAGGCCAGCAACGCTTGGGTCGTTGGGAAGGGCAAGGCCGAACAGGGGACTGCCGCTTGGCTGGCCGCTGCCTGCCACTGCGGGAAGCAGCCTTCAACCGGCAGCGCCACGATTAACCAACCACCTGGGGCCAGACACTCGAACCAGTTCTGCAGTCTTGTGCCGGGATCGGACAACCAGTGGAGGCAGAAACTGGAGGCGATCAGCGTTGGAGCGACGTCCCAGGCTTGGAGGGGCTGATTCAAATCCCACAGCTGAGTGTGGTCTGGACGAGAGCTGCGAGCGAGCATAGATGGGCTTCCATCGATGCGTTCCACCACCTTGCCGGGGTTCCGTTGTTCGATGGCATCGGCAAGCAATCCCGTTCCACTCCCGAGATCCAGCCATCGACCTGATGGAATTGGGAGTCGCTTGCAGTGCCCGGCTAGTCGCCAGGCCATGGCCGCTTGCAGACGGGCTGCCTGGTTGTATTGGGTTGCTGCGCCATCGAAGCGTCGTAGAACCATTGCCCCCCAGGTGTTGCTCATTGCTCTCCAGGGATCTGATCAAGCCATCGCTGGATGCGCATCAGTAGATCTGGCACCAACAGTGCATGCCCGCTATCGGGAATGAACCAGTGCTCTGCTGGATGCTGCAGTCGGGTCTCCACTGCGTCGCACAGCTCTTGTCTGGCGACTGGCACCACTATTGCGTCTTGTTCTGCCTCCACCACCAGCACTCTGGTTGTTGCTTGCAGCCCTGGCGGTAACTTTGAGCTTGCGATCAGCCGATCTAAGTCGTCGGTTAAGCGTTGACGCCCTTGGCGCGAGAGACCTTTATGGATTGGGCCGCGTGGGAGGCCGTCTGGCGGCGATGGCGCTGCCGCCCGCGTCAAAAAGGTCGTGAGCATCGCGGCTTCAGCGTCGCTACCAAGGCAGCGGCGCATGCTCTTCAAGCCGGTATTAAGAGCGCGACCTTTGGCTCCTTGCGGCACAAATCTGGAAAAACTTGCCAGCAACACCACATCGGTGGCGTTTGCAAACACGGCATCCGGGAGCAGATGCGGCCCTAGGGAGTGGGCAATCACCACGCGCCGCTGCAGCTTTATTGGATCTTGATCGTCTTGCCAAAAGGGCATGTGCTCCTGGCGCTTGCCATAACCACGTTCACCGCTTTGCCAAGACCAATGGTGATGCTTGAAATGCCGGATCCAGGGCACCCATGAATGGCTGTCTCCGCTCCAGCCGTGCATAGCGATGACCTGTTTCATCGGGACCTATCGGCTCAGAGAGAGAGCTTGAAGCAGCGCGCCCAATGTCCCATCGGGCAGTAGCCGACGCACCACCAGGCGTAGTCGGGCCGTTCCTTCGGGAACGGTGGGGGGGCGGATGGCAATGCTCAACAGCCCTGCGGCTTCGAGGGTCTGTTGGCGATCGAGAGCTGCTTGGTCTGAACCGATCACCAGGGGGAGAATCGGACCTGCCCCGCCTGGACGGGGCCATCCAGCGGCAGCGATGGCAGAGCGCCACTGTTGGCTAGTTGCTGTGAGCTCTTTCGACCAATGGGGATGGCGTTGCATCAGTGTTAATGCTGCGAGAGCCGCTGCGGCAAGGGATGGTGCTAACGCTGTGGTGTAGCGAAAGGCGCCACTGGTTTGGAGCAATGTTTCGCCGAGGTCTGCATCGCAGGCCAGAAACGCTCCACCGCTTCCAAAGGCCTTTCCGAAGGTGCCACTGAGCATGGTCACACCCTTGTGAGGGAGGGCATGGCTGAGACCACGTCCACCATCTCCCAGAACGCCCAGGGCATGGGCTTCATCGACTAGGAGTCGGGCAGCGTGGCTGGAGCAGAGCTCTGCCATGGCGCTCAGGTTGGGACTGGTGCCCTCCATGCTGAATAGGCTTTCCGTGATCACTAGCGGTTGGTGTCCTGGATGCCTATCCCGGCAGCGCTCCAGCTTGCGGTTGAGATCGATGAGGTTGTTGTGCGAAAAGCGCTGAAGCCGCGCACCACTGGCTTGCACTCCTGTGAGTAGGGAGTGATGACAGAGCCGGTCCGCCAGCACTGGTGTGTGGCGGTCGGCGAGTGCAAGAACGGCGGCAAGATTGGCTTGAAATCCGCTCGGGTAGAGCAGAACGCGATCTCGGTTTAACCACTGCGCTAGTTGGTGTTCGAGTTGGTCATGCACCGGGCGGCTGCCGCTTACTAGCCGGGATCCACCGGCTCCTACCCCGCTTCTTTTGATTTCTTCTGTTGCTGCCGCGATGAGCTCTGGGTGCTGAGCCAAATTGAGGTAATCGTTGCTGGCTAAATCCACAAGACAACGCGGCTCTTCCTCGCCTTTATCGGTGGCATGGACCGGAATCAGCCCTGATCCATCTGGATTGGGCCTCCACGTGCGGAGTTGACGTTGGCGTGCTTGAGACGGGCTGCTCATGTTGGTCAGTTTGCTGCTCCCTGCTCGCGCAATCCCTAGGATTCAACGATGGTGTCACCGGATGTTTCCCAGCTGTTTCCATTCCCTTTGGATGGTTTTCAGTTGGAATCGATTGATGCCTTGAATCAAGGGCATTCCGTTGTGGTAAGCGCGCCCACGGGATCTGGCAAGACGCTGGTAGGCGAGTACGCCATTTATCGGGCGATTGCCCATGGCCAAAAAGTGTTTTACACAACACCCCTCAAGGCCTTATCCAATCAAAAGTTGCGCGATTTTCGCGAACAGTTTGGAGCAGAAAATGTTGGCTTGATGACGGGTGACCTGAGCGTTAACCGTGAGGCTCGAGTGGTGGTGATGACCACCGAGATCTTCCGCAACATGCTCTATGCCGAAGTGGATGAGCATGACGATCCGCTTGCCGATGTGGAGTCGGTCGTGCTCGATGAGTGCCACTACATGAATGATTCCCAGAGAGGCACCGTCTGGGAAGAATCGATCATCCACTGTCCACCTTCAGTCCAATTGGTGGCGTTATCCGCCACCGTTGCCAATGCGGGGCAACTCACCGATTGGATCGAGAAGGTTCACGGTCCGACGCGTTTGGTGCTCAGTGATTTTCGTCCGGTGCCCCTGCAGTTCAGTTTTTGTAGTGCCAAGGGCCTCCATCCACTTTTAAATGAACAGGGGACAGGAATCCATCCCAATTGCAAGGTTTGGCGTGCTCCAAAAGGGCACAATCGCAAAGGTCGTTCGTCAAGGCCGCCTCAGCCGGAAGCACCACCTATCAGCTTTGTGGTGGCTCAAATGGCGCAACGGGAGATGCTCCCCGCCATCTATTTTATTTTCAGTCGTCGTGGTTGTGATAAGGCCGTTCGCGACCTTGGGGTGCAGTGTTTGGTCACGGAGGCCGAGCAAACGATCATTCGCGATCGGCTTGAGGCCTATACAGCCGCAAATCCTGAGGCTGTGCGCGATGGCTTGCATTCAGATGCGTTGCTACGCGGGATTGCTTCTCATCACGCCGGAGTGCTGCCTGCTTGGAAAGAACTGATCGAGGAGTTATTTCAGCAGGGGTTGGTGAAGGTGGTGTTTGCCACCGAAACATTGGCTGCGGGTATCAATATGCCCGCGCGCAGCACTGTGATCGCATCGCTCTCGAAGCGTACGGAACGGGGGCATCGCCCCTTAATGGCCAGTGAGTTTCTGCAAATGGCTGGTCGCGCAGGCCGTCGCGGCTTAGACACGCAGGGCTATGTGGTGACCGTTCAGAGTCGATTTGAGGGGGTGCGTGAGGCTGCTCAGTTGGCCACGAGCCCTTCTGATCCGTTGGTGAGTCAATTCACCCCCAGCTACGGCATGGTGCTCAACCTGTTGCAGCGTCATGACTTAGCCAAGGCAAGAGAGCTGGTGGAGCGCAGCTTTGGCCGCTACCTCGCCAGTTTGGATCTGGTGGATGAAGAAGAACATCTGGGAGAGTTGCGGATGCAGCTGGGTCAACTTCAAGGCACGGCCGGTGATGTGCCGTGGGAAGACTTTGAGGAATACGAGAAACATCGCGGTCGCCTCCGCGAGGAGAGACGTCTGCTCAGGATTCTTCAGCAGCAGGCTGAAGAAACCCTGGCCCACGAACTGACGATTGCCCTCCAGTTCGCAAGCGTTGGATCGTTGGTAAGCCTTAAATCCCCTCGGCTACGTGGAGGGGTAACGCCGGCCGTGGTCGTGGAGAAATGCGATGGCCCTGGGCAGTTCCCATTGCTGCTTTGTTTGACGCACGACAACGTTTGGATCCTGTTGCCGTGTCAGGGGGTCGTGAGTTTGCATGCGGAATTGAGCTGTTTGCAAGTTGGTGAGGTGATGTCTCCTGATCTCAGCCGTTCCGGTGAGCTCCGTCATGGCGATCAGGAGAGTGGTCGTTTGGCTTTGGCGGTCGCACATATGGCACGTCGTCATGACATGACCACCGCTCAGTACGACTTGGCTGGCGAAGTGTTGGATCAAGTGCGCCTAGTCCAGGAGTTGGAAGATCAGCTGGAGGGGCATTCGGCTCATCGCTGGGGAGATCGCAAGCAACTCAAGAAGCACCGGCGACGCATGGAAGATCTCGAGCATGAAATTCATGAGCGCCAGCAATTGCTCCATCACCGTTCCAACCGGCATTGGGAGACATTTTTGGCTCTTATTGAGATCCTGCGGCATTTTGGCTGCCTGGATGACTTGGAACCAACGGAGATTGGTCGCACCGTTTCCGCTCTTCGTGGCGACAACGAGCTCTGGCTAGGCCTGGCACTGATGAGCGGTCATCTCGACGAGTTGCCTCCAGCAGAACTGGCCGCTGTGTTTGAAGCGATCAGCACGGAGGTGAATCGCCCAGATCTTTGGAGTGCATTTCCAGTGCCTCCTCTTGCGGAAGAAGCCCTGCATGATTTGTCAGGTATCCGTCGGGAGCTTCTGCAGGCTCAGGAGCGCTTCAAGGTGGTTGTGCCAGCCTGGTGGGAGCCTGAATTGATGGGATTGGTAGAGGCTTGGGCCAAAGGGACAAACTGGAATGATCTGATCGCTAACACCTCCTTGGACGAAGGAGATGTTGTTAGGATCATGCGCCGCACGGTGGACCTACTGGCTCAGGTGCCCTACTGCGAGGCAATTAGTGAGCAGCTGCGCAAGAACGCCCGTGCAGCCTTAACCGCGATTAATCGTTTCCCGGTTGCGGAGGCTGACCAGGTGCTCAAGGCCGCGGCTGCCGAATCCAGTGGCCTCAATGCGGCGACTGAACGGGCTGCCTGAGCAGATCAAGGGTTCGTCATGGCTGCGGGATCAATAATTCGATCGAACTCAGTCGCACTCACATATCCCAGCTCTAGGGCCGCATCGCGCAGGCTTGATCCCTGCTCGTGGGCATACTTAGCGATCGCACTGGCCTTGTCGTAACCGATCACAGGGGTGAGGGGAGTAACAAGCATCAGGGATTGCTCCACGTCGCGTTGGATGCGACTCCGGTTGGGTTCGATGCCTTCCACCATGGCCACTCTGAAGGAATGGCAGGCATCGGTCAGCAGCTTGATCGTCTGCAGCAGGTTGAAGCCGATCAGAGGTTTGTAGACATTCATCTGTAGGTGACCGCCTGCCCCGGCCATCGCAACAGCTGCATCGAGGCCGATCACTTGGGTGCAAACCATCGCCATCGCTTCGCACTGGGTTGGGTTTACCTTTCCAGGCATGATCGAACTGCCTGGTTCGTTCTCAGGTAAGTGCAGTTCCGCTAAGCCTGCGCGTGGGCCACAGGCGAGGAGACGGAGGTCGTTGGCGATCTTCAGCAAGCTCACCGCGAGTAGTCGCAGCTGGCCCATGGCATTCACCAGACCATCATGGCTTGCCATCACAGCAAATTTGTTCGGAGCAGAGACCAATGGCAAACCGCTCAGGCGTGCCAGTTCAGTTGCTGCCAGGTCGGCAAATCCTTCTGGGGCGTTCAGGCCCGTTCCAACGGCGGTGCCGCCGAGCGGGAGCGGGTACAGCTCCTGCAGAGATATTTTGATCCGGTTCCTGGCAGTGCTGAGTTGATCACGCCAGGCTGATGCTTCTTGGCCAAGGGTGAGCGGCACCGCATCCTGCAGGTGGGTGCGGCCAATCTTCACGATGTCATGCCAGGCCTCACTCTTGACGCCAAAAGCTTCGCTGAGATGTTGGACTGCCGGCAAAAGTCGTTGTTCGATGCCGGCGGCGGCAGCGATGTGGATCGCTGCCGGGAAGGCATCGTTTGTCGACTGAGAGCGGTTGACGTGATCGTTGGGGTGTACAGGCTGATGGCTGCCCAATGGCTCCCCCTCGCTCCGAGATATCAGGTTGCTGATCACCTCATTGACATTCATGTTCGTTTGGGTGCCGCTACCCGTTTGCCAAACCCTCAAGGGGAATTGATCGTCGTGACGCCCCTCGGCAATGTCAGCCGCCACCTTCACGATCAGGTCGCGTCGGTTGTCATCCAACACCCCCAGTCGAGCGTTCACGATTGCTGCCGCCTGTTTGATTTGCGCTAAGGCATGGATCAGATCAACAGGCATGCGGTCATCGCTGATCGCGAAGTTCTGGAGAGATCGCTGAGTTTGTGCCCCCCAAAGGGCCTCAGTCGGCACCTCGACTGGCCCCATGCTGTCGTGTTCGGTCCGAGTTGTTTGGGTCATGACTTTGCATCAGGGCGAAGCACCAGCACGATGATGAGCAGCATCCCGCTCACGCTCACCACCACGTAAATCCAGTCGGCATAGGGAGTCCAGAACATTGACTCAGAGGCCGAGTCGGTCCCAGACCACCTTCAGGTTGGCTTGATGCAGCTGGGTGCTGAAACACTCCGCCAGTTGGTCTGCATTGAGCTTGTTGCTGACCTCGGGATCGCTTTGCAGGTTGGCGCGGAAGTCACCACCATTGGTGTTCCAAGCGTTGTGGGCGTTGCGCTGCACAACTTCGTAAGCATCCTCTCGGCTCATACCACCATCTACGAGCGCGAGCAGGACCCGTTGGCTGAAGACCACGCCTCCGTAGACATTCATGTTGCGGATCATGTTTTCTGGGTAAACCCCGAGACCAGAGATGACGGCGGTCATCTCGCGCAGCATGAAGTGGAGGGTCACAGAACAGTCAGGCAGCATCATCCGTTCCGTTGAGCTGTGGCTGATGTCACGTTCGTGCCAGAGAGCCACGTTTTCAAGGGCCGCCACCACGTAGCTGCGCAGCACTCGCGCTAAACCGCTGATCCGTTCACTGCGAATTGGGTTGCGTTTATGGGGCATGGCCGAGCTTCCTTTCTGTCCTTTGGCGAAGCTTTCTTCTACCTCCAAAACATCGGTGCGCTGCAGGTTGCGAATCTCGGTGGCGAAGCGATCGAGCGAGGCCCCAACCAGGGCGAGGATCTGCACGTAGTCGGCATGGCGATCGCGGGAGATCACCTGGGTGCTTGCCGTGTCGGGAGTGAGGCCGAGGATCTCGCAGGTGAGTTTTTCCACCTCTGGATCCGTATTGGCGTAGGTACCCATCGCTCCGCTCACCTGGCCGATGGCGACATCTCCCTCTAGGCGAGCTAAACGTTCAAGATTGCGGCGGGTTTCTGCCAACCAGCCAGCCAGCTTGAATCCAAAGGTGATCGGTTCACCATGGATCGCGTGAGAACGGCCGATCATCACGGTGGCTTTGTGTTCCGCCGCCAGCTTGGCAATCGCGGCATCCAATCCTGCCAACTCTTGGCGTAGGAGCGCGACGGAGGCTTTCAACTGCAGCGCCAGGCCCGTATCAAGGACGTCGCTACTCGTCATGCCGACGTGGATGTAACGCCCGGCATCGCCAACGTGCTCATTCACATTGGTCAAGAAGGCGATCACGTCGTGGCGCACCTCGGCCTCGATCTCAAGGATCCGCTCGGGTTCAAACGCCGACTGTTCGCGAATAGTTTGCATCGCGTCCTTCGGGACACGACCAAGCCTGCAGTTGGCCTCACAGGCCGCAACCTCAACATCCAGCCAACTTTGGTATTTGGCCCGGTCTGTCCAGATCTCGCCCATCTCGGGCAGGGTGTATCTCTCGATCAAGGGCCAGCGCGTGGCGACAACTCAACCAATGTATGGCGCTGAAGGCTTGGACATTGCGCGTGGCGTTAAGCGGAGGTGAGACGGCGATGCTCAACTTCCCACTGAACGTTCTTTCCCCAGGCTTGCTGACGCACCCAGCACAGGCCTCCACGACATTCGATCACTTGAAAGGGTGGGAGATCTGTGGGGTGGTTGTCGAGGGTGACGAATGAGCCTGGAGTGAGCAGTTCGAGTACGCGGTTCGACGCCTCGATGGATTTGCGACAAAATTTGGCTCGAAGGGATGGGCGGCGTCCGCTTTTGATGTTGAAAACGTTGTTGGCTGACACGGACTTGCGTGCGGCTTCGGAAGATCTTCAGGGAGGTCTGCGGAACTCCGGGTGGAACTCCGGTATTTGTTTCGGTTTCAAGGTGCTTTCATGTCGGAATGGCTCGTAAGCAGCGTTTAGATCTCCACATGATGACGTTGGGCTTGGCGGCGTCCCGTCAGCAAGCACAACAGCTCATTCGTGCCGGCAAGGTCAGAGACCATCGGGGCCAGCTGCTCGACAAGCCAGGTCACACGGTTTTGCCTGATCTCGAATTGATCGTGGAGCAGCCTCCCAGGTTTGTTTCAAGAGGGGGTGAAAAGTTGCTGGCAGCGCTGGAGTCTTTCCCTATCTCGGTGGAGGGGCGCACCTGCCTTGACGGTGGAATTTCGACGGGTGGCTTCACCGATTGTTTGCTGCAACACGGGGCCAGTAGGGTTTATGGAATCGACGTTGGCTATGGCCAGACGGCCTGGAGTTTGCGCATTGATGAACGTGTTGTTCTCAGAGAGCGCACCAATTTGCGTCGACTGAGCGCAGCTGAGCTTTATGGGCCTGATGACGTCATACCCACTCTGGCAGTTGCAGACGTGTCGTTTATATCCCTCTCACTCGTCCTTCCAGCTATTCGCGCTTTGCTGCAACCGAAGGGGAGCGAAGCATTGGTGTTGGTAAAGCCTCAGTTTGAGGTGGGACGTGATCGGGTGGGAAAAGGGGGAGTGGTGAGAGATGGTTTGGCTCACGGGGATGCGATTGGATCAGTGATCTCTGCAGCACATTCCCTGGGCTGGAATGCCCAGGGAATTGTGGGGTCGCCAATTACTGGTCCCGCTGGCAACCATGAATACCTGTTGTGGTTAAGCGAGCTTGAAACACAACTGATCTCTGCCGAAAAGGTTCAGCAGGTGGTTCAGGACACGCTGAGATCAGAGGGCTGAGCTGTCGCGATCACCGGTGCGAATGCGCACCACGGTGTCGACAGATGAGACAAAAATCTTGCCGTCGCCGATCTCGCCTGTTTTCGCTGCTTCAGCAATGGCGTCAATCACAGCATCGAGGCGGTCATCGTCGATCACAACTTCAACTTTCAGCTTCTGCAGAAACTCAACAGTGAATTCAGAGCCTCGATATCGCTCCACTTGACCCTTCTGACGACCGAATCCGCGCACTTCGCTCACGGTCATGCCAACGATGCCAGCATTAACCAAAGCCAATTTGACATCCTCAAGCTTGAAGGGACGGATGACGGCTTCGACCTTTTTCATGGTTTTTTGAGTAATAGATTCTTCGAGTGTGTCAGGAATTGCGCTGAGATGACAGGGCCGGGAGAGGAGAAAGGGTCAATCCGGCGTTCGAGGCGTCCTCAATGAGCTCATCGGCATTGGATTGACTCACCGTGGCAAGGCCCTCAGCGAGAAGCTCCCAATGGGACATCTCGAAATGAGTTTGGAGCCACAACATGCCGTGAACGCTCTCAGGCTGTATTCGGAAAGCCTGTCCTTCGGTGATCAGACTCAGATCCATTGCAAGCAAGCCTTATATCCCACCCATTAGGCCTGCATTCCGCCTGATCAGTTGTACGGCTTGATACCAAATCAAGCATCGCTGAGATCTGCTCAACGTTTGTAGTGGGGTGGCTTTAGGGTCATTTTCTGGAGTTTTAATTACTCGTTTTATGAGCAACCCCGGCACTGAGCTCACCAAAACTCCGCTGTACGGCGAAAGGGCTATTGCAGATGCGGAGTTGATCTGTTTCGACAACCCAAGGGTCGGGCGCCCCTATGAGGTGTCGATCGAATTGCCGGAATTTACTTGCCTCTGTCCGTTCTCGGGTTATCCGGATTTCGCAGTGATGCGGTTGATCTATCAGCCAGGACCTCGAGTAGTCGAGTTGAAAGCGATCAAGTTGTACATCAATCACTTTCGCAACACTTCGATCTCCCATGAAGAGGTGGCAAATAAAATTCTTGATGATTTAGTGACGGCCTGTGCTCCTGTTTGGATGCAACTAGAAGCTGATTTCAACCCTCGTGGAAACGTTCATACGGTCGTAAGAGTCAGTCATGGGATCCGTCAACCCTGCTAATCAGGATTGGCAATTCAGCAGCGAAGCCAGCGAGATTTCGATTGCAAAGCCCGCCGATGTGAAGCTTTCTGTTGGATGGCTTAAACGGTGGTGGGTCGAGCACGGCCCATAGTTGACGGGTTGCGATCAAACTGAGGCCTCCGCCAAGCAGTGTGATCGCGAATCCTGCATAAACGAGTGGGACGCCAGGGTCCCGCTTAAGGAGCAGTCCGCTAGCAGGCATGATCTCGGCAACCCTCAGAGGTAGTCCTTTGATTTCAGTGGATGCTCCACCGGGTCGCAGGTTGCCAAGCAGCGATCCGTCGGCATCGAACACCTGAACAGGTCCTTGCTCACTGCTCGTGCTCATCAGCACTGGTTCGGATCCATCCGGCCTTGTAGGAAGCACAAGACCCCAAATTTGTTCGCCGAGTTCGGGAAAACTACGGAGGGGTAATTGCAATTGCGGACTCTTGCCGATCTGCACGGTGATCGCAGCTAGCGACCAATCCGCTTGATAAACAGTCATCCCTCGATAGCGGAGTGGATGATTCACGCTAATCATGTGCTGCTCTGAAGGGCCACCTGGGGGATCGAGCCTCAGCGTTGATCGGAATTGTTCGGTGCGTCCAGCTGGATCACGCTCAATCGCGAAGCGCTCGAGGGTGAGCGAGAGCCGGTTGTTGCCAGAGGGATCGAGTAGATCAAGAGCTCGGCCGGGCGCAAGGAAGCGTTCCAAGCGGTTTCCAGACAGTGCTCCCCATGCAGCCCCGATCAGCAGCAGCACTAAGCCGGTGTGAACCAATAAGGGTCCAACCTTGCCAATCACGCCGCGCCGCGCCGCCAGGCGATCCTCATGCCTCTGGACCTGCCAGCCTTGCTTCTTGAGCTGTGAGCTCAGGGTGTCTAAGGCCGATTCACCGTCGGAACAGTGAATCGATTCTGCCAACGCCAACTTGCTCAGTTGCCTGGGTTGGCGGTAGTCAATCCAGCGCATTGTGGCGAGAAGTGCTGGCCATTGACGACGCCAGCTGCACAAGATCAAGGCCAATCCCAGCCAAGCCAAAAGGCTTAAAAACCACACGCTGGAATAGATGCTGTCTAGCTGCAGGTGCAACATCTGTTCGCCATTGATCAATCCGAGCCATGGGTCCGCATTAAAACGCTCGAGATACAAATCAGGCGCTTCGTTCTGCGGAAGAATGGTTCCAAGGGCGCTTGCTCCTGCAATCAGCAGTAGAAGCAGGATCGCCAAACGAAGATCCGAGAGCAGGGCGAAGAGTCGGCGTAGTGCAGGCATCGGATCAGGTCAGTCTCGCTAATAAGGTGAGAGTGCCTGTGGCCAGCAGGATCACGCCACTGATGGGCGGAACCCACCGGCCGATGGGCCGCAACGCCAGCAACCGTGGCAGAGAGGCTGCCAGGTTGCCTGCGAGCAGCAGAGGAAGCACCTGACCCATCCCAAAGCTTGTGAGCATCAGCACGCCAAGGAGCGGGCGTCCTGTGCTTGCAATCCAGCCCAATAGAACGGCCAGTACGGGTGTTGTGCAGGGTGAAGCAGCGAGCCCAAACGCCAATCCTGCTGCAACCGGGGCTAGCGGAGCGGGCACCTTGCTGGTCCAACGCATCGGGTCTGGCCCGGCGGGAAGGGGGATTCGTACTACTCCAAGCAGATTGAGTCCCATCACCACTGCTAAGACCGCAACAACGGTTGGGAGCAAACCAGGAACTTGACCGTAGATGCGGCCCAGCAAACCACTCAGGCTTCCCAGCACAACAAGGGCGCCAACGATGCCAGTACAAAACGACAGGCTGCGTTGCCAAGGTTTTTGCTTGCTATCGAATCCAGCTAGGTAGGCGAGCGTGATCGGCAGCAAAGACAGGGAACAGGGCCCCAGACTGGTTAATGCTCCTCCTGCGAAGACAAGAGCCACAGTGATTGGACCAGGCTGCTGCAGTGCATGGTTGAGCAGTTGCTCGCTGTTGCGGGCAAGGTCGGACAGTGCCAGCTCGAATGAGAAAATAGCTGTACCGGTGAGGCCGGAGTCAATTTAAAGTCACCTTATCCAGGACGCTGTTGTTCGCGGAGGCTGCGACCACCGATTAAGCCGGTGGACTCGAGTGAGCATCGGATCAACAAGCCAATAATCACCATGCTGGAGAGCAATGAATTTCCGCCATAGCTGACTAATGGGAGAGGGAGGCCTGTTGTAGGCATGGCCCCGGAGGCCACTGCAATATTCATCAGTGATTGTCCAACGAGAAGTGTTGAACAACCAATGGCGGTAAGCCTTGCCTGGTTGCTTCGGCAGCTCAAAGCAACACGTAGCCCCAAGAAGCCCATCAGCATCAGAAACACAAGCAACATCACAGATCCCACGAACCCGAACTCTTCGGCGTAGACAGCGAAGATGAAATCTGTGCTTTGGATGGGCAGGTATTGCAGCTTCTGGGTTGATAGGCCAAATCCTTGGCCAAAAATCCCCCCTGATCCAATCGCCAGCAGGCTTTGAATGAGTTGATAACCATCACCTTGGGGATCGTTCCAAGGATTTAGAAACGAGATCACCCTGATGCGCTGATATTCATTAATCAGGATGCTGCTGATCCCGAGCATGCCTCCTGCTAGTGCGGTCCCAAATAGTTGAAGCAAGGGAAGCCCTGCTGAAAATGCCATCAACCAGATCAAAAGGCCAATTAGGGCCGCGGTACTCAGATTTGGCTGTTTGAGGATCAGCAGAACGAGGATGGCGAAGCTTGCTAGCCAGAGCAGTTTTTGATCGAGTGCGTTCCGCTTCCAATGGGCGAAGAGATTGGCAGCCTGAAGAACGACAAATGGTTTCACCAACTCTGATGGTTGGATCTGAATGGGACCGATCACTAGCCAGCGACTTGCACCATTCACCGTGGTGCCCATTACCAAGGTGGCTGCCACCATCAGGCAGCCAATCCATAGGCCAGGGCCGGCGATTTTGAGCCAACGTCTAAGCGTTGTGGAAGTAACGAACGCCATCAGGCTCCAGCTAGCCACCATCCAGACCAGTTGGCGTTTGAGGTAGTACGCCCCTTCTCCCTGTTCGCGAGCGGCAACCCACCAGCTGGCGGATGCCAACACCAACAATCCAGCAACGCACCAGATGGCTGTGAGACTCAAGAGGAGCCTCGCCTCTGTTGGCCAAAGCGACCAATCGAGAGGTAACAAACGTTGCCAGAAGCCACGCGGATTGGATGCTGAGTCCTTAGGGCCTTTCAAAGCCCTCTTCCGCGTGGGTCGGCTCCTTCTGGAGGTCACGCTGGTGTCGCTCAAGAGATGAAGAAATGAAGAGTCCGACTTCTATTGAGCCGCCCTCTGAACGTTTTGCCAAGCCAACACAACAAAAAACCCGACCTAGGCCGGGTTGTGATGATGTAATGAGATGCGTTGGTGATTAATTCCCAACGTTGACCTGACGGCCACCGGTACAAAGTTCAACTTTGATGATGCGGCCACCTTGTTTCTGGATGCGCTGTTGTTCAGCGAACCAGCTCTCGTAGGGAACCCACTTGGTGAAAAAGGTGTTCTGCAACTCACGCTGCGAACGAACCTTCTCAGGTGAGGGGATGCAGGCTGTGACCTTGAAGAGACGCATCAGTTGCCAAGTCCAGAACAGATGTAGTCGAAGTAGACACCCATCTCCTTACCGGCATCAGGGCCAACGAGGGAAGCTGTGACTTGCTTCATGGCTTGGATGGCCTGGACCGTTGCGCCGATCGGTACGCCTAAGGAGTTGTAGGTCTCCTTAAGGCCGTTCAGAACACGCTCATCAAGGATGGAGGTGTCACCGGCGAGCATCGCGTAGGTGGAATAGCGCAAGTAGTAATCCAGGTCGCGGATGCAAGCTGCATAACGACGCGTGGTGTACATGTTGCCGCCTGGACGGGTGATGTCCGAATACAGCAGAGCATTAGCAACAGCATCTTTGATGATCAAAGATGCGTTAGTGCTAATCGTTGTTGCAGCCTTGACGCGCAGTTCGCCACTGGCGAAATACGACTCGAGGCTGGTCATGGACGTGGTGTCCAAATACAGGCCCTGAACGTCCGACTTGTTGATGACGTTGGTGATCGCGTCTTGCATGGATCAGAGAAGTGACGTGGAGAGGAGTTGGTTCCGTTGATTTAGGCGAGGGAGCCAATCACGTAATCGAAGTAAAAACCAGCCTCTTCGGCGTCTGAGCCGGTGAGGATGCCCATGGCGACTGATTTCATTTCGCGCACAGATTCAGCCATGGCTTCGAGTGGAGTGCCAAGGGAGCGATACAGCTCACGTGCACCAATGACGCCAATCTCTTCGATCGGAGTGACATCGCCTGCCACTACGCCGTAGGTGACCAGACGAAGGTAGTAATCCATGTCCCGCAAACAGGTTGCGGTCATCTCTTCGCCGTAGGCATTGCCTCCTGGAGAGATGACATCAGGACGCTTCTGGAACAGCTGGCCACCTGCTGTTTTGACGATGCGCTCCCGGCTCTCGCTGAGAACCTGGGCTACACGAAGACGCCGCTGGCCGCCGGTGACGAAGGACTTGATTTGGTCCAGTTCGCCAGGGCTTAAATAGCGGGCTTCGGCGTCCGCGTTGATGATCGAGTTGGAGACGATGCTCATGCAGTTCTACCTCGAAACAAGCGGCCGCCCGTAGGAGACCGATATCCGGTGAGTGATGGGTTTGGTTGGTGGATCTCCGAGGAGATCGTGGAGCAGCCTAAAGGCCGCAAGGGGGTGGATCAGAAGATCCGAGCCGAAAGGTCCGCAGATGTTGTATCTGTTGACGTTTCGAGGGTCGGGGCTGGGTCGACTTGATGAAGTTGAACCTGGGCCTCTTCCAAGGATATTTTCGTGCAATCTGCTCATCTGAATTGACATCGGTAACAGATCTTCATTGCTTGCTCGGAAAGCGAAAATGCGATTCGATCAAAAGGCTTTCGCTTGGGATTTGTGACAACAGAGCAATAAAAAAGCCGGAGTTTTGATCCCGGCTTTTTTATTGCTCTGTGCAGCTTTTTATGAAATAAATAACATTAAAGAGCTTTTTGTGGTGGCGGTGTCATACCCGCTGGACCTCGATAGAGAGATGCGGTGCGAGTGATCGTTTCCTGAGGGACTCCCTG
>JASJLK010000030.1:0-2897 GCA_037620855.1 Synechococcus sp. ChBW.bin.23 | reverse complement strand
AGGCCCAAGCTCCGCCATCACACCGGTGCGCCCCACCCCTTCCCGAACACGCCAGCCGTACTGACGCAACTCTCCGGATATAAGCGCTGCGGTTTGATGCTCTTCCCCACTCAATTCCGGATGGGCATGGAGATGGCGTCGTAGCTCGATCAACTCGGGCAAGATCGCCTCAAGCCGCTGTTGAAGAGGGGGAGTGATGGTGGTCATGAACTCTCCATCTCCAGAGCCAGCAAACGTTGTAAGTCAGCAACAGGGCGTGGCGGCCAACGACGCACCTGGAGCAACCAATCGGCTTCGCGATAGCTGGGATCCAAGCCAGAAGCCGCGGCCCAGTTGCTTTCCGCCTCACCCTTAGAACCACGGATCCAAAGCAAAGCACTTAAGCCAGCCCGCGCATCAGCAAACATCGGATAACGACGGATCAAATTGCGCATCTCCCGCTCAGCTTCGTCAAAGGCCTCGAGTTGGTAGAGGGCCAAGGCCCTGCTGGAGCGGGCCATCGCAAACCCAGGACGGGCCTCTGCGGCGCGCCCATAGAGAGCTTCAGCGGATTCCCAATCGCCTTCAGAGCCGCGCACGTTGCCGAGGTTGTAGAGCGCCGAAGCATCTTCAGGATCCCGCTTCAAAATCCAGTTGTAATCCTGCTCGGCTGCCGTCCAATGCTGCAAGGCCTCCTCAGCCGTGCCTCGATTGAGGTGGGGGTCAGCTTCCTCTGGAGCGAGCTCAATCGCCTTGGTTTGATCAGAGATCGCCCCCTCGGTGTCACCTAAGACCAAACGGACATTGCCGCGGTTGCTCCAGGCAGCAGCGTCATCCGGAGCCAGCTCCAGCACACGATCCCATCCCTCGAGGGCCTGCTGCGGGTCGCCCTGACGGCTGAAGCGAAGGGCCTGTTCAAACAATTGACGGTGCTGATCCTTAGGAAGCGCTTCAGCAAAAGCTGGATCAGCCCCAAGCAACAGCACAACCCCGAAGGCAACCAACAAAACGGAGAACCAACGCTTGAGATCAACGTTCATGCCGCATCTCCCTCATCCGCAGGCCAGCCCAGGTGGCCTCGGCCGGCTGCAGTCACCACCCGTCCACGGGGGGTGCGCTGTAGAAAACCAAGCTGGAGCAAGTACGGCTCGACCACGGCCTCCAAGGTTGTGGAATCCTCGCCAAGCGCCGCGGCCAACGTGTCGAGACCAACGGGACCGCCTCCATGGGACTGAAGCAACAGCTCCAAAAGGCGACGGTCACTGGCATCAAGGCCCTTGCCATCCACACGATGCAGCGTGAGTGCTTCATCCACTAACTGCACATCAATGCAGCCCGACACCTCACGCACACAGGCCACATCCCGCACCCGGCGCAACAGGCGGTTGGCAATGCGGGGGGTGCCCCGACAACGTCGGGCAATCTCGGCGCACGCCTCAGGCGAAAGCTGCAGCGAAAACAGACCAGCCGCCCGCATCACAATCGCTTGTAGATCGTCTTGTCCGTAAAACTCCAGGCGCTGAATTAGTCCAAAGCGATCACGCAGGGGAGAGCTCAGCGCACCGGCCCTTGTGGTGGCGCCCACCAGCGTGAAGGGCGGCAAATCCAGGGCTCGCGTTCGCGCCGTACTCCCTTTACCAACGGTGAGATCAAGTCGGCGGTCTTCCATCGCCGGATAGAGGAGCTCTTCGGCAACGCGGGTGAGCCGATGAATCTCATCAATAAAGAGAACCTCCTTCGGCTGCAAATTCACGAGCAGGCCAACAATGTCGCGAGGGCGCTCCAGGGCAGGAGCGCTGGTAATCCGGCAGGTGACCCCTAATTCTTCAGCCAACACCATCGCCATGGTGGTTTTACCTAAACCCGGAGGGCCATACAGCAACACATGGTCGAGGGCCTCACCTCGCCCCATCGCCGCCTGAATCGCAATCCCCAGCACTTGCTTGAGTTCGCGCTGGCCGATGTAATCGTCGAGACGACGCGGCCTAAGACCGTCTTCCTTACTCGGGCTCAGCTCGGCCGATTCATCCTGCTGGCGCGTTGCATCCACCACCCGCGACGGCTTCGGTCGGGGAGCTCCTTTGGAGGATCCAGCGTTGGAAGAAACAATCGCCATGGTCGCAGGGTACCGATAGCTGGATAAGGTCGGGAGACCGATCGGCCGTGGGGCCTGACGCGAGATGGGTAAGGGAGGCGGCAAGAAGAGTGCAGCGGCAAGAGCAGCGGCCAATCGCCTGCTGGCCGACAACCGGCTGGCGAGACAC
This sequence comes from Synechococcus sp. ChBW.bin.23, assembly GCA_037620855.1. Lineage (GTDB taxonomy): Bacteria > Cyanobacteriota > Cyanobacteriia > PCC-6307 > Cyanobiaceae > Synechococcus_C. Next base: position 654 of record JASJLK010000030.1, on the reverse strand, counting down.
CAGTACGAAATCCTCGAAACCCTAGAAACGGGAATCGAACTTTTGGGGACCGAGGTGAAGTCGGTGCGTGCTGGGCAGGCCAATCTTCGCGATGGCTTCTGCCTGATCAGACGCGGCGAACTGCACCTCCACAACGTTCACATCTCACCGCACACCCATGCCAGCCGCTATTTCAATCACGAGCCACTGCGAGTGAGGCGCCTACTCGCCCATCGCCGCGAAATCGACAAATTGCGGGGTCACCTCGAGCAAAAAGGACTCACCCTGATTCCACTCAATCTGCACCTGCAGGGGTCCTGGATCAAGGTGACCATCGGCTTGGGCAAAGGACGCAAGCTCCATGACAAAAGGGCCGCCGAGAAAGACAAGCAGGTCAAGAAAGAAACCCGGGACGCAATCGCCCGCTACTGACCACTCAGCCCTTCTGGCTCAGCGGACGGCTCTTGGATGGCTTGCTCTGGGGCAGATGGCTCTTGGGAAACGTCCTCCTTCACGCCGGCTGGCTTCGGGCCGGGAGGTTCTGGCAACGCCTCCACCGGTCCCTGCGCTCCAGTCGCCGGATCGGCAATCGGATTGCGATCCACCCTTGGCAGCGGTTTCGGCACTGCTTTCGGTGCAGGATTCGTGATCGGCAGGTCAGCGCGGCAAGACAAG
>JASJLK010000029.1:0-31025 GCA_037620855.1 Synechococcus sp. ChBW.bin.23 | reverse complement strand
GGAAGAAGAAGAATGCCGGACCAGCCGACAAAAACAAATCGGTCGCGTTTGAGCCAGTCATCGAGGACGTCGAACCATCCCCGCTGCGGCATGCGACCTGCAGCGATCGTCATGAATTGAATGTTGCGGTTAACCCGCATGCATTGGGTTCCCGGCGACCTTAACAATCTTGTTGGGTCATTTGGGGCTTAGTTGGCTCAGCTGAAACCCGTTGTATCGGAATGTATCTTCTGGGTTTCTTCCGATTTGAGTTCTCGTTTCGTGGCAATGCTTTGTAGCGGGCTCAGCTGATTGGCTTCGCAGTCCAAAATGACCTTTGATTTTGGGCTTTGATGGCCGCTGAACTGCTCGAACAACCCGTCCTCGGCTCGCGCCGACTTTCGAACATTCTCGTTGCCTTAATGGTGACGATTGGCGGTATTGGTTTTCTGTTTGCTTCTCTCTCCAGTTATTTGGGTAGGGATCTCCTCCCGTTGGGCCACCCTGCTGGCTTGGTGTTTGTTCCTCAGGGACTGGTCATGGGGCTGTACAGCCTTGCGGCAGCCCTTCTCGCCACCTATCTCTGGACCGTGATCACGATCAATGTGGGCTCAGGTAGCAATCGTTTTGATCGCTCCGCAGGTGTGGTGACGATCTCGAGGCGTGGCTTTCGTAAGCCGATCAGCGTTGAGATTCCCATTAAGGACATCCAGGCGGTGAAAGTTGAGGTGAGGGATGGCTTCAACACGCGACGCCGGGTTTCGCTTCGTGTTCGCGGAAGACGAGACATGCCCCTCACCCGTGTTGGTGAACCCCTCCCCCTGGCCCAGTTGGAACAGGACGGAGCCGAGTTAGCACGTTTTTTAGGTGTGAATCTCGAAGGACTTTGATCTTCTTTTCTCTTATGCAGCGCTCAATCATGCGGACGCTTTTATCTATTGCTGTCTGCTTGCCACTTCTTGTTGGTTGCTCTCAGTCAAATACAGCGTCAACGGCTTCAGTCCCTACGGGCTGCAGCCAGGCCAGTAGTCCCTGTCTTCAAGGGAAGGCCAATGTGGAGCTAACGACCACCCGTGGGGTGGTCAAGATTGAACTCGATGGTGATGCGGCACCCGTTACCGCTGGCAATTTTGTGGACCTTGTCAAAAGAGGTGTGTACGACGGCACCGTGTTTCACAGGGTGATTCGTGAGCCTGTGCCCTTTGTAGTGCAGGGTGGAGATCCCACATCCAGTGATCCGAACACCTCGAAATCTCAGTACGGAACAGGAAGTTTCGTTGATCCAGACAGTGGGCAGGCGCGATTCATTCCCCTTGAGCTGTCGTATCAAAACGAAGATGAGCCGCGCTACAGCCGCCAGAGCACCAATCCCAGTGATCTGCAGCAGCTCAAGCTGAGTCATGAGAGGGGAGCCCTTGCCATGGCTCGCTCCCAATCTCCCGATTCGGCCAGCGCTCAGTTTTATATCGCCCTGAAACCTTTGCCTGAGCTGGATGGCCGATATGCGGTTTTCGGTCGTGTGACCGATGGCTTGGATGTGGTGGACGCGATCGAACAGGACGACAAATTGCTCAAGGCGAAGCTGCTAACCCCAGGCCTTTGATGTCAGCCATCAAGCGGGCACGCGCCCGCCGCTGATGGCCGCTTTCAGCAATTCGGTGTTCACCCCTGAAGCCCGTTTCAGGGCCACCTTTCCGGTTCGGGCGATTTCAAGGATTCCGTAGGGAGCCATCAGGCGTTCCAGCGCTACTAATTTGCCTGGATCTCCCACCACTTCCAGGGTGAGAGCATCGTCGGCAACATCCACCACTTTGGCTCGGAAGACCTGCACCAATTCAAGAATGGCGCCCCGCTGTTCTGACGGAGCTGACACCTTCATCAGCATCAGCTCCCGTTCCACCGCAGGCAATTGCGAGAGATCGAGCACCTGAAGCACGTTGACCAGCTTGTCGAGCTGCTTGCTCATTTGCTGCAGGGTGTGTTCGTCGCCTTCCACCACCATGGTGAGCCGAGACTGGCCGTTGGTTTCAGCAGGACCTACCGCCAAGCTGTCGATGTTGAAGCCGCGTCTGGCGAAGAGGCCGGCGATGCGGCTCAGTGCGCCGGATTCGTCCTCCACCAGGACGGACAGGGTGTGCTTCATGCCCGTTGCTTTGCTTCCAGCTCGCTTGTTCTTCCTAAATTAAGGTCCAGCCAGCGCAAAAGCTCTTGATGGAAATGTTCGGGGCTTTCATCGTGGGGACAATGCCCACTTCCCTCTATGACGCGTAGCTTCAGCCAGGAATGCTGTTGCTGCAGTTTTTCGCCGATCATCAAGGGCACAAATCGGTCTTGCCTGCCCCAGAGCAGCAGGAGAGGAACGGGTTGGTCATGCCCGGCTAACCGCTCCAGTAATGCCGGTGCCGTGGCCCCGCGTGGGCGTAAGGCCATGCCAACGCTCATGGCACGGAGGCTGCGTGCGGCGGTATAGCGACGAGCTGGGCTGGCAATCAACTGATGCAATTCCCGGTCGGAGCGAATCGAGCGAAGGTAGGCCCCTTGGAGGCCCATGCGCAGCAGAGCTGTGCGGCTGATCAAGGGGACGATGAGTTCTAGAGGTAGTAATCGGCAGAGCAGCCTCACCGTGCGTCTTTTGAGTTGGCGCAGACGGCGTGGCTGTCGTCGCGGCAACGGCTGCATGAGGGCGGGGTCCGGCAGCGGTGCCGCAACCACTGCTCTGACCCATTCAGGACGAAAGGCCGCAGTGGTGAGTGCTGTGAGGCCTCCAAGGGAATTGCCTACCAACACGGCGGGTTGTTGAACCACCTGCTCCAAAAAGGCTGCCAACTGCCGCGCCCAGAGACGGTTGTCCAAGCGGATATGGGGATGAAGACCTGGTTGTTCGGAGCGGCCGAAACCGATCAAATCAAGTCCGTAGACCCGATATCCAGCCTTTGTGAGAGGCGCTGCGTTGTGACGCCAATGGCTGCTGCTGGCACCGAACCCATGCAGCAGAACCATCGCGGGAGCTTTGGGATCTCCAAGCACGCGCCAGTTACAGCGATAGCCCTTCCAGATCCATTCCGCGCTTTCGCCCCAATCGGGACCGTTGGAGGCAGGCTGAAGAGCAGTTGCGTGCACACGCCTGACGGAGTTGAACGTTCACTATCGCGAAGGGATGGCGTCGGTGCAGACCGGGGGAGGCTTCTTTCGCCCCGACTCCAGACCGGCGCGAGATTTTTCCGTATTGGTAGCCGCCTCAACTTTGGTGGGAGCCTCTATGGATCGCCCCCTGCGTTGGCTTGACCTCATGGCTGGCTGCGGGATCCGTTCTCTGCGCTGGGGACTGGAGGCGAGGGGAGTGTCCCATCAGCCTGTGGAACTTTGGGTGAATGACGCGGATCAAGAGCGTGGGGCCCTGCTAGCCGCCAATCTCGAACCGTTCCAAACCTTTGATGGGGTCTCGCTCAAGCTGAGCGAGCAGCCGGCGGAGCGGCTGCTGCGCGAGGCCTATCTCGAGCATCGTTTTTTTGATCTGATCGATCTTGATCCTTTTGGCTGCCCGAATGCTTTGCTCCAGTCCACGCTCCAGGCGATGCGTTTTGGAGGTGTGCTGTTAGTTGCGAGCACCGACGGTCGCTCACCCACGGGGCATGACCGGTTTGCGGCTGTGCGTCGGTTTGGAGCAGCGGCTCGTGCCCACCCATCGAGTTGGGAGCTGGCATTGCGTCTGCAAATGGCTGCTATCGCCCGTGAGGCTTGGCTGCTGGGACGCGGTCTTGAGCCCTTGTTCAGCTTCAGCGATGGCCGCACGTTTCGTGTAGCGGTGCGTATGCGCCAGCGGATCCGTTCGGGTGAGGAGCAGCAGCTGGGCTTCCTGGCCCGTTGTGATCGCTGCGGTGATCAAGCGGTGCAAGCGATGTTGGACCTGCGGGGCTGGAGACCCTGCGCCTGCACCGATGGCTGCGGACGCTGGGCGGTGAGTGGTCCGCTCTGGATTGGTCCACTCCAGAATGTTTCCCAGATCAACGGGCTCTTGGAGATCAGTGACGGCTTGGATGCAGCATTGAGCATGGGGTTGTGTGAAGGGCAAGACCTGACCCTTGCCCCTCGCAGCAGGCGGATGCTCGACGGATTGATGGCAGATCCAGGTCAACCGGCCTGTTGCTGGTCGACGGCTGAATTATCCCGACGGCTTCAGCTCAAAGGGCCACCAGCGATCGAGCCTTTGGTTGCCGCGCTTCGTGCCTCCGGGCACAGCGCCTCCGTGAGTGGTCTGATGGCTGGGCAGGTGCGAACCAATGCCCCTCTCGGCATTTTGTTACGACGATGCACCGAATTTGACGGGAAAGATTGTTAAATAGATGTTGATTGTGAATCCCGTTTCATGGCTTCGGAAATTTTCGGAATTGCTGTCGTGTTCTGGGTGTTGATTCCCGTGGGCCTTGCTGGTGGTGCCTTGCTTTTGAAACTTCAAGGCGACTGATCGGCGCGCATGGCCTTTGCTCCCTTTAAGCTCGACGCTTGCAATGACTGACCCGATGCAAGTTCTGGTGGTTGGTGGGACAGGAACGCTTGGTCGTCAAATCGCAAAACAAGCGATTGATGCTGGCCACAAAGTGCGTTGCGTAGTGCGCTCACCTCGAAAGGCAGCCTTTTTACAGGAGTGGGGTTGTGAGCTCACGCGAGGTGATCTTCTTGAGCCGGCCAGCCTTGATTACGCATTAGATGGCATGGATGCGGTCATCGATGCGGCCACCAGCCGGCCAACGGACCCAAATAGCATTTATGACACTGATTGGGAAGGAAAGCTCAACCTGCTCAGGGCTTGCGAGAAAGCCGATGTGAAGCGGTTCGTGTTTCTCTCGCTCTTGGGTGCTTCGAATCACCGCAATGTCCCTTTGATGGACATCAAGCACTGCACCGAGCGCTTGCTGGAAGAGTCGGATCTTGACTACACAATCCTGCAAGGAGCGGCGTTCATGCAGGGAGTGATCAGTCAATTTGCGATTCCAATTTTGGAAAGCCAAACGGTCTGGGTGAGTGGTAGTCCAACCCCGATCGCTTACATGAACACGCAAGATATGGCTCGTTTTGCTGTTGCGGCCGTCGAACATCCAGAAACGATTCGATGTTCCTATCCCGTCGTAGGTCCCAAAGCGTGGAATACCGGAGAGGTGATTCAACTCTGTGAGCTGGCGAGTTCTCGCTCGGCAAGGGTGTTTCGCGTGCCTGGAGCCTTGCTCAATCTGCTGCAAGGCATCTGTTCATTCTTTGAACCAGCCGTGAACGTGGCAGAGCGCCTTGCCTTTGCTGAAGTCACGGGTGGAGGTGGCTCCCTTGATGCCCCAATGGAGGCCAGTTATCGCACGTTCGGTATAGACCTTGATCAAACTACGCAGATGGAGACCTACATCCGTGAGTACTACGACACGATCTTGAAGCGCCTCAGGGATATGGAGGCCGATCTCGACAAGAACGCCAAGAAAAAACTGCCCTTCTAGCAGCCTTGACGGAAATAGTGGTGTGTTTGTACTATCCACTCGTTAGGGTTGATTTGTTTTCGGATCGTCGTCATGTCTGTCTCCCAAGTCAAAAATCTTCAGCGACGGCTCGACAATCTCGCCCGAGAAGCAGAAACCGAGCTCAATCGTGCTTGTGGTCATGAGCTCTGGCAAAGCGTTGGTTTTGATGCCTTTGATGGCATTGAAGATATTGATCGCCGTGCCAGCGCCAATTACTACTACGGGCAATGGCAAACCGTTCGTGAACTTCAGGATGTCCTGAGTTAAGGGCGGCACCTCTTTAGGGCTATGCCCTGTTCAGAATGGGGGCACTCATGCGCTATTGCCGATGTCGTCTTGTTGCGGTCCCACTCCGTCTTCACTGGATCAAACGCAGGCGGTAGAAGACCGGTATGGCGCTGCTGCAGCGGAACAAGAAGCTTGCCTCTGCACTCCAGTGGCGTTTGATCCTTCCTTGCTGAAACCCATTCCCCAAGACGTGGTGGAAAGGGATTACGGCTGTGGTGATCCAACGCGTTGGGTGCGATCTGGAGATGTGGTGTTGGACCTCGGAAGTGGAAGCGGAAAAAATGCCTTTATTTGTGCTCAGGTGGTCGGGCCAGCAGGTCAAGTGATTGGTGTTGACCGCAACGCGGACATGCTGGCCCTGTCGCGTTCTGCTGCACCCCTGGTGGCAGAGCGAATTGGTTATGCCAATGTTGGCTTCCTTGAGGGTGCGATTGAGGCCCTTGATGCCACCAATGCTCAGGGAGAGCTCCTGGTGGCTGATTCCAGCATTGATGTGGTGCTCAGCAACTGCGTGCTGAATTTGGTAAATCCATCTGCGCGTCAGCAACTTTTGCAGAACATTCGGCGCGTGCTTCGGCCTGCTGGTCGCGTTGCAATCAGCGACATCGTTTGTGATCGCCCGGTGCCGATGGCTCTTCAGCAGGACGCCGAGCTTTGGAGTGGCTGCATCAGCGGGGCCTGGTTAGAGGAGGCTTTTCTGGAGGATTTCCGAGCGCTGGGGTTTGAGCAGGTTCAGTACGCCGAACGCTCTGAAACGCCCTGGAGAGTTGTTGAGGGAATTGAATTTCGCGCGGTCACCCTGACCGGTGCGTTGCCGAACGGCTAAGAAGCCGCTGTAGGCGCTGATCTTCCGCGCTCGTAACCTCTCGCCACATCCCTGCACTGAGGCCTTTGAGACTCAATGTTGTGTCTCCATCCATCAAGTCGATGGAGTGACGAATTAGCCTAAGTGTGGGGAGACCCACGGCTGCGGTCATCCGTCGCACTTGGCGGTTGCGTCCTTCGCGAAGTTCAAGACAAAGCCAGCAGGTTGGGATCGAGCGACGTTCCCGAATCGGCGGGTTGCGATCGCTGATCGTTTGTTTCTCGTGATCCGACAGCACCCTTGCTTTCGCAGGCCGGGTTAAGCGCCCTTGAATCATCACTCCCAGCTGGAGTTGATCCAGTTGGCTGTCGTTCGCGTAACCCTCTACTTGAACCCAGTACTGTCGCCAGTGCCCAAATCGAGGATCGGTGAGGCGTTGTTGCATACGACCGTTATCGGTGAGCAACAACAATCCTTCGCTGTCGGCATCGAGGCGCCCTGCAGCGTAAACATTCGGAATTGGGACCCACTCAGCTAGGCATCCCCAGCTGCTCTGAGGTTCAGGTGTGAACTGACTCAGAACCCCATAGGGCTTGTGCAGCAGAAGGGTCAGTTGTGCGCTCCAAAGCAGAGCAGTAGTGCTTCTCCCCAGCTGGAAGCGTTGTTGAGGTGGTCGTCATGAAGATGCTTGATTTTCTCTGCTTGCATCTTCATGAGTGTGGCTTGGTTGAACTCATGACCTTGTTCAGAAGCAAGATCTACAACATGAGCCGGAGTAGCTGCCTGGCGAACCTTTTCCCGCAGTTGAGAATCGGATTGAACCAGAGATGTGAAAGCAATCAGAGCTGATTCAGACACAGAAACACTGCAGAACTTGCAAACAAACTAGTTCGCATTCTGTCGGTTACGCCAGAGATTCACCGCGCCGATAGAAATAAGCAACAGGCCCAGGTCGAGGGAAAGCGGTGGGAGCATCAAATGGCTGTTGGAAGAAGTTCAGACCCTAAAGAGAGTGGCGGCGCAATGGTGGAAATGCGTTGGAGGTGGCCTCCTAAACTGAAGTCAATGACGACGTTGACCTTGGCGCATGATTGAGACCTCGGGTGTGATTGAAAAAGAGCAGGGGAACGGGTTTTACCTCGTAACCCTGGAGCAGCCCGCTGGTCACCAGTGCCTGTGCCGAGCCGCCGGAAAACTCACGAAATTCCGCATCAAACTGCTCGCAGGCGACAAGGTTTTGGTGGAAATCAGCCCCTATGACTTAACCCGTGGCCGGATCACCTACCGCGAGCGCAATGCGGGTGCACCGGGTGGACGTCCAGGCGGGAATCGTCCTGGTGGCCCACGCCGCCGTTAAATCCCGGATTCTTGAGTTATTGGCCCTTGAGAAGGGCCTCGATCGCACCCTTAAATTCACTGCGCTGTTTCACTCCGCGCCATTGCTGTTGTAGCGACTTGTCAAAAAACAGCTGAACCGTTGGGGTGCCGTTGACGCCTGCCTGTTCGGCAATCTCTTGATCGGCGTCGATGTCGATTTCGATGCCTTGAGCCTGTCCATTCAGCTCTGATAACACCCTTTTGAGCTGGGGCTTCAGCACATGACAGGGCCCGCAGCTTGGGGAGCTGTAAATCACGATCAGGGGCTTGTTGCTGTCGTGATACAGCTTGCGCAGGGCATAACTGCCTTTTTGCCATTCAGCATTGGCGTCATAGGTGGCTTCCGTGGTTGCTTCTATGGCTTGTGGCGCATTGGCTTTCTGAGGTTCAACCACCTCACGAGTCACAAGCGTGGCCAAATCGTGATGGCTCAACCAGCGTTCTGCTGCAAGGGCCGCTTGGCAGCCACTGCCTGCAGCAGTAATGCCTTGTCGCCATTCCGCATCGGCGACGTCACCCGCTGCAAACACACCTTCCAAGGAGGTCTCTGGTCGGCCGGGTTGGGTGACGAGGTAACCACTGCGATCGCAATCCAGTTGGCCCTGTAACAGGTCTGTGTTGGGCGTGTGACCAATGGCATAAAACATCCCGCGCACGGCCAAGGTCTCCTCCTTGCCGCTGTCTCGGTTACGCAGTCGTAGGCCGTTCATCCAGTCCGTTCCTTCAACGTCCACCACCTCGGTATTCCAGTGCACCGTGATTTGGGGATTGGCTTCAACGCGGTCAGCCATGGCCGCACTGGCCCGTAAGCGGCCTGAACGCACCAATAGGTGCACCCGACTGCCGTACTTGGTGAGATATACCGCTTCCTCGCAAGCGGAATCTCCGCCTCCGACGACCGCTAACTCCTCCTTACGGAACTGGGGAGTTGCGCCGTCGCAAATGGCGCAAGCGCTGATTCCTTGGCTCCAGAAGCGATCTTCACTAGGCAATCCCAAGCGGTTGGCGCTCGCGCCGGTCGCGATGATGATCGATTGAGCTTGAATCGTCTTGCCGTCCGCTTCAATCCTGTAGGGACGTTGGCTCAAGTCGATCACGTCAGCGTCGGCTTCGATCAGGTGAGTGCCCCAGCGCTCCGCCTGAGCCTTCATCAGATCCATCAGATCGGGGCCAAGGACCCCATCAGGAAAGCCGGGAAAATTTTCAACATGCGTGGTGGTCATCAGTTGACCACCAGGGATTCCGCCGCGCTGAAATCCTGTGATCAGAATCGGATTGAGGTTGGCTCTTGCCGCGTAAATGGCTGCCGTGTAACCAGCTGGTCCGGATCCAACGATAACTAGGTTCTCGCTCGCGCCCATTTCTTATGCGTATTGAGTATGAGTTGAATCTAAACGGGCTCTCTTAGTGATCGCTTCGTTTTTAGTAAGCAGCGTTGTGAGATTTGGGCATAAATATGCGCCGTAAAAGCAAGATTTGAAAATTTATTCAGATTTCGACCGAGCCTTCTGCCCCTTCTTCGAGGTCAAGGCCATGTCGTTTCTCTGAAACTTGACCCACGCTCATCACGGATTCAGCAAAAAGTTCCGGACTTTCGCCGATACATGTGATCCATTCTCTGAATTCTTGGGTCAACGCGTAGCTGTCTTCGTAGCGCTCAGCGCTGTCTAGGGCTTTGATTCTGGTTGTTGCCCAGCAGGTGGCAACACTGACTCGTCGTTCAAGTGCTGCGTCCATGTCTGACTCCCAGATAGGAACCACACTGCCTGTTGGAGAGCCAACATGGTGTGTGATTTCGCACAACGTCGCATTTTTATTTCTACAGAGAAGTTTTCATTGATGCAAAAAATTGGGTAACTCGGGGGTTCTGAGTCGAATGACAGCACCGGCTCCATCGTTGACGGCTTCCAAAGGCAGGCTTGGACCTCTCCATACGCTGGACTGCAGCGGCTCATCGGGGTCCGCTTCCTGCTGTTGGGCTTGAATCCGATAAGGCTCTGAAAGCGACCAACTGCGGGCGTAGCTCATGAGCAACGGGTCTGCTGGAGCAAACACATATGACGGGTCTCTTGGCACCGTTTCAGTGGCTGCCCTCGAGCTGCATATCCGCACGGCGCGGGTGATGCCCTGCACGAAGCGACTGCGGGTCACAACAGTGGTGAGGTAAGCGACAACACGCAACCTTGGGGCGTCGAAGCCTTCGGCGCACATGTCGATGCTCACAAGCCAGTCGGCACCACCCTCTTGAAAGCTGCTGAGTCGTTCAGCCGCCTCTGGATCCTGCGAGTGCACGAGGTCTACCCGATCGCCCTGTTCCCTTAATAAGGAGCTGATTGATCGGGCGTGAGCAATGTCTTTGGCGATCACCAGACCGCCAGCGTTCGGGTGTTGTTCACGCACCTGCTCCAGCTTGCGTCTAGCCCTGATCAAGAGTTGCTGAGCAATGCTGCTGCTATCGGAAAGATGAATCGCTCGACGCAAATTGCGAGCTCTCCAACTTTCACGCATCTCCTCAGAGAGTGGTGAAACATCGCGATCAGGCTTCCCTGCATGGCTGTGCTCCACCCAACCGTCTTGGAAACGAAATTCCAGTGGGCGCACATCGCCCGCCGCAATGAGCTCTCGGGGTTCAACGCAGAGGTCAGGGCTGATCTGTTCCACCAGCTGACCACCCTCGTGAATGCGGATCCGTCTCGCGGCACAGAAGGCGAGGTTGTCGGCTCGAAAGGGTGTCCCTGTGAGTCCCAGCCTCAGTCGAGCCTGACTGCTGAGCTCTAAAAACGTGCGTCCCCAGACGGGACCATCTGGTTCATCAGGGTCCACACCCAGGTGATGCGCTTCGTCCGCAATCGCTAAAAGTTGATCACCAGCCCATGGCTCGAGCGCCTGTTTGAGCCTTTCGATCTGACTGGCTGCCCCTTGGTACGTGACGAGCCAGCCATCGGCGTTCTGGATGGTTTGGCTCTGGATGTTGGGGCTCGCTTCATTCCAGTGCTCGAGGCGTAGCCCCAGCCGTTCGGCTGATGTGCGCCATTGGCTGAGGATCGATGTTCGGTGACACATCACCAAAAAGCATTTCAGCTTCCCCTCTTGTTGCATGGCCTGGAATCCGAGCAGGGCCCCCAGGGTTTTGCCCGCACCAGGCCCTGCATGGATCAGCACATCGCGCCCGTGGAGTGCTTCTGGCTCCAGTCGTCTGCGCAGCAGCTGGACGAGTTGCTGTTGCCACTGACGGGGTTGGATCTTGCCTCGCGGGCCGTCTCCTGGGAGCTGAAACGAGGGACGTGCGATCGGTCAGCCGCGAAAGTTAGGTCTTTCTAACCATTCCATTCGTTGATGCCACCCTTAGCTTCCAGCCAACAGCTCTTAGGGTTTTCGGCCCTCTGCCGCTATGGCCAATAGCCGTCCTCGTTACCCATCCAATCCCGATCAGCGTCAACAGCTGGAGCATTGCTGGCCCCTGGAATGTGACTTAGATCCCTTGATCCTGAGGCTGCGTTGGTTGCAGCACCAGAGGCAATGGCCCCTGGTGCAGGCGGTTGAGCAAGAGCTCCTTCCTCTGTTTTGACCGGGGTCGAGACCCTCAATTAAAGCCATTCGCTGAGGTTGCAGAGCAAGCGCTCTACTTTCATTAATTCTCTTCTGCAGCGGTTTGCGCCCGTTTCTGATCGCTGCACATCGCAGCGCTGAGCTGGGCGACCACTCGCTCCAACATGGCAGTTTTCTTGTCTTGGAGCATCCTCAGGATTTCGTCTTCGATCAGCTGACGCACGGCGCTGCTGCGTAGGTGATCATCTGAGGCTTCGTCAAAGGTTCCCTGGGCGAGTTCCTGAATGAATAGATGGTGCACTTCGCTGCTGCGCAGGAAGCTTTCGGTGTCGTTGATCATTCCATCCACTGGCCTCCGATCTGGCTCGACCTCTGAGTCGGACTCTTTGTTTTGCTATTTGAATTTCTCATCCAGGTGGCGTCGTTGGCAGCCCGCAGCGTTAATGCTGGGCATCACCGATTGAGAAAAGGTGTCCACGGACATTTCGTAGATCCGTTCTGCGAGTCGCTCGCACCATTCCGGGCCGTGTTCGGCGAGAAGTTCTTCCATGGTGTGGCGACTTACGGCATGCCCGCAGTGATGGCTATGGCAAACGCAATCAGGACATTTGATTGCGCAGAGATCCATGCGCTTATAGACACAATTTCCTGATTAGCCATAGCTGCTTCACTAAGTCAGCTTCTACAGAAAAGAGGCGTTTCGGGAGCGATGACCTCGTAATCTCAGCTGGGTGGCGGCACAACGAACTTGCCTAGAATCCTTATTCCGATTGAAAGCGCAGCGGCTGAAACCCGTGTAGCTGCTTCACCCGAGACCCTTAAAAAATTCATTGCCCTCGGCTGCTCAGTAGCAGTCGAGCGTGGTGCTGGAGTGTCTTCCGGTTTTCTTGACGAGACTTACGCCAATGTTGGAGCCGATTTGGTTGCTCCAGGAGAGGCGCAAGCTTGGGGTCAGGCCGACATTTTGCTTTGTGTGCAAAGCCCTAGTCCGGCATCGCTCAGTCGCTTGCGACGGGGTGCCCTGGTGGTGGGCATGTTGTCGCCCTATGGCAATCACGAGCTGTCGGAAGCGTTGAAGGGGTGTGGTCTTTCAGCCATGGCCCTTGAGCTTCTGCCTCGTATCAGTCGTGCTCAGTCCGCTGATGTGCTCTCATCTCAGGCAAACATCGCTGGCTACAAGGCCGTGCTGCTTGGCGCTGCGGCTTTGGATCGCTATTTCCCGATGTTGATGACGGCAGCAGGCACCGTCCAACCCGCCAGGGTTGTGGTGCTGGGTGCTGGCGTTGCAGGCCTCCAGGCCGTAGCAACCGCGCGCCGTTTGGGCGCAGTCGTCTACGTGAGCGACATTCGCCCTGCCGTGAAAGAGCAGGTGGAGTCGCTTGGAGCTCGTTTCATCGATCCTCCGGAGATGGAGGACAAGCCAGCGGAGTCGGGCGGTTACGCCAAGCAAGCCTCGGATGCGTTTCTGGCCGCGCAGCGACAACAGCTGTCCGATCAACTCGCCCAGGCTGACGTGGCGATTTGTACAGCCCAAGTGCCGGGCAGGCGAGCCCCACGCTTAATCAGTGAGGACATGCTTGATCGCATGCGCCCCGGATCGGTGGTGGTTGACCTTGCCGTGGCACAAGGCGGAAACTGCGCCGATACCGTGCCGTCCCAAACCGTGAACCGCAAAGGCGTGAAGCTGATTGGTGCGAACGAACTTCCCTGCAGCGTCCCGAATCACGCCAGTTCGTTGTACGCCCGAAATCTTTTGGCCTTGCTGCAGCCCACCCTTCAAGACGGCCAGCTCACGCTCGACATCGAAGACGAGCTCATTGCTGGTTGTTTGATCGCTCATGACGGCAGCATTCGCCGTGGCGATGTTCTTACCCCTGGAGCCAACTAAATGGATGCGAATTTTGTTGAATTTCTCTGGGTGCTGTTATTAGGCAGCCTCTTAGGCCTTGAACTGATCGGCAAAGTGCCCCCCACGTTGCACACGCCGCTGATGAGCGGTGCGAATGCGATTTCGGGCATCACGGTGCTGGCCGCCCTCACGGCAATTATCAAGGCGGATGGCAATCAGGTACTGCTAGCACTCGGTTCGATCTCCCTTGGATTTGCTCTTTTCAATGTGATTGGCGGATTCCTCATCACCGATCGAATGCTGGCCATGTTCAGCCGCAAGCCCGCCCGTAAGGAGAAAAGCTGATGTCTGATTTCTTTAAATACGCGATCGATCTGGTTGCGGTTCTGCTGTTGGCCCTCGGAATCAAGGGGCTATCCAAGGTGCGTTCTGCGCGTGGAGCCAATCAATTGGCAGCCGTGGCGATGGGTTTGGCGGTGATCGGACTGCTCGGAAGCTATCTCGGAGAGCCCAGCCTTAATGCCCAAGCTTGGGCATGGATCATTGCCGGTACGGCCGTTGGTGGTGTGCTCGGGTTGATCACTGCTCAGCGCGTGCCGATGACCTCCATGCCGGAGGTTGTGGCTTTGTTCAACGGTTGTGGCGGCATGTCGTCATTGCTTGTTGCCCTGGCTGCAGCTCTGTATCCAGCGGCGCTGGATGCCACCGGGATCGTGGCTTTGGTCTCGATTGTGATCTCAGTCTTTGTGGGTTCAATAACCTTTACCGGTTCGATCGTTGCGATGGCCAAGCTCCAGGGCTGGTTGTCCACTCCGCCATGGATGCAGAGCAAGGCGCGCCACGTCTTAAACATTGCTTTGGCGGTGGTGGCGTTGATCGCTGCGGTCGAGATGATCCGCAATGGTGGAAGTGGACTTTGGCTGCTGGTTGTGGCCTCAGCGCTACTGGGAGTCGGCGTCACCCTGCCGATCGGCGGAGCCGATATGCCCGTGGTGATCTCCCTTCTAAATAGCTATTCCGGTGTAGCCGCTGCTGCTGCTGGTTTCGTTGTGGGAAGTCAGCTGCTGATCGTTGCTGGCGCCATGGTGGGCGCTGCCGGTTTGATCCTCACCCAGGTGATGTGCAAAGGCATGAATCGCTCGCTGGTGTCGGTGCTATTTGGAGGAGCGCTTGGCGCTTCTTCCACCGCCTCCGCTGGTGGTGGCGAATACACCAACATCACCAGTTGCAGTGTTGAAGAGTGCGCCCTCAGTCTTGAAGCGGCAGAACGGGTGATCATCGTTCCCGGCTATGGCCTCGCTGTGGCACAAGCCCAGCACACCTTGCGAGAGGTCACGCGCTCGCTCGAAGCTGCTGGAATTGAAGTTGCCTACGCCATTCACCCTGTTGCGGGCCGGATGCCAGGTCACATGAATGTGCTTCTTGCTGAAGCCGATGTGCCCTACGAGCAGCTCAAGGAAATGGATGTGATCAACCCTGAATTCCCTGCCACCGATGTGGTGCTCGTGTTGGGTGCAAACGATGTGGTGAACCCCCAGGCCAAGACCGATCCCAATTCACCGCTCTACGGCATGCCTGTGCTGGATGTTCAGCAGGCTCGCACCGTGTTTGTGGTGAAGCGCGGCATGAGTGCTGGTTATTCGGGCATTAAAAATGACCTGTTTGAACTCAGCAACACCTCCATGGTGTTTGGCGATGCCAAGAAGGTGCTTGGAGATCTGCTTGGAGAGCTCAAGGAGTTAGGTGTCGGTAAGAAATAGATTCGCTTGTGAGCTGGACTGATCCAAACCCAGACCCTCAGCTGCTAAAGCAACTGGGGGTTGCTCCATTTGAACAGCGTCTTCCCTGGTGGGGTGGCGACCTCCAGACCTTGAGGGACACGTTTCGTCCCGTGGATTTGCCGATTGATCAGGGTCAACCCATCGAGATCCAAGTGCCTGCCCTGAGCAGCGGTGCAGCAGGATCTGGTGCGTTGCTCGCTTTCCTTGATTGCCCGCCAGAGCCAAAGGCAGTGGTGGTCATACTCCATGGTCTTGGCGGATCCAGTCGTCGCGAAGGTGTGCGCAGGCTTGGCGTAGCCCTTGGAACACAGGGTTTTGCGGTGCTGCGCCTCAATATGCGCGGAGCTGATCCTGGCCGACATCTGGCGGGTGGCACCTATGCGGCCCAGTGCAACAGCGACCTTCTTCCTGTGTTGTATCGGGCGCGACAGCTCTGCAGCACCCTGACCCCAGAAGGGACACCAATGCCTTTGTTTGGAGCTGGGCTTTCCCTGGGGGGAACCATGCTCCTAAATGCTTGCCTATCAACGCCAGCTGAACGTGTTGCCGCTGGACTCGACCCAGCACGTCAGCCCTTGGATGGATTGTTTTGTGCCAGTAGTCCCTTGGATTTGGCGGCTTGCAGTGCCTCGATTGAACGTCCTCGCAATCATGTTTACCAACGCTGGTTGCTGCAGCGCTTAGTGCGTCAGACGTTGGCCGATCCCTTTGGCGTGAGCGATCAGGATCTTGAACGATTGAGTGGTGCTGAGCAACCACGAACGATTCGTGCTTTCGATAGCAGCGTGACTGCGCCTCGCTGGGGATTTGTAGACGTAGATGCTTACTACCGGGAGGCTTCACCGCTCCAGCATTTAATCCAATCGCCCCAGCATTTGCCTCCCACCCTGATGCTTCAGGCTCTGGATGATCCATGGGTGCCCGCGCGGTCGGCCCTCGACCTAAGAGAGGCTGTCTCTCCGGATGAGGCCACTGATCAGACCATTCAATTGATCTTTACGCGCGAGGGTGGTCACAATGGTTTTCACGGACGGGGTGGCTGTTGGGCTGATGCGCTTGCTGCGTCTTGGTTGCAAACCCTCAAGTGAACGTGCTGGTTTTCAGGACCCACTCTTCAATCGGTTGTCCTTGGATGATGTGTTGCTGAAGAATGCTTCTGATGCGTTCTGGCGTGACACCTCCATACCAGGTGCCATCGGGCCAGACCAACAAGATTGGGCCTTGATCGCAGATGCGTAAGCAATCGGCTTTGCTGCGCAGCACGATGCCTTGTGCCCGGCTTGGATTCTCAAGGTCCAATTCACGCACCTGTCGCTTGAGAGCATTCCAGCTTGCGGCACCGCTCTCTGGATCACAGCACTTGGCTTTTGTTGGTGTGGCGCAGAGCAACAAGTGATGGCTAATCCGCTGGCTAATCCCCTGGCTCATGCGGCCATCGATGCTCTGCTGATGTGCGTGATGCCGCGGTTCACTTGCTCGCGCACGGCCCGGCGTGCCCATTGATCCACCGCCAACACATCATCAAGACAAGGGTTGGCTGCGAGATCGGGTTTGTGCTGTTCACAGGCTCCCTCGATCATCTTGGGGATGTCGAGAAAGTGAATCTTCTCCTCGAGGAATTGGGCAACGGCCTCTTCATTGGCTGCATTGAGCACGGCAGGCATGGTGCCGCCGGCCCGGCCTGCGGAGTAGGCCAGGTCCATGCAGGGATATTTGGCTGGATCCGGTGCGCCAAAGCTCAATTGCCCCACTTCGGTGAGATCGAGCCGTCGCCACGGGGTCTCCAGCCTTGAAGGCCAACTCATGCAGTAGAGGATCGGCAACTTCATATCTGGCCAGCCGAGCTGGGCTAAAACCGACGAATCGGCAAGCTCCACCATCGAATGGATGATGCTTTGAGGATGAATCACGATTTCGATGTGGTCGTAATCCAGTCCGAATAGATAGTGAGCCTCAATTACCTCCAGTCCCTTATTCATCAACGAGGCTGAATCCACGGTGATTTTTTTCCCCATGCTCCAGTTGGGATGGGAGGTGGCATCTGCCACCGTTGCTTTTTCGAGATCAGCGGCTGACCAATCGCGAAAGGCACCACCCGAGGCGGTGAGTTGAATGCGGCGCAGGCCAGGCGTTGGAACCCCAGTGGAGAGTCGGGCGGTGTCGCTCCAAGGTGTTCCTTGCAGACACTGGAAGATGGCGGAGTGTTCTGAGTCAGCAGGAAGAAGCCGACTGCCGCTTTTCTTCAGCTCAGGTAAGACCACTGGACCAGCGGCAATCAGCGTTTCCTTGTTGGCAACGGCCAGGTCTTTGCCTGCACGAATCGCCGCCAGGGTGGGCAACAAGCCAGCGCAGCCCACGATTCCGGTCACAACGAGATCAGCTGAATCCCAGGACGCCACCACATCAAGGCCTTCAGGTCCACCCACCAATTGCGGCAAGGGTTCCGGGCGTGTGTCTGCAGGCAGGTCCATCAGCCTGTCTTTGAGCTCAGCAAGCAGCGCTGGATCCGCTAAGGCCACAACATCAGGGCGGTGTCTCTGGATTTGAGACACGAGCAGGCTGAGATTGCGCCCAGCGCTGAGGGCTACTACACGAAATTGATCGGGGAAATCATCAACGATCTCCAGCGTCTGGGTGCCAATGGAGCCAGTGGAGCCCAGAACGCTGATGGCTTTCACAGGGATCCAGGCAATTGATCACAGTTTCCCACCTCAATGCCTGCGCCTGGCAAACTTCGCAGCATTACGGATGAACTCAGGCTGATGGCGCTGAAGGAGCACTGGCGGTCCGGATTTGGATTTGTGTTGGCCGCGGCCGGTAGCGCCGTGGGTTTAGGCAACCTGTGGGGCTTTGCCTATCGCGCCTCCCAGGGAGGTGGAGGCGCCTTCCTGCTGCTGTATGTGCTGATTGTGCTGTTGGTGTGCTTGCCCGTGTTGGTGGCGGAGATGGTGCTGGGTCGGAGTACGGCCCAAAGCCCGTTGCTGGCACCTGTTGCGGCGGCTGGAGAGGCTTGGCGGCCGATGGGATGGCTGTTTTTGATCGCCTCCTGTGGAATTTTGGCGTTCTATGCGGTGCTGATGGGGTGGACGGGCCACACCCTTGTTCATGCCCTATGGGTGGGTTTGCCAGAAGATATGGATACAGCTAAATCGCTGTTTGCATCGGTGAGTACGGGTAATAGCGCCCTGCTCGGCCAGGGGGGAAGTCTTGCCTTAACCGCTGCGGTGGTTGCTGCTGGTGTGCAGGGAGGAATCGAGCGTCTGTCGCGTTGGGCCTTACCCCTGTTGTTCGTGTTGTTGGTTGGCTTGGCCCTTTGGGCCGCCACGTTGCCTGGAGCTGTGGGCGGCTACCAAACCTTTTTGTTGCGTTGGGATTCAGCGCAGCTGCTCAACCCCACCACCATTCGCAATGCATTTACCCAGGCCTTTTTCTCCATCGGCACTGGAATCGGTTGCATCCTTGCCTATTCGGCCTACTTGAAAAGCACTGCGCGTCTGCCGAGGGAAGCGATCGCGGTGGTCGGTTTGGATACGGCCGTGGGGCTGTTGGCTGGACTGATCACATTTCCGGTGGTGATCAGCTTTGGTCTGCAGGAAACGGTGAGTGAGTCCACTGTTGGTGCCTTGTTTTTAGCGATACCCACCGGACTTGCTTCCCTTGGTCCTACAGGGCGCTTGGTGGCCGTGCTCTTTTTTTCACTGGCCTATCTCGCGGCGATTACCTCATCGGTGTCGCTGCTTGAAGTCCCCGTTGCTTCCTTGATGGATCGCTTGGGTTGGTCCCGCAGGCGATCGGCATGGCTGATGGCGTTGCTGATTTTTATTGCAGGCCTTCCAGCTGCGATGTCGATTCCGGTGTTGGAGGTGATGGATTCGATTTTTGGCGGTGTGCTGTTGATTTTGGGAGGACTCTTCATTGCCCTGCTTATGGGCTGGGTGGTTCCGAAACGGTTCCAGAATGATCTCCAGGGCTCCCAGACGTCTGCGGGCTTAATCCGCTTGATGCTGTTTTTCCTGCGCTGGGTGTCTCCTGCGGTGATCACTGCTGGGTTATTAATCAGCGTTGTTGATTTATGGCGACAATGGTTCCCAGCAGCTTGATTGCTTACAGCATGCGGCGGAGCTTTTAAAACTTTCTCTGCACAAATTCAGTTGCAAGGCGAACCTCTAGGAGGAACGAGATCGAGGCCAGCATTAACATTCCCATGGTGGTGATGAAAAGAGGCGCAACGATTGCGGTTAAGTCAACTTGCGCGATGACGCCCATAAATATTGCTGAAACAACAATCGAAAGTAAAAGGGTTGCGCAGGTGAGGAGCGAGATCGCCCGCAAAATATATTGCATGCGCCGCTTGCAATACCTTCGGTCAAGGTCGTCTCCGCTGGCATCCGATTCGCTGAGTCGGCGAGCTTGATCAGCAACTCGGGCGAGCCTGGCGGAAAGAACGTTGAGAAGGGCCCCGATCCCGGCGAGCAAAAACACCGGTGAGACCGAAAGCTGAATCGCCTTGGACAGGCTTTCAGGTTGCAAGGTTGTGAATTCCAAAAAATGGAGCGTAAGTCAAATGTTGTCAGCAATCCGGTAGACAGGAGCCTCTATGGACGCGTTCTGATGTTGTGGCTCAAACGTTGGAACTTTATTGAACGCGCTCGCTTGGAACGGGAGCTTTGGGATGCATTCGAGGCCAAGGACGATATTGAAGCCATGGTTAATGCGCTTAAGGCCCGTATCGAAGCTATGGATGAAACTGACCCTGAGCTAGGCGATCAAAACTTTCGTCTGGAGCTCTGGATCACCACCATGGAACGCATTCGCAAGATTGAAGCAATGATGGCTGGGAAGGAGCGTTAGATCATTCTCCAATCGGTGAGTCCACCTGGCTTATCGATGAGTTCAATGCCTTGCTCGCTGAGGGTCTTGCGGATGCGATCGGCTTCTTGATAGTTTTTCGCTTGTTTTGCTGCTTTGCGATCGGCAATCGCCTGCTCAATCGCTTGCGCATCGACGGAACCGTTGTCTGATGGTTTGGAGTCGTCGTTTTCGCTGCGTAGACCGAGAACAGCGGCGAGTTCGCGCAACACCATCCAGCGTGTGTGCTGTTCGTTCAGCTCATTGGCTGGCTGATCAGGCTGGTCACCTCGATCCAGTCGGTTGGCTAAGCCCCTGAGCGGACGGGCGAGCTCAAACAGCACAGCTAGGGCACCAGAGCTGTTGAGGTCATCGTTCATGGCAGCGACGAACCGTTGCTCAAGGTCTTCAAAGGGGCCATTTGCGTTCAGTCCAGCTTTGACCGCTTCCACTCTGAGGGCCGTCTGATCGCCCCATCCCAAGGCGGCAGCATGGGATTCCCCCAGCTTGAGCGCGGCATTCAATCCTTTCCACCCTGTGGTTGCTGCTTCCAGCGCTTCGGGGGTGAAGTCCAGGGGCTTGCGGTAGTGGGCCTGCAAAACAAATAGACGCAGGGCCATCGCGGAGAGTCCGCTTTCTAGAAGGGCGCGAATGGTGGTGAAGTTGCCGAGTGATTTGCTCATCTTTTCTCCACCCACATTCACCATGCCGTTGTGCAGCCAAACCCGCGCTAGTTCAGATCCTGTGGCTGCTTCCGACTGGGCGATCTCATTTTCATGATGGGGAAATACCAAATCAGCTCCGCCGAGATGGATGTCTATGGTGTCGCCGAGTTCTTCACGAACCATCGCCGAACATTCGATGTGCCATCCGGGCCGTCCGTCGCCCCAGGGGGAAGGAAAGCTTGGCTCATCGACTTTTGCGCGTTTCCAAAGGGCGAAATCAAAGGGGTGTCGTTTACGTGCTTCTTCGGCATCGGCGACGCGACCCGCAGCATTCTCCTGTTGCTGATTGATGTCTCGACCGCTGAGCTTCCCGTAGCCCGCGTGCTTCATCACGGCGAAATAGACATCTCCATCTGCGGAGTAGGCCGCACCTTTGGCTTCAAGCTCTGCGATTAAGCCACGGATGCTGTCGAGACAGCGGGTGGCGCGGGGCATGCGGTCAGGCCGCAAAATCCCAAGAGCATCCATGTCCTGATGAAAGGCATCGATGTTTCGCTCGCTCACCTCATCCATCGATGAGGATTCTTCAGCAGCACGCTTGAGGATCTTGTCGTCAATGTCGGTGAAATTTTGAACGAACGTCACTGCGTAGCCGCGCCAGATCAAGTAGCGACGTAAAACATCCCAGTTGATGTAGCTGCGGGCATGACCGAGATGGCAGAGGTCATAGACCGTGACCCCACAGCAATAAATGCTGACTTCTCCTGGTTTAAGTGGGAGAAAGGGTTCCGTGCGGCGGGTGATGGTGTTGGTAAACCGCAGGGAAGACATCAGGCTCAAAAAGGGGAATCAAATCACGGTTGATGCCTGCCAGCGCAGACCAAAAACCTGTAGTGGATGGTAATCCGAGCTGGTGTTTGAGCTCAGGCGATCGAATCGCAAGATTCAGACTGATGGGGCTGAAGTGGATGCATAGCTTGCAAGCATGCATGCTTTTCCATTCGATGTCTTTTTGGTATTGAAAATTTTACTAAAAAAATAATTCAAATTCTGTCTATGATTCAAGCAGATTGATCTATTGCATTTTGCAGTTTTATTATCTCTTGGTTTAGATAACAGTATTTAGGTCTCTTTTTGTCCGATTATTTGCATTCCATCCAATTGGCTCCACTTCCTGTTTCAACCTCTAAGGGAACAGATAGATGGATGGCGTTCTTCATGGTTTGAACCACGAGTTCCTCAACAACGGCAAGCGCCTCTGGTTCTGTTTCGAGCACGAGTTCATCATGCACTTGTAGAAGAAGTCTGGCTGGCAAATTTTTGCTTTCCAGCTCTGCTTGAAGCTGAACCATCGCTAGCTTGATGATGTCGGCACTGGAACCCTGGATGGGAGCGTTAGCCGCTGCTCGAAGTTGTTGCGCTTCCATCCCGCCGCGTCGCGCCACTTCCAAATTGATCTCGAGTGGATCCATGCCGCTGAGGCGGCCAAGCCCATTGCGGTCGAAGTGGAAAGGCCGCCTGCGCCCCAAAATGGTTTCCACATAGCCCTGACTGAGGGCGAGACGTTCTTGAAGTTCAAGAAAAGCGAACACCTTGGGATAGCGCTGTTTGTATTTGATCAAAAAGTCTTTGGCCTCGCTTTGGCTCACGCCTGTTTCGCGCGCAAAGCGCTGGGCACCCATGCCATAAATCACGCCGAAATTGATGGTTTTGCCTAACCGTCGTTCGTCGGCCGACACCTCGTCTTTGTCGAGAAGCAAGCGAGCGGTGAGGGCATGCACATCGTCTCCATCGCGATAGGCCTGTTGCAGGACCTCTTCTCCGGATAGATGCGTGAGGATGCGAAGTTCGATTTGGGAATAATCGGCGCTGAGTAATTTCCAGCCGTCTTGGGGCAGAAACGCCTTACGAATTCTTCTGGAAAACTTGGTTCGAACAGGAATGTTCTGCAGGTTGGGGTTGCTGCTGCTCAGCCGGCCTGTAGCGGTCACCGCCTGGTTGAAATCGGTGTGGACCCGTCCGGTTTCCGCTTCCACCAATTGGGGCAAGGCATCCACATAGGTGCTCTTTAATTTGCTCAGCACCCGATGTTCAAGCACGAGGGGCACAACGGGGTGATCTTGTTCCAGCTTCTCGAGCACGGTGGCATCGGTGCTGTATCCGGTTTTGGTGCGACGTGATTTTTTGCGGTCCAGCCCGAGCGTGTTGAATAGCAATTCACCAAGTTGTTTAGGGGACGCGAGGTTGAAATCCACCTCTGCAACTTCTTTGGCTTTCGATTCCAGTTGTTCGAGAGTGGCACCGATCTCTGAGGAGAGCCCCGCTAGGTAGGCCACATCGATGCGAATGCCTGTGGCTTCCATGACGGCCAGAACGGGCTCAAGGGGCAGCTCAACCTTGCTGAGCAATTCCGGAAGCTGGGGGCCTAATGCTTCCAGTTGTTTGTTGAGGTCGACCGCGAGTTTGCGGGTGAGATGCACATCCATGCCGCAGTACTGAGCTGCTGCTTCCAGAGGCACCTCAGAGAAAGTACTGGCCTTGCCGTCTTTGGCTTTGCCCACCAGATCACTGAACAGGGTGGGACGAATGCCGTAATCGCGATCGGCCATCACATCGAGGCCGTGTTTCGCTGCCGCATCCCTGAGGTAATCAGCCAGCAGGGTGTCCATCACAACGCCAGCAAGCGGTAAGCCATGTCGCAACAGAATCAAACGGTCGTATTTGGCGTTCTGAAGTGCTTTTGGGTGCTCGCCACTGGCCAACCAAGGAGCAAAGGCTTGCAGCACCGTTTCCAGAGGCAATTGCTCTGGAGTCGGATCGCCTTGATGACTCACCGGGATGTAAGCCAGATCACCAGCGTTAGCTCCCCAACAAACGCCGATGCCGACGAGCTGAGCGCGGAATGGATTGAGATCGGTGGTTTCTGTGTCGAGGGCAACTGGGGCTAGGGGATCACGGCAGTTCATTAACTGCGTGATCAGTGCTCCGAGTTGATCAGGGGTTTGAACGAGCCCGGGTAGTAAGACCGGTTGGGTTTGGCTGGTATCAGCGGCGGATGTCGTCTCGGATGTCGCCTCGTGCCCTGATGGTTCAGCTGCGGCCGTTGCTTTGGACCCGTCTGTTGTTTTGGATCCAGTCTTGGCGGTGCGTGGCTCCTCCGCTGTGGCGAGAAGGTGGGCATTAGCCGCTAAACCACCGCTTGAAAAGGTGGCCACAAAGTTGGGGACCTGACGGATCAGGCTGTTCAGCTCGAGCTCCTGCAGACGCTGACTCAGTCCATCACCGTCAACACTGCCTAGGTCGAGGTTGGGCTCCTCTGGCAGCGGAATGTCCACCAGGATTTCAGCCAGGTGCCTTGACAGGTAGGCATTGTCTTTGTCGTTGGCAAGTTTGGCTTTCAGTGCACCTTTAATGGCGCCCCGACTCGCTTTTGGCCCCTCCTTTTCCACTTCGGCTAGGGCCCTGTAGACCCCATCGAGATCGTTGTTGTCTTTCAGCAGGCTGATCGCTGTTTTGGGTCCCACTCCCTTCACGCCAGGGATGTTGTCGGAGCTATCTCCGGTGAGAGCTTTGAGTTCAACCACCTTGGTGGGAGCCACGCCGAGCTTGGCTTGCACGCCTGCTTCATCGATCAAGGTGGGGCCACTACTTTTGGCATAGGGCCCGCCGCCCATATAAAGGACAGCGATGTTGCGGCTGTCGTCCACCAGTTGGAAGAGGTCGCGATCTCCGCTGAGAATGCGCACGCCCCACCCATCCGCCGCTGCGCGGTTGGCCAGGGTGCCGAGCACATCGTCGGCTTCAAAGCCCGGGGCCAGGCAGAGAGGGAGTTGAAGCTGCGTCTTCAGAATCTCTTGGAGCTGCTCAAGGTCTTGGAAGAAGTGAGCGGGTGCAACGTCGCGATGGGCTTTGTAGTTGGGATCTGCCTTGTGGCGGAAGGTGGGTTCAGCTGTATCGAAGGCGATCGTCACACTATTGGGCTTCAGCCCTTTGCAGTTATCGAGCAGGGCCTTGAGAAATCCATAGGTCACGCTCGTAGGAATTCCATCTTTGGTGGCCAGTCCACCCTCACCGCCTTTGCTGAAGGCGTAAAAACTACGGAACGCCAGTGAGTGTCCGTCTACCAGCAGAAGCAGGGGTTGATCGGAGGTGGGACTCATGGGTTTCGGCAGGGGTGGGCTGGATTAGTCGCGTTGTTTTGCCCAGGGCGGCAAGTCGATGAATACCTGGGTTCCAGGTTTCACTCCGGAGAGAATCGCACTCTGGCTGCCGCCGCTAGAGCCAAGTTCGATGGCCTGGAATGTGGGTTGATCGTTCTTGCCCACCAACAACACGCCTGGTTTGCCATCCTCCGTCACGATCGCCACGGTTGGCACCAAGGTGCTTGCTGCGGTGCGTCCGGTTTGAAAGTTCACGTCTGCCGTCATGCCGATGCGCAGGATCGGAGGCGGATTAACAAGAGTGAGTTCCACCTCGAACGAGATCACGTTGTTGGTTTTCTCGGCGCGCGGTGCGATGTCGCGAACTTCAGCGGCAAAGCTTTGATCAGGGAACGCATCAACGCGGACGTTTGCGACTTGTCCGATTTTGATCCGGCCGATGTCGCTTTCTGGCACTTTTGCAGTGACTTCAAGGCCCTGGGACAGCTCAACAATCGAAGAGCTGGTGGCGCCTGCTGAGGAAGACGCTGCGGTAGTGGGCGTCACGAATGAGCCTGGTTCGGCATAGCGCTCTGTGATCACCCCGCTGAATGGAGCCCTGATTAACAGTTCACCGCCTTCTATGTTTCGTTGTTGGATTCTTTCCTGGGACGCTTCAAAATTAGCTTTGCTGCTGAGGTAACGGGCTCGATAATCATCTCTATCTGCTGCGCTAATCACACCACTTGCGAATAACGACTGACGTCGTTTGTAGTCAGACGCTTTGGCGTCGTAGTCGGCTTTGGCTTGACGTGCCAAAGCGAAGAGCTCGTCCAGACGGTCTTGAAAGTCACCCTGGTCCATTCGGGCAAGCACCTGGCCTTTCTCCACGCGGGCTCCTTCATCAACGAGCAAGTCTTCGAGTAGCCCCTGATTTTTTGGGCTCACGTTGACGCGACGAATCGCTTCTAACTCGCCACTTGCAGTGATCACACCAGGCAGGGATCCACGGGAGGCTTTAACGGTGTAATCGGATAGGTCGCGACTTCCGCTGCGACTGCTGTTCATCAACCAAAACAAACTTCCACCGCCCACAACAGCTGCCACCACACCAGCAACGACCAAGCGTTTGCGACGTCGTCGATCTCCGCTGAGGCGAGTGAGAGAGGTCAAGTCATGGTCCTTTGCGGGTAATGGGGTTTGCCGTTGTTGGCTGACCATGACACCGCTTGTATCAGAACTTCACACATAGTCTCGCTTGCGTGTTGGTGAATTGACGCTCCAGCTGGGAATTTTCACGTCACGGTAACGATGACGATACGTAATCGTGTTCTTCTTGGGGTTGTTGGACCCAGAAGCGGTTGAGGGTCGGTGGATAGATTTGCCCACATGCTTAAAGCTGGAATCGTCGGATTGCCCAATGTCGGCAAATCCACCTTGTTCAATGCCCTCGTGGCCAACGCGCAGGCTCAGGCTGCGAACTTTCCGTTCTGCACCATTGAGCCGAATGTGGGAACGGTGGCGGTTCCCGATGACCGCCTCCAGAAGCTCTCTGACCTCAGCAAGAGCAAAGAGCTGATCCCTACACGGATGGAGTTCGTAGATATCGCCGGTTTGGTGAAGGGTGCCAGTCAAGGCGAAGGCTTGGGCAATAAGTTCCTCTCCAATATTCGTGAGGTCGACGCGATTGTTCACGTGGTGCGTTGCTTTGAAGACGATGACGTCATTCACGTGTCTGGATCGGTGGGGCCTGCTCGCGATGCAGAGGTGATCAATCTTGAACTTGGCTTGGCTGATCTCTCTCAGATCGAGAAGCGGCGTGAGCGGCTGAAGAAGCAAAAGCGCACTAGTAAAGAAGCGCAGGTGGAAGATGAGGCGCTTGCGCGCATCCAAGAGGTGCTCGAAGCCGGGGGTGCAGCTCGCAGCATCGAGCTGACGGATGAAGAGGCTTTGATGATCAAGCCGCTTGGACTGCTCACCGCTAAGCCGATTATTTATGCCACCAATGTGAGCGAAGATGATTTGGCTGCGGGCAATGGCTACTGCGAGGAAGTTGCGGCCCTTGCAGAGAAAGAAGGTGCTGAGTCCGTGCGCATTTCAGCGCAGGTGGAGGCCGAGTTGGTCGAGTTAGGTGCTCAAGAATGCGCTGATTATTTGCAGGGTCTTGGCGTGAGTGAAGGAGGCTTGCGCAGTCTCATTCGTGCCACCTATCGCTTGTTGGGTTTGCGCACATATTTCACAACTGGTGAAAAAGAAACGCGGGCATGGACATTCCGTGCCGGGATGACTGCACCGCAAACAGCAGGGGTGATTCACACTGATTTTGAACGTGGATTCATCCGTGCTCAAACCATCGGTTGGGAGAAGTTGCTGGAGGCTGGCTCACTTCCTGAAGCTCGAAATAAGGGATGGTTGCGCAGTGAAGGGAAGGACTATCTGGTGGCCGAGGGTGATGTGATGGAATTTTTGTTTAATGTGTAATTAGTGATTTAAAATTGTATTTTGCAAGTTTGTGACTAAAGGAAGGGTGAATTAATGTTTTCCTTGAGCTTTGCAAATATTATCGACATGCCTGCCCTAGAAATTAACCCGATAGAGAAGACAACCTGTTACAAATAATTGCCTGCTATCCAACATTACTTTGGAGGTCAACTCTTTCATCGACCCCCCTCACAAAACAACTCTCCGCCACCTTTTCGGCGGAGAAACTGTTTTGCCATCAACCGGGATAACGCTTCTGCCGGTGTCTTGCTTGGTTCCTCAGCCATTTGGGTAAGCGCTGCAAGAGAAGACTCTTCGCCTGGATCAAGAGGCATTTCAGTGAGTTCTTGCCAGCTCAGGCCTAATCACGAGAGACTCCATGAAACCTCACTATTTCGTTGATTAAACCTCATCGCTATTGCGCCCTTGGGGCAGAGATCAGCAGTGATTTGGTTTTACCTGAACTGACCGTCTCTGAATCGACCAGTAATGCGCTGGTGCAAATCCAACAGGGAGATCATGAGCAATGGCCCAGCCTTGAGCCGAGCCCTCACAGCACGCCAATACTGCAGTTAGCACCCCAGGATTGGCGCCTAGAACTTGAAGGCATTGGCTGGTTTCGTGCCACTGGTGGTGAGCGTTTGGAATGGCAGCGCTGGGACGACAGCGTTAGCGACCGCGACATCCGCACGTTTGCTGTCACCAGTGGGCTTGGAGCCTTAGCGATCCAGCGTGGTGCATTGGTTTTGCACGGAACAGCTCTGGAGCGTGACGGTGAGGCCATTCTGCTTTTGGGTCATCCAGCTGCAGGAAAGTCCACCCTGGCCTGGTGTTTACTGCAGGAAGGGTGGCACTTACTCAGTAGTGAGCTAGTTGCCGTTGGCAGTGATGGGATAGTTCAGCCAGGGATGCATCAACTCAAGCTCTGGTATGACGCTGCTGTTGCTCTGGATTTGAATTGTGCGCAGCTACCACCTGTAAGGAAGGGACTTAAGCGATATGCATTGCTAACTGAAGAGTTAACTTGCATGCCACAGCCAACACCATTACGGCTGATCTATGCCTTAAATCGTGCCAAAGAGGATTCAGGTAAAGAGGATGACACTGAGGCAGAAGATGAAAAGGAGAAAATTTCTCTCAAGGCTTCACGCAATTTCTCACAGACAACTGCCTTAATGCGCCTGCGTAACCAAGCCTTTCACGCCAGAATGTATCGAGGAATGGACGCAGAAGCGCAGCTGTTTATGCAGGCAGCTGCACTAGCTCGAACAGTTCCATTGCATGCCTTGATTGTTCCAGATGGAATCAAAGCAATGGCCGAAAGCCTAAAGAAGGTGGACCTGATGCAACCCGAGTCGATGCAACAGCGCAAAGAGAGTAAAGAAGAGGACGCAAGCAATGACTGAAGATCACAGCTACTGGTATCTGGCCTCGTATCCAAAATCAGGCAACACCTGGTGCAGGGTTTTTATCACTGAATTAATGAGGTTAGCAGGAGACAATCCTGGAGAAGAATTAAACCTCAATCAAGATATTGAAACTGGAGCGATTGCCTCATCAAGGCTTTGGCTGGACGATCAATTAGGAATCAATAGTTGTGATCTAAGTTTTAGTGAACTTGATCCCATGCGCGGACGTGCTGGTGCCAGTGCATGGCTATTCGCAGAAGGAGAGCGCTTTCATAAAGTGCATGATGCATTCAAGTCGCCTGATTCCCGTGGACGCCCGGTGGTGAGTACAACAGGTTGCTCTGGAGTTGTTTATATCCTGCGCCACCCAGAAGATGTGGCCGTATCACTCAGTCACTTCTTCTCATGGCCGCTGGATCGATGCGTTGATTCCCTACTGGATCCAAGTGCTGCGCTGGTGTCAGGGGAACGCTTTGGCGGCCACCAGGTGCGTCAATACATGGGCCGCTGGGATCAACATGTGCGCTCTTGGGCTGATCAAACTCAGCTACCAGTCTTGATCATGCGCTATGAAGATATGCTATCGAAAGGATCAGAAATATTCACTGAATTAGCAACCTTTTTAGGGCTTCCTACTGACTCAAAACTCATTAATCAGGCTTTAGAAAACACCTCCATCGATCGACTAAAGAAATTGGAGGAAGATGTTGATGGCTTTGCAGAAAAACCTGCCGGTTGTGAGCGGTTCTTTCGCTCAGGTCGTACCGGAGAAGGAGCAGAACAACTTTCAATTGAGCAGCGAAAGCGACTAGCAAACGGATTGTCTGAAGCGATGAAGCGCTTTGAATATGAGGGTCCAGAAGTTGACTAATCATCGAATTGAATTTGTATTTGGAGAGGTGAATGATCAGCTGAAACTTGAGTTGAGAGCTTTCTGGGGCCAGCATGGAAATGCATATCAAGAAGAATTAAGATCTTTCAGAATTGCATCAAGAAACAGCGATGGCTTAAAGCAAATGGATCTGTTCAAAAAGCCTATTTCGCGTCAGCCAGCCGCAATTTCACGTGATCAAACAGGCGCGATTAACGGCATTGTATTTGTCGTATTACGAGAGCTAGAAGACTCACTAGGACTCGGAACCCATGCCTACTTTCAGCGGATGTACATCACGCCAACAGCCCGGCATCTGACAATAAACTTAAGCTATGAACGTTTGGCGAATCAGCTCTTTAGGACATTCCTTCAAGGGTTTGATCGTGAAGTAGAAAAGCGTGATCATCGAGCAAAAGTATTACTGTCTGAAAACATTAATCCTGGCTTGCAGAAAGCATCAATGCGCCGTTATTTTGCACGCCTTGGCTTCCAAATGCTTGGAGGAAATCAACTTGGTGGTGAAATTTGGGTAAGAAAGCTCAAAACACATTTCTCGTTTTAATCATCAACCACGGCAATCACTTTCTTTTCTAAGGCAGCTTCCAGCCAAGTTTCAATAGAGGACTTGCATTCATCTGAAGTGACTTCATATTCGCCCTGTAAATGCTTGCAGAGTTCAGTCAGTGTTGGCTGAGTCTTGAGTGCATTCCAAATAGCTGAGCCTGTCTCGTTAAGGACAAGATAGTCGCAGGTGTTGCTTTGAAATAAAGCTATATCGCCATCGAGTTCAGTGCAAACAGCTTGGTGATGCTGCTTAAAGCGTTTGGTGCTACTTACCATTTAACTTTTAAAACTCATCATTAGCATCTTTTCAATAATGGCATAGAACCTTGGTCAAGACATGTCACGTCAACCGCGCTATCTACCAGCAGGCCACTCTTTTCATATCACGCTCAGGTGCAATAGCCGTCAGTTTTTGATTGCCAAAGGCTTGCGGCGTGATGTGCTGTTAGCAGTGCTGGATAAAGCCAAGCAGAAGGTGCCTCATCGCTTGTATGCGGTGTGCCTGATGGCTAATCATTTGCACTTGCTAATCAGACCTGATGATGCAAGTGAATTACCAAAGCTGATGCATTGGATTGGCTGGTATTCAGCGATGGCACTAAACCGCCTTTCTGGTCGTTGCGGGCACTTGTGGGAGGCTCGGTATTACGCCACAGCGATTGCACCAAAAGATCACAGACGAGTACTGAATACATTGCGGTATATCCACGCCAACCCAAAGGCAGCAGGAATCAGGAAAGGGTTTTATGACCCCTATTCCAATTACGGGCATTACGGAAGGTTGGAGTGTGATGGCATCAGCGAGTGGCACCCCAGTTTCCTGCAATTGGCATCAAGCCTGAAAGGCTGTTCCAGGCGATATGCACGGTTCTGCCAGTACTACCGCCATAAAGGCAAAGGCGGCTCTAGGTGC
>JASJLK010000028.1:0-16924 GCA_037620855.1 Synechococcus sp. ChBW.bin.23 | reverse complement strand
TCTCTCTCTCCGGCAATTTCGGCTGTAACTGGTTCGGAAATAATTCAAGGTTGTGGGACAAGAAGTATCCTCAGCTTGCGAAGATTGGATACTGGTAGCGTTAGGGTTAGAGATGGTCAAACGCTGATATTGACGGGTGTAATTTCTGATCAAGATACGGAAGTGGTTCGAAAATGGCCCATTCTTGGTGATATACCTATCATTGGTCAGTTTTTTAGGCAATCAGGTGGGAAAAAAGAGAAGCGCGAACTAGTAATTTTGGTTTCTCCTCGAATTATTGATGATCAGGAAGGAGGTCAGTATGGCTATGGCTATCAGCCTTCACTTCCTGCTGCGCGTCAACTTACTGGCTCGGGTATTTGATTTTTTATAAATTTAAAGCCCCATTGGGATTAAGGCTTTCATGGCAAGGGGGGCAAGAGTTTGAGCCAAGGAAGTAATTCCATTGAGAATTTGTCCTCCCCATCCGTTCCCTGAGGGCGACTGGGAGCCTTTAGTGCGACGGTTCTGAACCCCGTCTGCTGCTGTTTGGAGTTGTTCAACCACTTTTTTTTGGCCGCTTTGTGCATAAAGAGATGCTGCATAGCGGAAATCAGCTGCTGCAATGTCATCTTTGGCTTGTTCGCTACGGCTGATGCCGCGGGCTACCCAGCTCAGAGGCTCTTCCGGTCGGCTATGAATTGCGTAGCTAAATAATTGTTCTGCGGTCGACCAGCGTCCAGCTTGTGCGGCTTCGACCCCAGCATTGTGCAGAGAGGCGTGGCTTTGAATGCCTCGACTAATGCCTGTAGCGCCTTGCCAATGTGCCTCTCCCAGGGAGTTTTGGCTTAGGCGAGCGCCACTTAGATCGGCATATCGCAAGTCGGTGCCATGCAAGATGCTGCCTTCGAGATTGGCGCCTCGGAGGGAGGCCCCGCGCAAGCTGGTGAAACTGAGATTGGCCCCGCGCAAGTCAGCCCCATCCAATTGAGCTTCGCCGAGATTGGCTCGCTGTAATCGCGCATCCCGTAGGTCGGCATCCCGTAGATCGGCATGCACAAGGTCGGCATCGGCCAGGCGGCAGTTGCGGCAATCACCGTCCTGGAGCACCTTGATGAGGTCATCCATGCTCTCGGCTTGCATGGGGCTGGCGATCAGCAATACACCCAGCAAGGGCATCCATCGAGACGGATTCAACACGTGGGCTTGCTTGGTTGTACTGCGTTGTATCGGCCTTCTCGGTCTTCGTCGACCATGGAGGAGAAGGTTGGCGGTGACGGATGGCTGGGCAGGATGGGTGAATCCAGCACCAGTCGGCGTGAGTAACGGCCTTCCTCCCCATGGAGGCAATCTCAGCCAGGAAGCCCGACGGCTTGGGATGAAGCCATCCCAGTTGCTCGATGCCAGCGCCTCGTTGGTGCCGTTTCGTCCCCCTCGCGCGCTGCGTAGAGCTCTCTCCGCTGCGATTCAGGGCCAGGCGCTGCGTGACTATCCCGACCGCGCTCAGGCTGATTTGCGCTCAGCGATTGCGTCATGGCATGGAGTGGATCCTGATCATGTGCTGGGAGGGAATGGGGCCGCAGAGTTATTCACATGGGCGGCTCGTGATGGAACCGCCGCTGGTCTCAATGCTTTGCCTCAACCTGGATTTGCCGACTATTCCCGCGCTTTGGCTTGTTGGGGCGGCGCGATCGAGGAGTTTCCTTTGCCCTTGGAGTGGGGAAATTGCTGGCCTCAACCATTCCCGTTGGGTGACTTGAAGGAGACGAGCGAGGTGGTTTGGATCACCAATCCCCACAACCCCACCGGTCAGCTTTGGAGCCGTTGTTCATTGGAACCATTGCTAGCTCGATGCGCGCTGGTGATCTGTGATGAGGCCTTTCTGCCTCTGGTGCCAGGGGGTGAAGGTCAGTCGTTACTGCCCTTGGTGGCCGACCATCCCAATCTTGTGGTGATCCGCAGTCTCACGAAATTGTTTGCGATTGCGGGCTTGCGGCTTGGCTACGCCGTTGCGGCACCGGATCGTTTGCAGCGATGGCATGGATGGAGAGATCCCTGGCCGGTGAATGGTTTGGCGATTGCTGCTGGAGTGGCTGTGATGAACGATCCGGTTGGCTTGCAGCGTTGGCAACAGCGCGTTCAGCAGTGGGTGCAAAAAGAAGGCACATGGTTTCGGGCGCAACTCGATGCCATTCCTGGATTTAAGGCCTACCCCTCAGCTGCCAACTATCTGCTGATTCAAGGAGAGCAGTCTTTGCTTGAGCTGCGCGAGCGTCTAGCGCTCGACGGCATTTTGCTGAGGGATTGCCGTTCTTTCCAAGGGTTGGGGGAGCGTTGGTTGCGCATTGGTCTGCAAGATCGGCGGGGGAATCAACGCATCCTTCGCGCGCTCCAGCGCGCTTAAGCCAATAGGCCTTCGAGCAGGGCCACCAGCTTCTGATCCGCATCCTCCACGCCAAGCTCCCGCATGGCCTGCCCCATCTCAGGAAGTAGGTCGGCGCCTGGATCGCTTCCTTGAAATCTGGATCCGAGTAGGCGCCAGACCGTGTCGCGAAGTGTCGTCTCGCTGGGGTCGTGTTGATGCACGATCACAGCAGCGGCGACCGCTGCAGCACACACCGCATTGGCATCTTGATGGTGATCGGCGGCTTGGGGGAAGGGCACCAGCACGGTGGGTGTTCCGCTCACGGCCAGTTCACTCAAGCTGCCGGCACCGGCTCTGCTGATCGCGAGGTCGGCGTGTTGGAGCAAGGCCGGAATCTCATCGCTGAACGGTCGCTCCACCAGCAGTGGATGTTCGATGCAACCCACATCGGGGTCATTGCTGCCGGTGAGATGCACCACACGGCAGCCGCTGCTGAGCAGGGAAGGGAAGAACACTCGTGTCATCCGATTCAGCCCCAAAGCGCCCTGGCTTCCGCCGATCACCACAAGCAGGGGGCCATTGCCCTGAGGCACCCACGTCGGTAGGGCATGTTGTTGGAGAAAAGCAGCCCGTACTGGGGTGCCGGTCACGACTGCGCGGCAGCCAGGGATGCGTGGTGCGGCAGCTTCAAGGCCCACGGCAACACGGGTGCAAAAGCGTCCAAGTAAGCGTGTGACCCGGCCGGGAATTGCATTGGATTCATGAAGCACCACGGGGATGCCGCACCACCGTGCCGCCAGGATTGCTGGTGCAGCAATGTATCCGCCGGTGGTGAAGACAGCATCGATGCGTTCCCGTTGGATCAGGCGGCGGATGCTGCCGCTTGCGGCCAGCAATTGGATCAGTTGGATGAGTTTGCGCAGTCCTCGTCCTTGCAATCCACCGGCCTTGACTGTGGTGAGGGGATAACGGCCTGGAACCAGGCTTGTTTCCAGGCGGTCGGGAACACCCACCCAGCGCACGCTCCATGGCTCCGGCAGGGCATCAGCAACGGAGAGGGCTGGAAACAAGTGCCCTCCGGTGCCACTGGCAGCAACAAGAAGCCGAGGCATGAGGTCGAGCGGGACGAGAAAGAGGGCCTAACTTAGTTGGATTCAGGGGATGTCTTTATGTCTCGGGCTCTCCGTACCTCGTTGGTGTCATTGCTGCTTGGCTCCGCCCTCGCATTGCCCTTGTCCAGTCGGGCTGTGACCCAGGCTCCGGTTGATTTGAGTGAGCGCTTGGAAGTCGCCCTTAATCAGTCGGAAGGCAATGTTGCAGCGTTGAAGTCTCTATTTACGTCTGAGCAATTTGGTGGCTTGGGGGAGCGTTACCGCCAGTTCAGCAGCCGTTTCCCGCAGCTGAACTGGTCGGTGAGGCCCGGTACTCCCACATCAGATGGTCGCTCAACCATGCAGATCGCTGTGAGCGGTAGACGCCAGCAGGACGGTTTGAGTTTTTCCTTTTATGCGAATCAGCGTCTTGCGGTGACCACCGAGAGCGGCTTGATCGCCAACCAGGAAGTTCTCAGCGATCAATCGGTGATGACTAGTGCCAAGGAGTCATTGCCGATCAGTTTGCTCATTCCCGACAGTGTGCTCACGGGAAGTCGGTACGACGTGGATGTGGTGGTGGAAAAGCCCTTAGGTGATGCTTTGTTAGCGGGTGGTTTGATCGCGCTCACTCCCGAGCAGGTGTTGGGGCAAGAAAGTCCAGATATCCAGCTCCAGCCCCTCGGTGGGGGCGGCCTTTTTAAGTCTGTTCAAGCTCCGTTCAAGCCAGGCATCCAAACCTGGGCTGCCTTGTTGGTACATCCCGAGGGAGTGGTGAGTGTGAGCAAGCAGGTGCGTGTGGTGGATGACAAGGGTCAGCTCCAGCCTTAATCGGGATGAGCTGGGTAGCAGCGCCTTAGGGAGGACACATCGGCGTTTCCGAGTCCCTGTTGCATGAGCTCCGACTCTTGTTTGAGAACCAATTGGGTCAGCGGTAGTTCCAACTGCTGTTCTTTGGCTGCGGCAAGCGCAATCTTCAGATCCTTGTGATGGAGAGCGAGCTTGAAGCCGAGCGGGTATTGATCGGCAAGCATGGCGGCAGAACGATGTTGCAGGGCCCACGATCCTGCAGCTCCTCCAACTAGTGCCGCCACAACCTGCTCCATGGGGAGCTGGAGATGTTGCCCCAGGGCGATCGCTTCTGCGACAGCGGCATAGCTTCCGGCCACCAAGACCTGGTTCACCGCCTTCACCTGTTGGCCGCTGCCAACGGCCCCGAAATGATGGATCGAGCTACCGATCACCTCCAATAGCGGACGAGCCTGCTCCAGCGCCTTGGCTTCGCCACCACAGAGCACGGTGAGTGTTCCGGCCTTGGCGCCCTCCGTGCCGCCTGTCACAGGAGCATCGATGTAGTGCACGTTGCGTTCCGCTAGCCGCTTGGCCATCGCTTCCGCTGTGGCTGGCGCGATCGTGGAGCAATCGATCACCAAGCTTCCTGGTTTGAGTGCAAAGCCGGCCCCGTTCTCTCCCCAAAGAACGTTTTGCACTGCGGAGTCATCGCTGACGCAAATCAGTAGGACCCCACAGCCGTATGTGGCCTCATCCGGCGAACTACTGGAGGTCACCGTGGGGCCTTGATCATCCACGAGTTCTGCTGCCGATTCCGCTGAGCGGCTGCGGGTGTGGACGTTGAGCCTGTAGCCGGCGCGTCGCAGATTGATGGCGATGGGTAAACCCAGAGCGCCGAGCCCCACCATGGCCACCGCAGCGGGCGGATTCAGGGGTGGACGTTGGTCATTGGCGAGTTTCAGAGTGGGTGTGCTCCTGGGTGGTCGACAGCTGATTCATTTTTCCAGGCATCGCATCCACGCATCGCAGTCGAGCGTCTTTGCTCAAGCGTCCTGGTTAGATCTGGTCATGCTTGAGGCCCATGTGGGTCAGATCTTGACCGAGCACCTCTTACAGCATGGATGAGTCTCCTAACGGATCCATATGATCATTTTTAAGCATTGGAAGCGTTACCTGGTGATTCCCTGTGCTGCACTGGCTGCTGCAGCACTTCACCCAGGCACAGGCTGGGCTGAGTCTCCAATGAAGTCCCGAGCGGCTCAATCAACGCTCACGGATGCGCAAAAGCAGCAGTTGTTTGAGGTGCGGCGCCGTTGGCAGTTGAGCAGTATTGACCAGCAAATGGCTTTGTTGGCAGCCAAGCAACGCTGTATGCAATCGGCCAACACCATCGATGCCTTTCGGGTGTGTAAGCAGGAGCAACGCCAAGGCCGACGTGAACTGTTTCGGGAGGCACGCGCTGCCATGACGGCCGAGCGGCAGCGATTGGGACTTCCGCCTAGGTCAGAGAGGCGAAGATTTCAGAAAAAAGGCCGCTCCAATTGGAACGGCCCTGAGTTCAGCTGATCGATCAGCCGAGTGGTGTTGCGTCTTGAATCAAGCGGCGTCGTCAAGTGCGGCGACGCCAGGAAGCACCTTGCCTTCCAGCAGCTCGAGGCTGGCGCCACCACCGGTGGAGATGTGCGACATCTTCTCGGCCAGGCCTGCTTTCTCAACGGCGGCCACGGAGTCACCACCACCAATGATCGTGCAGCAGCCTTTTCCACCGATTTCAGCCAGGGTGGTGGCGATGGCGTTGGTTCCTGCCGCGAACTTGTCGAACTCGAACACGCCCATGGGGCCGTTCCAGATCACGGTTTTGCAATCAGCCAGGGCTGCTTGGAACACCTTGATCGCATCAGGACCGATGTCGAGTCCCATCCAGCCGTCGGGAATCGCTGTGACGTCTGCCACTTGGCTGTTGGCATCAGGAGCGAAGTTGTCGGCGAGCAAAACATCGGTGGGGAGCAGCAGCTCAACGCCCTTGGCCTTTGCTTTGGCTTCCAATTCTTTGGCCAGTTCGAGCTTGTCTTCTTCCACGAGGCTCTTGCCGACAGCCAGGCCGCGTGCTTTGTAGAAGGTGAAAATCATGCCACCGCCGATCAGCACCTTGTCGCACTTGTCGATCAAGGATTCAAGGACGCCGATCTTGCTACTCACCTTGGAGCCGCCAACGATCGCAGCCAAAGGACGCTTGGGCTCATCCACCGCACCTTGGAGGTACTGAAGTTCCTTCTCCATCAAGAAGCCAGCGACGGAAGGCTTGAGGAACTTGGTGACGCCTTGCGTAGAGGCATGGGCACGGTGGGCAGCACCAAAGGCATCATTCACATAAACGTCGGCAAGGCCGGCGAGCTTCTCCGCGAAGGCGGGATCGTTCTTTTCTTCTTCAGCAAAGAAGCGCACGTTCTCGAGCAGAACCACATCGCCGTTGGCCATGGCGTTCACCTTGGCTTCGGCGTCAGGTCCGATGCAGCTGTCGGTTTTGGTGACAGGCTTGCTGAGCAGCTCGCTTAAACGAGCTGCTACTGGGGTGAGGCGCATTTTGTCGTTGACCTGACCTTTAGGACGGCCGAAGTGAGCCGCCAAGATCACCTTGGCGCCTTTGCCAATCAGGTCATGGATCGTTGGCAGTGCTGCACGGATGCGGGTGTCGTCTGTGATCGCACCGGCGTCGTTCAGAGGCACGTTGAAATCGACCCGCACAAGAACGCGTTTTCCGCTCAAGTCGCCGGTATTCAGTTTTGCCAGGGAACGCTTCGCCATGTGGTTATGTCGTGAGGTGTGAAATCGGGGCGAGATTAACCCGATTAAGCGCTAGCACTGAAAAAGAGGGGTACTACCGGAGGTGGCCCAATGTTTGAAACCGTGTTGTTTCCGCTTGATCCAAGCCGACAAGCTGTTGAAGCTGCGACCAAGGCCCTGGACTTGGCACGTAGTCACAACAGCCGGCTGATCCTCTTGTCGGTGATTCAGTCCGAGCGACCTGAGATTCATGACCATGCAGTGGTAGCAACGTTATTGGCCGAAACTAAAGCCCGTTTTGAGCAGGTCGGGGTGTCCTGTGATGTGGTGGAGCGTGAGGGGATGCCAGCGTTTGTGATTTGCGACGTGGCAGACGAGTTGAATGTGGATGTGATTGTGATGGACACCCGCGGCGTGAATCTTGAAGCCGAAAGTGGCGGCACGGCAGCAAGAGTGATTCAGCTCGCGCCTTGTCCGGTTTTGGTGGTGCCGTGAAAACACCGCCGATTCAGTGGTATCCGGGGCACATTGCCAAGGCGGAACAGCAGCTGAAGCGCAACCTCGACAAGGTTGATTTGGTCATTGAGGTCCGTGATGCCCGCATTCCCCTAGCCACCGGACACCCCCATCTCAACCGCTGGTTGAAAGGGAAACAGCATTTGCTGGTGATCAATCGACGCGACATGGTCACAGCTGCGGCATGGGAGGCCTGGGATCAATGGTTTAAGGCGCAGGGACAGCGCACGGTTTGGTGTGATGCCAAGGCGGGTACTGGGGTGAAGCTGGTCCAACAGGCGGCGATTCGGGCTGGAAATCAACTCAATGAGAGGCGGCGGAACCGGGGGATGCGCCCTCGGGCTGTGCGCGCCCTCACTCTTGGCTTCCCCAATGTGGGGAAGTCAGCCTTGATCAATCGGCTGGTCAAGAAAAAAGTGGTGGCGAGTGCCCGTCGGGCTGGAGTGACCCGCACCTTGCGTTGGGTGCGGCTTGGCCAGGACTTGGATTTGCTTGATGCTCCTGGAGTTTTGCCACCTCGCTTGGATGATCAACGGGCGGCGCTGCATCTCGCCTTATGTGATGACATTGGCCAAGCGGCCTACGACGGCGAGCTGGTGGCTCAGGCGTTCCTAAGAATTTTGATCGATGCGCAGGCTCGGGAGGCCTCAGGTGTTGTGCTGTCGACTATTGAGCAGCGTTATGGAACACCATTGGCTGGGCATACGGCTGATCCAGCGTTCTGGCTGGAGGCAACGGCCGAACGTCATACCTCTGGGGATACTGCGCGGATGGCACAGCGTTTGCTGGATGATTTCCGACGTTCGTTGTTGGGTTCGATTGCTTTGGAATTACCGGAACAGGAGGAGTCTTGAGCGTTCCAGGCCAAGGGTTTGTGCGTCCCCCTTTGCCTGAGGAGGTGTTCATAGACGGGTTCGGAGAGGGGGAAGGAGATCTCGTCACCCTCACTTATCCCAAGCCTCTCCCGATGCGTTTGGATCGCTGGCTGGTGAGTCAGCGGTCTGAGCAAAGCCGTTCTCGGATCCAAAAGTTCATTGATGCCGGATACGTGCGGGTGAATGGCAAGACGGGGAAGGCCAAAACACCGCTGCGCGAGGGAGATCAGGTGCAGCTCTGGATGCCACCGCCAGAACCGCTCCCTTACCTCAAGCCTGAGCGGATGGAGCTCGATGTTCTGTTTGAAGATGAGCACTTGATTGTGATCAACAAACCAGCCGGCTTGACCGTGCACCCGGCCCCTGGAAATAAAGATGGAACCCTGGTGAATGGTCTCCTTCATCACTGCCAGGACCTGCCAGGAATCAGCGGCAAATTACGGCCTGGCGTTGTCCATCGCCTCGATAAAGACACGACGGGCTGCATCGTGGTTGCGAAATCTCAGGAGGCGTTGGTTCGTCTGCAGGCGCAGATCCAACAAAGGATTGCCTCACGCGAGTATCTGGCTGTGGTGCATGGGGTGCCGCAAGGGGAGTCGGGAACGATCCTTGGAGCGATTGGCCGTCATCCTGTGGATCGCAAAAAATATGCAGTGGTGAGTGATGAAAGCGGTCGCCATGCCCGCACGCACTGGACCCTCCAGGAGCGACTCGGGGATTACTCCCTGATGCGCTTCAAGCTCGATACGGGACGAACGCACCAGATCCGCGTGCATTGCGCACACATCAATCACCCAGTGGTGGGGGATATCACTTATAGCCGCTGCCGCAAATTGCCTATTGAATTGCCTGGACAAGCCCTGCATGCCTTTCAGTTGGGCCTCGATCATCCGATCACGAAAGAGCGGATGTTGTTTGAGGCCCCAACTCCTCCTGTGATGGAGAAACTGCTGAACGTGCTGCGGAAAAGAAGCGCTTAGACGAGCGTGAATCCCGTGCCTGGGGCCATCAGCAGTTGAGAGGTGAGAGAAGCCTCGCCGCCGAGCTCTTCTCCGCTCAACGCATTGAAACCCACCGTCATGGCTTGACCAGCAGCGAGCGACTGCGCCCAATCAGCACCTGTGAGTTCGTAGCTGTAGAGGCCGTCTCCAAGCTCTTGCGTGGAGACATCAACCCCCCAGGATTCTCCGTTAAATTGATGTGTGCTGATGAAATTCACCCCCCAATCGTTTAATGATTGATTGCTTTGATTGGTGACGTTCAGCGAGGCCGTGAAGCCACCCTCCCAAAGATCACCACTCACCTGAATCTCGAGGGGGGAGCCACCAGTAAGGGGATCCGATTGCATCATTTCTGGATCAGACAGTGAGGGGCTTGGGGAAGGTTCTGAGGTGGTTGAGCCAATCGATGGCGCAGCTCCAGAAAGATTTTCTAGGTTCTCAGAGAGTGGATCGCCTAGCGCAACAATTCCTTGGTAATAGTTGATGACTGTTTTGTCGCTGACATCGAGGGCAGGCCATTGGGGCCAGTCAAAGGTGTCATTCATGAAGGGTTCGTTTTGATCCCATCCCAAGACTGTTAAATGATGAATGTCGTGGGCAATCGCTACGCCTTCGATGTCACGAAAACCGTGGGTGCGTCCATGCATCCAGCCTCCGTAATGCGGCTCCATCTTGAGGGTATTGATGAAATGTTCTTCGAGTTGCTGGGTTGTTAGATAGTCGGCAAAACCTTCATGGCCAAACTGCTCAATCATCTGCATGACTTCGCCACTGCTACCTAGACGGGCTGTGCGTTGAATGTCGGCCAGGATTTGTGGGTCGTAGGACCCATCGGCGATCCAGCCCACCTTGGCTCCCTGCATGGCAAACCAAAGCCCAACCCCTTGAAGATCGTCGCCCCCGGGCTGGCTGTTGTTGGTAAGCCCATTGTTAAAAGCCCAGGAGCCAACCGCTTCGATGCTGGCTGGGGCTAAACCTGCGAAATCTCTGAGGCCGTTGTACGCGAGCAATGCTTCTGTCGTGATGGCTGTTCGTCCACCCACGAGTTCGTTGTGATCTGAGTTGTTATTGGAGCTATGAAAAGATCCCCAGGTGTTGATGTCTGTGAAGCCACCGCTGCTCCCACTCACGGTGGTTGGCTGCATGGCTTGGCCTTGCTGCATCCCGTGATCACCCATGCCGTGTTCCGTTATCGGTGACGTCATCTGAGGTGTCTCAACCTCTGCCTTAACCACTGGCTCAGTAGTCGTATTTGAACTCTCGGCGCTCTCTTCGCTTGCATCAGACATCACGGCTTCCGTGGTGTCTGATGCGAAGAGCATCGCGGCAGACAGCTCTCCTTCATTGCCCAGGTCAGTGCCTTGGCTCCCGTTGAATCCAATGGTGACTGCCCCTCCTGCTGGAATCCGTTCTCCCCAGTCTTTTCCGGTCAGGGTGTATCGCGTTAGGCCGCTGTCGAGAAGAACCGCACTGATCTCGGCCCCCCAAGGAGCCGTATCAATGAGGTGGGGGCTATCAAAGCTGTAGCTCCAGCTCGCGAGATCTTGTGTGGATGTGTTGGTGAGCGTTATTTCAGCCGTGAACCCTCCCCACCAGCGATCACCGCTGATGGAGGTTTGCAAACTATTCGTTGATGCCATGGTCCTTGATAGGGGGGACGATGTCATCTCAGCTCTAAATTCCAACCAAGTTCTGACTCAAAAAGCAGAACCTGTGTCTGAATGTTTTCAAGGCAGAGATAAGTGGTTGTGCTTCTCCACTCCCGTCCCATTCGATGGGAATGACCATCCTTCAAACGGATGATTTTGTTCAACAGTGATTGAGTTGATTAAGCAAAGATTCAAGTGTTTGATCCTTTGGCGTAGATCGAGGCCAGATCTAATTTTTTTGTTGCTCAGAAATCAACAACAGATGCTGAGCTTGGGCCTGCTTCAGAACGCTCAGGGTTTCGTGTCTTGCGGAGAAAAAATGTCTGCTTTTGGGACTGTGATTTTCAAGGGCTGCTGGTTGGCAGCAGCGGGCAGGCCGCCACCAATGTGCGGGTAATAGTCGCTTTTGGGTGGCGTAGCAACTGATCTCCAGGACCTTCTTCCACAACATGCCCTCGATCCAGCACGATCACGCGATGGCAGAAGCCACTCGCTACGGAAAGGTCATGGGTTACGAAAATCATCGCCAGGCCTAGGTCTTGCTGCAGGCGTCTCAGCAATGCGAGGACTTCGGCTTGGATCTCTGCATCGAGCATGCTCACGCTTTCGTCGCAGATCAGCACCTGCGGGCGTAGTGCCAAAGCGCGTGCAATGGCGACGCGTTGTTGCTGTCCACCAGACAGTTGCTTGGGCAGGCGGTTTTGAAAATGATCCGCTGGTGACAATCCCACTAGCTCCAAAAGCTCGCGTGCTCGTTCTCGAGCGGCTGCCCGTGAGGCCAGACCATGGATCAGCAGCGGGTCTGCGATGGCATCGGCAACGGAGAGGGCTGGATTTAGGCATGCCAGCGGGTCTTGAAACACCATTTGAATGGTGCGTCTTGCTTGTCGTTCAGCGCTGCCGCGCAGTTGGAGCAGGTTTTGCCTTTGAAGCCAAACGTCGCCTCCCCGAATCGGGGTGAGTCCC
The DNA here is from genome assembly GCA_037620855.1 of Synechococcus sp. ChBW.bin.23. Classification (GTDB taxonomy): domain Bacteria; phylum Cyanobacteriota; class Cyanobacteriia; order PCC-6307; family Cyanobiaceae; genus Synechococcus_C. The sequence goes on along the minus strand of JASJLK010000028.1, from coordinate 4,906 downwards.
ATCAAGGCCCGGCAAAGGGTGCTTTTCCCGCAGCCAGAGCCGCCCACCACGCCCAGCGATTCACCGGATTGCAAGGTGAAGCTCACGTCATCCACCGCTTTTAGCCAGTTGGGAGACCAGGGAGCGCCTCCGAGGTTGTGCCAACAGCGCAATCCCTCCACCTGCAGCACTGCTGTGCCATCTGGGGTTTCCGGCGTATGACCCCCTTCTCTGGCCCTGGCCGCCGTGACCAGACGCTTGGCGATGCCGGATTGGGGATGGGTGAGCACTTGAGTGCTGCTGTTTTGTTCCACAAGACGGCCCCCGTCCAGCACCGCCATGTCTTCACACCAGCGGTTGGCCATGGCCAAGTCATGGGTGATGAGCAGGAGAGCGCTTCCCAGCTCTTCGCAGAGAGTGCGCAGCACTTCCATCACCTGCCCCGCAACTGCAACATCCAGGCTGGTGGTTGGTTCGTCGGCGATGACAAGCGGTGGTGCGAGCGCAATGGCCAGCGCGATGGCTAAGCGCTGGCGCATGCCACCACTGAATTCGTGGGGGTAGGCCCGAAAGCGCTCGGCCCCGATGCCCACCTGTTCCAGCAGGCTTTCAGCACGGTCTTTCCGCTCTTGATGCCCCATGGCTGGCCGGTGAGCGGCGAAGGTGTCGAGGAGGTGGCCACCCACGGTCATCAGTGGATTGAGCCGAGTCATCGGGTCTTGAAACACCAGGCCCACCGCTTCCCCGCGCAGCGCGCGTAAGGCAGGTCGGCTCAGTTGGCGTGGATCTTGACCATTAAGAAGTAGATCTCCTTCGCAGCAGCTGCCTGGAGGTAAGAGCTGCAAGGCAGCTCGCGCCACGGTGCTCTTTCCGCATCCAGACGGCCCAACAAGTGCCAAGCGATCTCCTGATTTCAGGCTGAGATCCAATCCATCCAGCGTCCAGGATTCACTTCCCGGGTAGCGCAGACGCAACTGATTCAGCGTCAGAACCGTTCCTGGCGCGTTGGGCATGAAAGAAAGCAAGAGGCCGCATGCCTACATACCATGGATGCACCTGCCGGGTCGGATGCTCAACGCAACCTCTGCACCCGATCCCTCCCAGACTCAGTCTGGATCGACTACTGCGGCCTGTGGTTTAACAGCATTGCGCGAACGTCCGCTCCGCTCGCCCGATGGCTACGGCATCGAGCTTCCAGAGTGGTTGCGGCAATGTTTGATTCACGTTCCTCCCGGAATCGGACACAGTTGTCCGACCGATCCAGAGGCCCTCTTAGCGGCTGCTTTTGATTTTGCGTTTCAGCTGCATGAGGGGCAATTCCGCGCCAGCGGTGACCCTTACATCGTGCATCCGGTGGCTGTGGCAGACCTGCTGCGAGACATTGGAGCAAGTGCCAGCGTGATTGCTGCGGGTTTTCTCCACGATGTGGTGGAAGACACCGATGTGACACCAGATCAGCTCGAAAGCCATTTCGGACCTGAGGTGCGTGAGTTGGTGGAAGGCGTCACCAAGCTGGGAGGCCTTCATTTCACCAATCGCACGGAGGCCCAAGCAGAGAATCTGCGCAAGATGTTTCTGGCGATGGCCAGTGATATTCGTGTGGTGTTGGTGAAGCTGGCGGACCGTCTGCACAACATGCGCACGATTGGCGCGCTCAAAGAGGAGAAACGACAGCGCATCGCCAGGGAAACGCGTGAGATTTACGCTCCGCTTGCCAACCGCTTGGGGATTGGTCGCTTCAAATGGGAACTCGAAGATCTCTCGTTCAAGTTGCTGGAGCCCGAGGCCTTTCGCGAAATGCAGCAGGAGGTTTCAACCAAGCGCAGCGAACGCGAGGAGCGCCTCTCCGTCACGGTTCAGTTGCTCTGTGACCGTTTGGCTGCTGTTGGCCTCGATAGCTGTGAGGTGAGTGGTCGCCCGAAACATCTCTATGGCATCTGGACCAAGATGCAGCGCCAGCAGAAAGAGTTTCACGAGATCTACGACGTGGCTGCGTTGCGGATCCTCACCCCCAATGTCGAGAGTTGTTATCGCGCTTTGGCCGTTGTCCATGACACCTTTAGGCCAATTCCAGGACGTTTTAAGGACTACATCGGGCTCCCGAAGCCGAATGGATATCAATCACTTCACACCGCTGTAATCGGACGGCATCGTCCGATTGAGGTGCAGATTCGTACCTGGGAAATGCATCAGGTGTCGGAGTTCGGCATTGCTGCTCACTGGAAATACAAGGAGGGTGGATCCCCCGCTACCGGTGGAGATACGGAGCGTTTCAATTGGCTGCGTCAGCTCGTGGATTGGCAGCAGGAGGGAGGCGCGGATGATCACAATGACTACCTGGCTTCGATCAAGGAAGATCTATTTGACGAGGAGGTATTTGTGTTCACGCCTAAGGGCGATGTGGTGGGGCTTCGTAAGGGGTCAACCGCAGTTGATTTTGCCTTTCGCATTCACTCTGAGGTGGGAAATCATTGTCATGGAGTGAGGATTAATGATCGGCTTTTGCCCTTGTCGACCCCGCTTCAAAATGGTGATTTCATTGATATTCTCACCACAAAAAATGCCCATCCAAGTTTGGATTGGCTTAATTTTGTAGCCACTCCAACGGCACGAAATCGCATTCGGCAGTGGTACAAACGCAGCCATCGTGACGAGACGATCGATCGCGGTAAAGAGCTGCTTGAACGCGAGCTGGGACGCAGTGGTTTTGATGCTCTGCTTGGCAGTGAAGCGATGCGCAGGGTGGCTGAGCGCTGCAACTTACTAACCACGGAAGATCTGCTCGCTGGTCTTGGGTTCGGTGCTCTAACGCTGCATCAGGTGCTCAATCGTCTGCGCGAAGAAATTCGTCTGCAAACGGCTGCGGTGGAAGCACCTCTGAGTAATGAGGATGTCGCCAAGCAACTGGTCAAGCAGTCCGAGCATGCGCTTCATCGTGAGGTTCGCTCTGCAGGAGCGGCGCCCATCCTTGGTGTTGAAGGCTTAGATCATCGTCTTGGTGGATGTTGTAGTCCGCTTCCAGGAGAACCGATCTTGGGTGCTGTGGCTCTTGGTAATCACGGCATCACCATCCACCGTCAAGACTGCGCCAATCTGGAAGCGATCCCGACGGAACGTCGCTTGCCTGTGCGTTGGAATCCATCGCTGCAAGAAGCAGGTTCTCGATTCCCTGCTCACTTGCGCATTGAGGTGATTGATCGGGTTGGAATTTTGAAGGACATTCTGATGCGTTTGTCCGATGGTTCGATCAATGTCAGTGATGCTCAGGTAAGAACGGCCTATGGCAAGCCGGCCCGGATCGATTTGATGGTGGAACTGGGAAGTGCAGCGCAGTTGCAGCGCACCATGGCCCAGATCCGCTCGATGGCAGATGTGATCGACATCGCGCGTACTGGCCAGAGTTGAGCAATCCGCTTTTGGCCTTGCCATTCGAACCCTCAATCGAGGGTTTGGGTGGGTCCTATTGGGATGTGGTGGAGGCGGCGGTGTTTCCGCGAACGCAGCTGCGCTTTCGCAACGACGCATTGTTGCGTCAGCTGGGGCTAGAGCCAGATGGTGTCTCGGATCAAGACTTCGAGACGGCCTATGGCCGTTTTGAAGAGCGCGTTCCGCTGCTTGCGCTCCGCTATCACGGTTATCAGTTCGGCACCTACAACCCCCAGCTTGGAGATGGCCGCGGCTTTCTCTATGGCCAACTGCGCGATCGAACCGGCCAGCTGCAAGACCTTGGCAGCAAGGGGAGTGGCACCACCCCCTGGAGTCGTGGTGGGGATGGACGCCTCACCTTGAAAGGAGGGGTTCGCGAAGTGATCGCCTCTGAAGCATTGCATCGTCTTGGTGTGACCACGAGCCGCACGCTGTCGTTGATCGAAACGGGTGAAGATCTTTGGCGTGGGGATGAACCATCGCCGACGCGGAGTGCGGTGATGGTTCGGATGGCACGCACCCATCTGCGTTTTGGAAGCTGTGAACGGCTGTTGTATTTACGGGATCCTCAAGGGCTGGAGCGCCTACTGCGCCATGTGGTGGCTGTGTATTACCCCGATATTGCAGCAGCCCATCCCGCGCCTGATGGAGATCGCCTGGCCTTAGAGCATCAGCTCCTCGCGTTCTATGGGGAGCTGGTGGAGCGAGTGGCTCGTATGGCTGCTGAGTGGATGGCAGCAGGTTTCGTTCATGGCGTGCTCAACACCGACAACATGTCGCTCGCTGGTGAAAGCTTTGACTACGGACCGTTTGCCTTTTTAGATCGCTGGGATCCGAGTTTTACAGCGGCTTATTTCGATCAGACCGGGCTGTATTCCTATGGGCGTCAGCCAGCAATCTGTCGAAAGAATTTGCAGCTACTCCAAAACCCTTTGGCGATGTTGCTGCCTCGGCCGCCGATGGAACAATCGCTTGAGCGGTATGCAAGCACTTATCAAAATCACTATCGCTTCTGCTTATTGAGGCGATTGGGATTGACGCCCAATCCTGATCTGGAGAGTGATGAGCGCTTGGTGAGCGCAACGCTGGAATTGATAGCGAGCTGGCCAGTTGGTTATGGAGACTTTTTTGCTGGTCTTGCTTCGGTTGTTCAATCCGCTGGTTTGCCCCAGGAGCCTGAGGGCTTGCCTGTTGTCTTGAATGATGTGCCAGAACCGGCAAGAGAGTTGTGGCAAAACTGGCGGAATACCTGGTGGTGGCAGATCCAGGCCAGAGAGGCGCCTGGACCTGAGTCAGAAGCCTCAGTCCCTGAGCGGTTGAGGCGTTGGAACTTGAGCCAAGCTCCCACGCGTTCTTTAATTGAATCGCTTTGGGAGCCCATCGATCAAGGGGACGATTGGTTGCCTGTTGGGCGATGGCTTTCATCTGTGATGAAGGCTTGAGAACGCCCTGAAGGGGTTACCTGCGCCCACGTTTTCGATGGCGAGGGTTAGTGCCGCCG
>JASJLK010000027.1:0-25476 GCA_037620855.1 Synechococcus sp. ChBW.bin.23 | reverse complement strand
TGGACAAGCTGAAGCAGGGTTATGGAGCTGCTTTCGTTCATCTTCAAGGCGTCTTCTTCCTGTCTTATTAGCATCACTTCACGTAGCGATCACCATGCCTCCTCGTACGGGTGTTTGCTGTGACGCTCAAGCCATCAATCTCAGATGTAGGTAAAGACGTCAAATCCTTTAAGGTCTGAACAGCGCTCGAACCTGCTCCCAGCCAGTGGTTTGATCCCCCAGTGAGATTCGATCTCAGCAAGCATCCCTTTGAAGTGTTCCTCGAGCGTTGACCATCTCATCCCTGCTGTCGACCACGGGCTGGGTAAAAAGATCATGTTGCTTAGCAAGTGAATGCCGATTGGGCTAACGGGGATGGGCTGACCAGATGGACAGGTCTTTGAATGGCCTGTCCATGCGGAGCTGAAGCCTCTTCTCTCGATGCCTCAAACATGACCTAGTGATCGCGATTCATCCGCCCAACCTGAGAGGCCATCCTGGGAATGAGGCTGACGGCTGTGGGGGCGCAAGGTTTTGCTGTGCTGCCTCTTCAATACCAGAAACATCTAGAAAGATTTTCTCAATGTTCTTTAATGCTTTCAGAGTTCAAGCATTGCATCGTGAAGAAGCGAAAGCAGGTAACTTATGGGAGGCGTAAATAGCCTGCCGTTTCTATAGCTCAACGGTGAATAATGTCGTGATCTGCAAAGGTGACTAAAGGGCATAATTTAAGTTTCTGAAATTATAATATTAAATTTTCTATTGCCTAGATTAATTATGTCAAAACACTACTGAAAATGGTTAGCATTTGCATGGCATTATTTTTCGATAGGTTTAAATTTTAGGTCTTTTCTTGGCCCTTGCATGGGAGTGCTTGGAAGACAAATGCAGGAGGTTGGATGCTTTTTTAGCATCCTCAGCTTTTGTTAGCTTTGTTACCAGATTCCATGTGTCTTGCGATGAGAGCTCACCCTCTTCATTCCACTTAAGGCTTGATAGGTGATGCGTTGACATCTTGAATTGAGCAATTGTCGAGTCCCTAAGGGCAGTGACGGAGCTGGCGTTAGTATTTGCATACCTTTTAACGGGAGAAATGATTAAAAAAGGTTTGATTCGATACAGCTTGTTGGTCAATGGTCGGAAAAAGTTCGCGCTCGACATTTGAAATTGAGAATTAATAAGCTATTGATATCGAGCAACAGTTCTCGTGATTGGAAAGATTTGCTCGCACTTAAATGTTGACGTCAAAACTACGCCCTTTGTTGGTCTACAGATTGATGAGAGCCATCCGATGTCTGGCGCGATTGCGCAGTTGAGCAGAGAGGGCAGCGCTGATGCCAGAAAAGTCGTGGATGACGAAACGCCTGGTTCTGGCCAAAACAGGGTGGAATCCCAGGCTTATGGATTGATGCCATCACTCGACTTTGACGGCGACTATGGACGCACTTACAAATCAAATATCCGCGACTCCGTGCCCGGCTACGACACCCTGCATGAGATCGGGCTGGCGGCAGTGAGAATGACCAGCTCTCAGTCCCTGAAAGCACTTGTGGTGGGACCTGGCCCTGGGGAAAACATGCCCAGTCTTCTTGAGGCCTGTCCTAAAGCGAGGTTTACGCTGCTCGAGCCCAGTGAGCAAATGCTGGCGTTCTGCAAAAAGAGTATCGACGGCGTTGACGGCATGCATCGCTGTCAGTTGCAGCAGAACGGGCTGATGGAAGCCTGTAAAACCTCGCTGAAGGAAGCCATCTTTGATCTAGTGATTTGCCACAACGTGCTGCATCTCTTCAACGGTGATCAGCAAACAAAAATGCTGCATCAGCTCGCTGCGCTCACGGGCATTGGAGGCACATTGCTGTTGAGTGCATTTAGCGAACCGGAGAAGTCCAGTGTGACTGAACGCTTCCTGGCTTTGGGTGGCCAGCGATTGAAGGACCGAGGCCTGACGGAAGAGCAGGTGAGCACACTGTTGGCATCACGCAACCAAGTTGTGTTTTCCGTCGACGAAGCCCGCGTTAGGACAGCATTAGGGGCAGCAGACATGGCGTCACCACTTCAGCTGTATCAAGCTCTATTCGCGAAGCTTTGGCTCATCCAGAGACCTAATTAACCCAGGCGATAAGGAGCAATGAAATCTTCCCGTACGGCTTGGAGCAGCGCTGTTGGCAACAGCAAACCGCAACCGCTTTCTTAGCGCATGAGGGCGGCCTCAAGAGAGGGGTTGAGGACAATGCACTGGGATGCAGAGAGGGCAAGAGCCTTCTGATAAAGAGCCGGATCACTTTTGCCGGCATGGAACAACCGGCAGCCCTCATCGATCAAAGCTCGAATCGGCGGGTCCCGGAGGTCCACGACCCCCTGCGCACCTAAGTCCATGGACCGGTTGCGGATGACTGCTCTCACCCGATCAAAGGAAGCCTTGGCTAGCTCAGCGCCGAAACGATCCTCTGCTTGGCGACGCTCTCGGATCTGAAGCAAGGCATTGACGAGCTCTGCGGCTTTGAATAGAGCTATTGCACGCTTCTGGTCAGTGGTTAGAGCCTGAACTTGAGGTAATAACGCAGCGACATGATCAAGGAACTCATCGGATCGGTTTTGCAGAGGCTCTAAAGCCCACCAGGCTTTATTCACTTTCGCCTTCACCCGAGCCTTTCCTACTTCCAAACTAGCTGTTTTGCTCTAGGGACTAGCCATCATTCACTGCCTTATTCTCCGATTCATTGCACCGACTCTTCTGTCAATGATCAATGAGCTGACAGCAGATTGATGCTTTACTCATCGGCCATAGCGATAGGGCAATGGCGTCTATCAATCTGTTGATCTTGAGCTTCGTCCTTTCTATTGTTCTCATCCCAACGAGTCAAGCCAAAGATCCAGAACCACTCAAGCTTGGTAAGTGCGACCCTGTCGGCGCAGTTAAAACTCTTGATTCAGGATTAAAGAAAGGGAGAAGCCTGAATGATTCAATGGCAATGGTCATAAAAAGTAAGCAATTTGATGGTTCAAATGCCTGTATCACTTTTATTCGGGAGGCGTCCATGGAACTTCGTGAATCAGCTCCGCATGCGTTCAAAAAACTTTGGATGGAGTAAGCACTATTTATTTTGTTCTCTTTACTGTTAAAAAGCTGGCTTTTTGGTCAGCGCTGCGCTGATCGTATCTAAACCTCTACCGCATCAGCCTTCAGCGACTCCATCAAGAGATCAAATCGAACGGTGTCTGCTAAGCAACACATTGTTATCAGGAAGTGTGACATGAGGTAGCCAGTCAAATGAGCTTCTCGACTGGCATCAATTCGATCTCTATAGGCGTCAACCGTCTCGTTAAGTTCGAGGCTTGCCTGTAGGCAAACGTTTTCAATTCTTAAGGATGTCATGGCTGTTCGCGATATTGCTACTCTGAACACACATCACATGCTTGGCATCAGTCGGTATACCTACGCGCTTAAATGTCTTTGCTTGACTGTGAATAGATTCATAGAAGAGCAGGATGCGCTGCCTGTTTCATCACTCCTGACCTTTTGTCGGGGGCTTTTGTTTCAGGTGTTGCCATTGAGTAATCCTCAATGGCAACAATGACTACTGGCATTATTGATCCTTTGTTGCTCGCCTCCGGTTTTGGTGGACTTGATGGGCCTCTAGCGGCGGCGGCCATGCTGGCTGACGACTATTAAGCAACTAGTTTTTTCTTAACAGCTGGCTTCCCTTGGTTTTGTATAGGTAAGGCACAAGCTGACAGCTTGAACCAGAACTGTGTAGCGTATTGAACATTGGTTGTGCTACTTCTGGTTTTGTTCTGTACTGATAGGGCACAAAAGTCAGCTCGATTTGTAGCAGCGTGAACGCTATATCGGTTGACGCTATGGGTATAAAAGATATGTAGCTTATCTACGAATAACGTTCACCTTGCATCCCCATCTGTGAGGCGCAGACGCTCAGGTCACGGAACGGGGGCCTGTATTTCTGAGGAATCTCTCGTGACCCTTACTTATCGCGGTAAGCAGTATGCACAAACCATGAGTTCATCGACATCTGCTTCAAATAAAATCCGTCTTACTTATAGAGGTGTTGTTTACGCTAAGTGATTGACCCGGATCATATTAAGAAGCCCTTGCCATATCGGCGGGGGATTTTTTGTTCCTCGCTCTAGACTCAGGGCTTAGTTGCTCAGATTTTTTGCATTACTTTTAATTTAAGAGAACATTGGCCGTTCCGCCTTAATCATCTTCAGATGAGTAGGCTTAGATAAGAACATGAGCCCGAAATTATTCATAGATTGTTGTGAATTTTTCATGTTTTTGCCTGTTAATTAATGCCTTGATTGTGGTGTGATGCAGCTGTATCGAGGTTTGTCATGCCGTTACCAACCCACGATTAGTGGTTTCAGAGGGAAAACTCTGCAAACTGTGGCCTTGCTTCCCATCAATTTTTGCAGATGTGGTCGCACTCTGTTCACTGCGTCATCAATGTCTGTTCTTAGTGTGTTTGACGGTTCATCACGAGCCTTGGAGATCGTTCGGATCGTCTCGCGTCATGAATGGTCGTTTCTCTCTCAGCTCCTCAACCGTGGCGATGCCTCCGAGACACGACTGCCCCTGCCCTCAGTGCTGTGCAACATCCTGACGGAGTTGGGGCCTGTGTACGTGAAGCTGGGCCAGCTATTGAGTACCCGTCCCGACTTGTTGGGGGAGGACTACATCGAGGCGTTGAGCCAATTGCAGGCGGATGTTCCAGCTGTGCCCTGGGAGCAATTGAGACCCCAGCTGGAGCAAGAGCTGGGGTGCTCTGTTGATGAGGCGTTTTCAACGTTCGTGGACACGCCGATTGCGGCTGGAAGTGTGGGGCAGGTGTACAAAGCGACCTTGCCTGGGCTGGGTGCCGTGGCGGTGAAAGTGTTGCGGCCAGGGATCGCTGCCCAGGTGGAAGAAGACAGTCGTTTGCTACGTAAGGTTGCCGCCCTCGCTGCAGCAACGGCTCTCGGCAGTTTGTACGACTTCGTGGGTCTTGCCGATCAGGTGCTTGAGGCCTTGGTAAGGGAGCTCGATTTCAGAATTGAGGCCTCCAATACCTTGCGGCTGCAGCGCAGCTTGGAAGCATCTAACTTCGTTCCTGACGGTCAGATTCGTCTGCCGCAGGTGATTCAGCCATTGTCGAGCCGCAGCGTCTTGGTGCTCGAGTGGATCGAGGGCACATCGATCCTCAGCCCTGAATCTCGAGAGGCTCTCGAGGCTGGGCCTGGATTGGTGGCAACAACTACGGCGCTGCTTGGCGCCTTTGTGGAGCAGTACTTCGTGGAAGGTTTTTTTCATGCCGATCCCCATCCCGGCAATCTCAAAGTGCTGGCAGATGGCAAGGTGATCTTGTTGGATGCGGGGATGGTGGGTCAGTTTGATCCGCGCACGCGCAGCAACTTGCTGGATCTTGTCTTGGCACTGATCAATCAGGACGGCGCCCGTGCAACGGATGTGTTGGAGCAAATCGCGCCACCCGCGCGGGGAGTGAAAGTTGATCGTCAGCACCTTCAACGCCAGCTTGATCAGGTCATTGCCAAGAGTTTTTCCAAGCCATTAGAGGAACTGAATTTCGCCCTGTTTCTCGCCGCCTTACTGCAGCTTGCGAATCGCTCTGGGTTAAGGGTGCCTGGAACCCTTGGCCTATTTGTGAAGTCCGTTACCAATTTGGAGGGGGTGGGCAACTCTTTGAACCCGGCATTTAGTTTTACTGGGGAGATGCAGCCCTTGGTGGCTCAGCTGCTGGCCCGTGCCGTGATGCTGCCTCAAGAGCGGATGATGCAATTTGGTCTTGATTTGCGCAATCTCACGATTGATTCCCCACGCCAGTTGAGTCAGCTGTTGCGGCGCTTCAGCAGTGATGAATTGGTGTTTGCCATTCAACTTGAAGGACTTGATGCTATGCGTTCCAGTTTGGAACGGTTGTCGCAACGGATTTCACTTGCGATTCTTGTGGCATCGCTGTTGCTGAGTGCCACGGTGATGGCCACGTTGGCTCAACAACCTCTACTGAGGGATGTCAGCGAGGGATTATTTGTTGGAGCCACCTTGTTTGGTCTCTGGTTGATTGTGTCACTACTGCGTTCTAGTCGCCGTTGAGTGGGATTAAAACAACCAATATCTAAACGGGCTGGAGATGTATGTATGGGCAGCGTTTCTGATTAAGCATGCTCCAGAATGATGAGTATCTGAATGATCCCCAATGCCTGCTATTAACGAAGCCAAGGATGTTTGAGGCCAAAGTGATTCAGTGAATTCATTACGGCTTTGTTGATGGTGCGCCCGAGTACCACCTGTGGCTCGTCCGCGCGAATCGGGATCACAGGGTGTTGAACGCTTTGAGATTGCGTTGCTCCCGAGATGATCTTGCGCCTCAGCAGTGAGTTTCCTGCTTCTAAACCGCACACATAGGCTCGCTCCTGGCATAGCCCTTTGGCGCCATGTTCTTGCGCGCCCATCCGCACCCAGTCGCCAGCGCAGACGATCGAGGCCACGGAGGTTTCCAAGGGTGGACGTTGCTTGAAACTTCCCGGGGAAAAGAGCGACACAGCATTGGGATAGCGCTGCACCTCAGAGTCGAGCACCGTTGCCTCCTTGAAGCGAGAATCAGTGATCGGTAGCAACTGTTGGGTGAGCAATTCGATGATTGCTTGATCCTCCATGAGTGCGATCTTCGATGCGTTGTAAAAGTCGCTGGCAATCACTGAACCCTCGGGCTCATGGCCACCCCAGAGGTCTGGCTCGGCCTTGGCTTGTAGTTGGTCGAGCATGAAGAAGGTGCCGCCTGCTCCTTGTAAGGATTCGAAGCGAGAGAACACATTGGCCGGGTAGGGAATCGGGACATAGCGATCGAGCCATAGCCGTACTGACACCACATCAATCGCACCAAGAGATCCAGCTGCAACCAGCTCCGGTGCTGCCTCTCGGCACTCTGGAGATTGGGACATGATCGAGCGGATGCCCTTGGAGCCCACGGCTAACACCACCGCATCCACGTTTTGAATGCAATCGGTTTTGCCCGTTGCAACGGATTGAATGCCAACAGCGTTGATTTGGTTTGTTCCTGGTGCGAAGCGCAAGCTGGTGGCCAGGGTGCCGCCCAACACGCGCAGGTGATGCTCTGTGAGCAGCCGTTGACTGAGGGGTTCAAAGAGTTTCTTGGCGATGCTTTCTGAGTTGATCCAGCGCACATCAAACGAATCTTGATGGGCTAATGCGTAGTAATACAGCAGCTCCATCGTCACGGCAGCTGATAACTCTTCCGGTGGCTTGAAAAGGCCCACAAGCAAAATGGGCCTCAGGAAATCATTGATCAAGCGTTTGCTAATTCCTAGCTTGATGAACAGTTCTTGGGCGCTCAGTTTGTCGTATTCGTTGAAAATATCTTCGCTTCGACTGAGGTCTAAAACGGCATAAAGAAGTCCGCTAATACTGAGGCGATCTTGTAAGGGAAGCCGTTTGAAGTTTGTGAATGTGGCCACCATTTGGCCGAGGGGGCTGGGCCAAGCGGGTGCGTCGCCAAACACCGGAGCTGTGGCTTCCAGGCCATCGGGAGACCAGAAGGCGCTGGTGGTGAAAGCGGTATAGATATCGCCGAGGTTGAGTTCTTCCGTGAGGGCATTGATGTTCGGGTAGTCCTTCCAAAACCCCCGCGTCCCGGCCTCGAATGGTTTGCCGCTTGGGGTAGTGAGTGGTGTGCTGCCGGTTGGATCGTTGATCCCGTCGATCAGGGTCACGCGAACGCCCGCTTCGCAGAGAGATTTGGCGGCCCCCCAACCAGCCCACCCCGCTCCGATAACGACCACATGGGAAGGGGTGTCGTTTGGCATCGCTCGGGCTCGCCTCAGGGTGTTGCCCGAACGTTACGCAGGGCTGATGGCAGGGCGGCGCTGGCTTCAAAAAACAACCTGACGCTGCTGTGAGCGGATTTTTCTCGTAAAATGGGCAAGTTCTTTTGTAACGCGATCGGTGCCCAGGGTCGGACTGATCGTGAATGACGGAAAGTCACTCGCCGTTGACACTGCTCAAACGATTCAGGAGAGGCTCGAACTTGCCGGCCATGAGGTGGTCCGAGTAAGCAGCTCTGGGGGCTTGGTGGGTTTTGCCAACCCAGACCAGCACTTACGGATGCTTGGGTACAACGCCTGTGTGCCACAGGGATTCGATGCCTCAATGGCGCTGGCCATTGTGCTGGGAGGTGATGGCACGGTGCTGTCAGCAGCCCGTCAAACAGCCCCGATTGGTGTGCCGATTTTGACGATCAACACCGGCCATCTCGGCTTTCTCGCAGAGGCCTATCTCGGTGAGCTCGATAAGGCACTCGAACAGATTCTTACCGATCGCTGGACGATCGAGGAGCGCGCCAACATGGTGGTGACTGTGATGCGTGGAGACCAACGGCGTTGGGAAGCCTTGTCTCTTAATGAGATGGCATTGCACCGTGAGCCTCTCACCAGCATGTGCCATTTCGAAATTGCGATTGGCCGGCATGCACCTGTTGATATCTCCGCTGATGGAGTGATCCTTTCGACACCGACAGGGTCGACGGCTTATGCCCTTAGTGCTGGCGGACCTGTGATCACCCCCGAATGTCCGGTGTTGCAGCTCACGCCGATTGCGGCGCATTCCTTGGCCTCGCGTGCGCTTGTGTTCAGTGATCAGGAACCCGTCACCGTCTTTCCCGCCACTCCCGAGCGGCTAATGATGGTGGTGGATGGAAGTGCAGGTTGTTACGTGTGGCCTGAGGACCGTGTCTTGATCCGGCGTAGTGACCATCCCGTGCGCTTTGTACGCCTCTCGGACCATGAGTTTTTCCAGGTATTACGCAACAAGCTGGGCTGGGGCTTGCCCCATGTGGCAAAGCCGGATCGTCCATGACCGAGCAGGGCGTGTTGGTGTTGGTGGCGCTGAGGCCCTGCTGTTCAAAGATCGCCTCGAGGCCTCGGGCTACACAGCTTTGGAGGGGGGGGGATGGTGATAGAGCCGTCTCGGCTGATGGCCAACAGCCGATGGCTGCGCTTGTGTCGCCGGGCCAGCTGCCTCAAGTGGGTGATTTGCAGCTTGAAACCGCCAGCGGCTTGGTGCGTCGTGGCACGCGGCCGATTGGCCTAACGGAGCGTGAATCGTCGTTGCTGCTGTTGCTGTTTAAGCAGCGGGGCAAGGCCGTGAGCCGCAATCAAATCCTGCGCGAGGTTTGGAGCGATGATCAAGGAGTGTCGAGCAATGTGGTGGAGGTGTACATCTGCTATCCACGCCAAAAGCTTGAGGAGGGTGGTGACACCCGCTTGATCCACACCATTCGTGGCCGTGGTTATTGCCTCAACAACGGTGTTCCTTTTTTGAAGAGCTCTTGATGGATGTATCTCCCCCCCAGCAGTTGCCCCTTGAGGCGCAATGGTGCATTCGCCCCGACACCTGTGTGCTTTTGGAAGTGGCAGATCAGCCCCAAGAGCAACGGCTTGGACTCATGCAACGCCCGGCCTTACCACCCCTGAAGGGAATGTGGTTTCCGTTTAAGCCGGCACGCCCGTTGCGTTTCTGGATGCTGAACACGATTGCTCCACTCGACATGGTGTTTGTGCACCAGGGCGAGGTGATTGCGATCGAGGCTGAGGTGCCGATCTGTCCAGCTTTGCCTTGCAAGGGCTTTGGGCCGATGGCTGATGCGGACGGCGTAATTGAGCTAGGGGCTGGGGAGGCCAAGCGCCTAGGGCTTGGCGTTGGCGACGCGGTGGCGATTGAAGCGATCCACCCAATAAGCCCAGCCGAAAAAGTCGAAGAGATGCGTCCCGGCGTCACAAGCGATACGTTGCGGTAACGCTGGCGTGCCTAACTGAAGAATCCTTTGGATTGAAGCCACAGCCCAACAGCAAGCAACGGGGCAACACCTGCAATGAAAAGCGTGATCTTGAGGCGCAGCGGTGACACCTGGGGTTTGCGTTCTCGGATTGCCATCCTGCGAGCTTCAAAGTGCTTGATTCTGCCCTTTTCTGATCAATCGCGTCAGGCCCCGTCCTGGCGGGGAGCGCTTCCCTTGAGGATCAACACCGGATTCATCGGAGCAAGCCGCGTGCCATCGGCAAGCGGTTGGCCGCGCCAGGCCTGCTGCTGACTCACCTTCACCGAGTAATTGGCGGCCTCGAGCACTGGCCTCAGCTCCGCTAAGGCTTCCAAGGTGGCAAGGGGAATTACCACTTCACCCTTGGGGGCCATGCGTTGGATCACTTGCTCAAGCAGGTATCGGCGTTTGCGGCCACCACCACCAATTAGCACCCGGTCGGGGGCGGCTAAGGCCGCGGGAAGGTTGCCGAGTTCTTCCATGGCATCCCCTTCCAGCACCGCAGTTGGTTGAACACCGAGGCGTGCCGCATTCGCGGCGATCAGTGAGGACCCGCCGCTGCGTTGTTCGATGCAAAGCAACTGCAACTGCGGCCGCAGCCGCAGCGCTTCGAGGCCCACGCTCCCAGTGCCAGCACCCAGATCCCAAAGCACGCCGCGTGCAGGAAGGTTGAGCTCTGCCAGCAATTGGATCCGCACCTCCCGTTTGGTCATCAAGCCAGGTCGGTCGGTATGTTGAAGAAACACACCATCCTCCAGGCCGAACAGTGGAAGTTGATCGGCGGGTGGAGCCTCTTGAGCTTCCGCGAGCAACACCACCAGGTGGAGGGGGTGCAAATCGCCAGGCGTGGCTTGGGATGGCTCGAGCCGTTGCACGCGCTCACTGCTGTGACCAAGTGATTCGCATAGCCAGAGGGCATAGGCCGATTCCAGGCCGCTGCTGCGCAAGCTTTGGCGCACCTCGTCCACGCCACCGCGACTGGGATCGGTGAGCACGGCCAAGGAACTTGGACGTTGTTGCAATCTCTGAGCTAGGGGAGCAGGGTCACGACCATGCAAGCTGATCCATTGCGCGTCTTGCCAGGGCCTGCCCAGTCGGGCAAACGCCAGTTGCAAGGACGAGGGGCCTGGATGAAAGTGCAGACGTTCGCGGCCCAGGCGCTCGATCAAAATCCGGCCGATGCCAAACCACAACGGATCGCCGCTAGCCAGCACGACCGCGCGCTGATCGCTCTCTAGGGCAAGCAACTCTTCGCTCAGAGCGATTGGATCATCACTGGCGATGCAGCGCAGGGCTGCCGGGCAGGCAGACCACTGCTGCACTGCAGGTAGCAATCGTTTTGGGGCTGCCAGCAGATGGGCCTGCCCCACCAAGAGCTGAGCTCCGGGTGGGAGCGAGCCAGGAGCACCGGCGTCTGTGCCGATCACATCGATCATCACGCCATTGTGCTGCGTTCTGAACACGGGTTCGCTGATCCCAATCGGGCAAAATTTTGACTTCGTTTGTCTGCGCAGCGAATGACGTGCTTAGAAACGGCTCAACAAAAACTGTTGTCGAATGGGTATGTCAGGCATTTCCAGCAAGCTGCGCAGGCACTCTTCTGCTTTGTTGCTTACATCTTTAGCGGTGGCAGCAGTTAGTGCATCGGATCGTGCCGTGAATGCACAACAGGCACAAGCGAGTAATCGCTATACCACTCCCATCCCTGAGGAGATTTTCACTCCAGACACCGTTAAGACAAGTGCTGGAACGTTTCGGTTCTTCGATGGGATGCCTGATGCAGAAACAGTTCGAACAAGTTTCGAAAATCTAAAATTTATACGTGGCTATGAAACCTTCCTGACCTTGATGCCCGCAGCAAGCATCGAAATGCTGCGTCATGGTCATGCGGGGATTGGAGTTGATGATCACACCAAGGTGGCCTTGTTGTCTCCCTTGAATTCGAATCCTCTGTTTCTCACGGGTAATACCGATACTATTTATGGCTCAACATTTTTCAACCTTAAGGACACAGGTCCTCTGGTGATCGAGATCCCTGCTGGGCTTGGTCCAGGCACTATTAACGATGCCTTTTTTCGCTTTGTCGCTGATACGGGGGCTCCGGGCCCTGATAAGGGGAAAGGTGGTAAATATTTGATCTTGGGTCCAGATGATGCTGAACCAAACAATGTTGGTGATTATTTTATTTTCCGCTCTCCAACATATTCAAACTGGTTGATTCTCAGGGCTTTCCTTGATTCCAACGGCATGCCTGATAAGGCCATCGCTATCTATGAGAACGGATTACGTCTTTATCCCTATTCGCAGAAAGGCAATCCACCTCAGATGAGCTTTATTAAAGCTGGCGAACAGGTGTTTAATACGGTTCATGCCAATAATTTTGAGTTTTTTAATGAACTCAACACGGTGATTCAGCGTGAGCCCATTGCTTTCTTAGATCCCGAGCTGAGGGGATTGGCATCGTCGATTGGTCTCGAAAAAGGTCAACCTTTTTCTCCTTCCCCAGAAGATAGGAAGCTCCTAGAGGAAGCGATTCAAGTGGGTGTTGCTTATGTGCGCTCTGATATGGGTAAGCCTCGAAATGAGGATGTTTACTTCTATCCAGGCAAGCAATGGTTCACGCCGTTTGCAGGTGGGAGTCATGAGTGGCTGATTGATGGTGGGAAAGGTGGCCTCAACCTCGATGCCCGTAATAATTTCTTTTGGGGCTACACCGTTAATACTCCGGCCATGGTGCTGAAAATGGTGGGTGTCGGATCCCAGTACGGAGTGGTAGCGACTGATTCCAATAGTGTCTATCTCGATGGAAGTAAGACGTACAAATTCACGATCGATAAAGATGTACCTGCGAAAGATTTTTGGTCGATGGTCGTTTATGACCCGCAGACTCGATCTGAACTGCAGACGGGTCAACTTTTACCTAGTAAAAATAGTGTCCGAAATAAAGATATAAACATGAATGCTGATGGCAGTATTGATCTGTATTTTGGTCCTAAAGCACCTGTAGGACAAGAAGCAAATTGGATTGAAACTGTTCCTGGCAAGGGTTGGTTCGCTGTCTTCCGTCTCTATGGTCCGCTGGAGCCTTGGTTCGATAAAACCTGGCAGCTTAATGACATTCAGCCTCTTGGTTGAGGCCTGAACTGCTCAATTTTTCTCTTAATACTTAATCATGTCTGTATACACTCGCTTTCCATCTGCTGTTCTTTCGGCTGTGTTCTTGGCCTGTAGCGGTTCTACGCTTCATGCCGCTGATGTTGCGCCAAAGGGCTACAACACGCCTATTCCTGTCGACGTTTTGACGCCAGACACTGTTAAGACTCGGATCGGCACGTTTAAGTATTTCGATGGTTTCCCTGATGACGAGACGATGCGAAAGGCACGGCGTCAGGTGGATTTAGGCCGTGGAATTCAGACCTTCCTCAATTTCATGCCAGCCGCTTCGCTGGAGATGCTGTATGTGGGGCATCGTGATGGCTATGGCCTGAAGCCAAATCGGGACATTGGCATTTTTGATGAGCTGATGAGTTCTAAGTCCCTGTGGCTTACAGGAAATACCGATACGGTCTACGCCTCAGCTTTCCTAGATCTCAGCGATGGTCCGGTCGTTGTGGAGGTTCCACCCGGTACAGGTCCAGGAACGGTGAATGATGCTTTCTTCCGCTTTGTGGTGGATATGGGAGGCCCTGGACCTGACAAGGGTAAGGGCGGTAAGTATCTCATTCTTGGGCCTGGTCAACAGGCGCCTGCATCCACTGATGGATTTTATATTGCACAGACCCCGAGCATCATCAACTGGTTGATTCTTCGAGGTTTTCTTGATGATCAAGGCCAGCCAGATACGGCACGGGATAGCTTCAGAAATGGCTTGAAGATCTACCCCTATGCGATGCGGGCCAATCCACAAGCCAACTCTTTCAAGGATCTCACCGACTGGACGGTGAACACCATTCATGCCAATAATTTCAGATTCTATGAAGAGCTGAATGAGGTGATTCAGCGTGAGCCTTCCGAGATGTTCTCCCCAGAACTATTAGGCATGGCCTCAGCGATTGGTATTCAAAAAGGCAAGCCGTTTGCTCCGAGTGCGGAGCAAAAGACCTTGCTCACCGAATCTGTAGAGATTGGTAATGCCACGGCTCGTTCGATCCTGTTCTCACCTCAGGATCCCAAGGCCTATATCTATCCAGGTAAAGCTGGTTATTGGCAAACCGGATTTCCTGGAGGTAGTCACGAGTATCTCGTGAACAATGGAAATGGTGGGCGCGATATGGATGGCCGCACCTTGTTTTTCTATCTCGCCACGGTGAATACGCCGGCGATGGCTCTTGAGCTACCAGGGGTTGGGTCTCAATATGCTTTCTCTTCTAGGGATGCGAAAGGCGCTTATCTCGATGGAGCCAACACCTACAAACTCACAGTTCCTGCCAATGCTCCGGCGAATCGCTTCTGGTCATTTGTGGTTTACGACCCCCAAACCCGTTCGATGCTGCAAAATAAGGAATCGCCTTATCCCAGTAAAAACAACAAGCGCAATCAGGATATGGTGAGCAATGCTGATGGCAGCGTTGATCTCTACTTTGGACCTGAACCACCAGCGGGCCAGGAGGCCAATTGGGTGAAAACCATTCCTGGTAAGGGTTGGTTTGGGATCTTTCGTTTGTACGGGCCGGAGCAAGCTTGGTTCGACCGGACCTGGACGCTTGGCTCGATAGAAAGGCTCTAAATCAATTTGATCTGCATCCCAACATCAGGAGCTATGTTCATAACTCCTGATGTTGTTGCGAAGACTGGCGATAAAGAAGGCAAGGCAAAGTCCCCAGATGATGCCTTTCACGATGATGGCGTGCATATCCTCAATCGGATGATCTTTTCTGAAAGCTGTTCTATTCCACGTAGATAGTCCTATAAATGGGCAAAAATTGAACAAACAGTCCGCTCTCGGCCTATCCCCAGGACCCAGCAAGATAGAGAGATGTATTGGCCATGCTTGGTGTGGTGATGAATTCTCTCAAGGGACCTGATGTACTTATAA
Organism: Synechococcus sp. ChBW.bin.23; assembly: GCA_037620855.1. GTDB lineage: Bacteria > Cyanobacteriota > Cyanobacteriia > PCC-6307 > Cyanobiaceae > Synechococcus_C. The sequence continues at coordinate 10,614 of JASJLK010000027.1, read as the reverse complement.
ACCAAGTACGTTTGTCAAAAATACTGATGAATTGCCGCAGCGAGAGTGAAAACTTTTCTTCAGATCAGGAGATCATGACGAGGGGTGGAGAGGATTTATTGAGGTAGCAATTATCATTGGGCCCAGCACGGCGGTCAATTTGGCTTACCGCTTGGGTGCTTGAACGGCTATGGCCAACGAGCCGTTCTCATCAGTTAAAGAACCAGCGAAGGCCGAGGTTTACGCCGCTTTGATCCACGCTGTAGGCGTTGCCTCCACCTCCGGCATAATCAAGCCCGAAATACTTGTAAGAGAGGGAGATTTGGGCTGAATTTCCGATGGCATAGGCAATCCCTGCCTGCGCCGTTCCGCTCAGATCTTGCTCTCCGCTCAACCCGAATCCACCCGCATCTAGATAGGCAAACGCCTGCCAGTCTTCGCTGATGGCATAGGTGCCGAAGGCACCGATCAGCGGTTGCACCCAGGTGTTGCCAAAGCTTTCGCTCGAGGCTCTCTCCAATTCGCGTGTGTTCTTACGGCTTACACGCCGACCCTCCACGGAAACTGTGGACTCATTGCGAGCTGACCAGCTGGTGTTGATGTTGGCATCAATCACGCGGGCGCCAAGTAGGCCAAGGAAACTGCTACTTCCTTTTTCCATCCGTGGTTTCTGAATCGCTCCTGCCCGGTAGCGGAATGCCAGATCAACGATGGTCTGATTGGCATCAACATCGAGATCAAGATCTCCTTTGACGCGAATCGTGCGCTGTCTTAGTGCGGAAGCAAGTCCTAGCTGATTGCGCAAGGGATTCGTTGTTTCCTTGAAGATGGATTTAGATCCGCTGCTGGATAGACTTCCGTGATAGACACCGGCCATAAAACCGAACCGGCCATATTCAATCTGCGCTTTAAAAGTGAGCGCTTCGTCGATGGTGTCGATCACATCGGAGAGGGGAAGTGCGGCGTCATTTTTATTGCCGTTGATGGTTGTTGAGCTGTAAGTCGTTGGTACCAAAAACGCATAAAGGTCTAGATAGACCCGCCAACTATCTTCCTCTTCTTGTTCCTGATTGCTTTCAGTGTCTTCATCACTCGCTTGACTGAGCAACAGGGGGGCCATTTCTTCAGCTTCACTTGTATCAACATCAACGCTGGCTGCTATCTCGGTCTCAATCTGAGTTTTACTATTATTAACGATCTCCCCTGCTTCTAATGGTTGCATCGATGCTTCCACGCACAACGTGCTCAGCGGTGCGATGAGAGCGAGGGGCAGAAAGCGTGTCACAAGTAGAATTGAGATTCGCTGAAACTTAGGCGGGGCTATCTGTTCCTGCTGCTGATTCTGATCCCATTCGTGCTGTTTTTTGTGGGATGCTCTTGGCATATGGGTTTGATGAAATAAAACTCATTTGGTTTTTAGATCAATTTGATGACTTCGCGTTTCCGTGGACGTTTAGGCCTTGCGTGGCTGCTTGGATGTGTGGGCCTTTTGGCCCCCTCAGTTGCTGAGGCGCAAGAGAAGTCTGAGTTTTTGGTCGCTGATCCTGTTGATTTTGATTTCACACCTCTGGTTCATAGCGAGATTGCTCAAGCGTCTGCAGACGGACAGCCTTTTGGGACAGATAATCAACCGGTCATTGTGACCCCAGGAGAAAACGTAGCTGCCGAGGAGGGTTCATTGGCCAAAGCTGCGCAAAATCCGATTGCTAGCTTGATCAGTGTTCCCATTCAATGGAACAGCACTCCAAATACGCAATGGGCGCCGAATCTTGCAGATCCTAAAGCGAAGCAGAATCGGACTCAAAATGTTGTCAATGTTCAGCCTGTTGTTCCCTTCAAGGTGAGCGATAGCCTGACATTAGTGACACGTACGGTTGTGCCCTTTATCTCTCAGCCATGGGTTGGAGATACCTCGATTCAGGCGTTTGGAGATATCAATCCTTCGGTATTTTCGTACCAACCTTGAAAGGTAATTTCACTGTTGGTGTAGGGCCTACCATGGTCCTCCCAACGGCTACCGACAGCAGGCTTAGTTGCGGGCAGTGGAGTGCTGGTCCAACAGGTGTTTTGGTTTATACCAAAGGAAAAGTTGTTGCCGGTGGCCTGATTGATAATGTTTGGTCATTTGCTGGTGATTGTAAGAGTGACGTTAATAAAATGCTCATACAGCCTTTCTTGAATTACAACCTTCCTAAGGGTTGGTACTTGACCAGTTCTCCAATCATTACTGCAGATTGGAATATTTCGGATAACAAGGGTTGGTCGGTTCCTGTTGGTGCCGGCTTTGGCAGGGTTTTTGTCGTTGGGACTCAGCCTGTCAATGCTTCTCTTAGTGCTTACTACAATGCTGTGAAACCTGAGGTTGCTGGAGAAACTCTTATGGGAGACTGGACATTACGAGCATAAGTTCAGTTCTTGTTCCCTACTGGTGGTTGATAATTTGTCTTCATAAGGGTTTGCCTTGGTGTTTCGCCGTACTGATTTCGATAGGTTGCAGAAAAATGTCCGCGACTTATGAAACCAAAGTGTGATGCGACATCGCTAACTTTTTTTAGCTCAAGGGATTCTCTGATTTCATTTGATCTCAGAGTCTTATTGACTTGCTCTAAGCGGATTAACTTCAGTAGTTCCATGGGGCCAATGGCAAAGTTTTCTTTGCATCCTTGAATAATTGTACGGCGTGAGCTGAAAAAAGCTTTGACTAGATCATCAAGTTGTATGGGACTGGTGCTATTCTTAAATCCCCAGCGAACGAGTTCCTGAACGATTTTTTGTCGAGGTGAGAGATTGAACTTCATAAAATTTATTTTGCTCTCTTGTGCTAGAGCTCCTAAGATTAAAGTGTAAAGATGTGCGGTATGAAGGGATCGTTGCTGAGTATTTGCTAATGGATGGCTTAGATGCCATGAAAGCTTACTATTTATCGTCTTATGTAATTGTGGGTTTAGTTTTAATGAATTGCTGTTATGAATAGTTTCAAGTAAGTCTTGGTGTCCACTGCGCTCAAGGAAGGTCTTGAATCTTCTTGCCGATGTCAATGTGAAGAGAGTTTTCGAGCCTGCTGATAATTGAAAATGACTTTCTTTGAGATCTGGTTTGAATCCATTGATTGAATAGGGATCGATCGTGTTGGAATGAAGTCGATGATCTTCGTCTGGTCCGCTACTCACTAAGCAAAATGAGATGCAATCGTCTCCTCTTTCTCCATTCAGTAATAGCAGCTGGCTGGTTTCAATGCTGAATATGCTGAGTTCACTGAGATGTACAACTGAAAAGTGTCCTTCAAGTGGACCACGAGTTAACTGAAGAACATCAAAGTCTTTGCCAAGCCGTTGCATTGCTGCAGCTAACTCGCTTGCGCTATGAAAATCCGTGCCCCAGTTCATGCATGGAGCATTGAGGGTTGTTGTTGTGGCAAAAGCCCTTTTTGGCGTGGTATCGAACTGCACTACGTCAGATCAGTGGGTTCAGTTTTTGAAAATTAAGCATAAGGTGATTTTGCGAGCAATCCCTTCGCTGAGAACGTTTTCGTAGCGTCAAAGCTCAGCTACGCGAGATCATTTTCTCCCTGTCAACTTTTGTTTTAAGCAGTGATGTTGCACTTTCCCAACCTCTCTGACGCGTTAGTTGCTGGTGGTTGCATTCGGCCGACCACGCTTGCTAATGGGCTGAAACATGGCGCTCTTTCTCCGAAGCGTGTTCCCGCAGCACTGCTGCTCACCTTCAGTGGGCTGGTTGTTGAACCCTTTGCCTGGCTGCAATCCCTGATCTATGGCCGCAGGATTCAGGCCTGCGCTTGCCCTGATGACCCAGTGGTGGTGATTGGTCACTGGCGCAGTGGCACCACCTATCTGCATCAGCTGTTGGCTGCTGATCTAACTGCCGCCACCGCTCGCAACTGCTTCACTATTGCTCCGCAGGCTGCCTTGGTGCTGAAACCGCTGCTGAGGCCCCTGTTGCAAAGGCTCATGACCCAGCATCGCCCAATCGATGCTGTGCCATGGGGGGCAGAGGATCCCCAGGAAGACGAGGTGGGGTTGGCCAGGCTCACGATGGACACCAACATGGCTGGCATTGCTTTTCCTCTGAATTACCCAAGGCATTTCCGCCGCGCTGTGCTCAACAGCACGCCCGAGTTTGAGCAGACGTTGCTTTATTTCACTCGCCTCACCTGGCTGCATGAGGGAGCTGGTAAAACCCACCTGGTGATCAAAAATTCTGCGCACACAGCCAGGATTGCCCTGTTGCTGCGTTTGTTCCCGCGGGTCCGGTTTGTCTATCTGCACCGGCAGCCGATCGATTCGGTTCGTTCATTGGTGCAAGTGAAGCAGCGCTTGGCTCACTTGGTGGGTCTGCAAGAACCTCCATCTAGCCTGCGCCAAGTGGAGGAAACAGCGGCGGCCCATGACCAATTGCTTGATGCCTTTGCGCGCTCGCGGCATTTGATCCCAAAGGGGCAGCTGGTTGAGATCGCCTACGACGACTTGGTGCAGTCACCTCTGATCACTCTGCAGCGGATCTATAGCGCTCTTGAGATCAGCGGATGGGGCTCTGCGCGCGATGCGATTGCGGCGCGCATTGCCAAGGGCAAGGCGTACAAAGCCCAGCCTGTTGTGTTGAAGGCGGAGGCTGAGCAACGCCTGCAGGCCTTGCTCAGTTGAGACGGCGTTGTCTGTTACTGCCCAAAGGCCACCTGACAGGCCGCATTCAGCAATTGGGCCTCGTTGGCATTGAGAGGTGCTCCGCCGTTGAGGGTGCCGTTGCGGCAGTTGGCGTTGAAGCGCGCGGTGTCGTAACCGTTGTCGGCTTCAAAACTCACCACATCCCCAGTGGCCGTCACGCTTGGGTAGTACAGCGAGTAATCGGAGTTTGGGACTTCGATGTAACTCACTTGGCTGGATTGCGCTGAATTCACCAAGCTGTTGATGGTGCCAAAGGTGGCCATGCCAGCAAGACCCCAGGCGGCTGCTTGGCCGGGATACCAACGCCAATTGTTGTAGTAAGACCCTCCGTACCAGCCGTTGTTCCAGGGGCGGTTGTTCGACCAGCTCGATCCGCTGTACCAACCATTGCCGTAGCGATTCCAGTTGTTCACTGCATCGCGGCGGGTGTTTGAACGGTTGTTGACCCGATCATTGCGGCCGCTTTGGCGTACATCCGTGCGGCTAGTGCGTCCCTGTTGACGGGAATCAATGTTGCTATTGCGTGTGTTTTGGCGCGTTCCCCGATTGTCTCCGCGGCTGGTTTGACGCTGATCACGGGTGCCGCTGCGCGCGCTTTGGCGGTTGCTGCGGGTGGATTGGCGCGTGCCCTGGCGGCTGCCGCTGTAGGAACTAAACCCGGTCCGTCCACTGCTGGACCGACTGCTGGAGCGGGATCCACTGCTCCGAGACCCACTGCTGCGCGATCCACCCCCTCTGGATCCGCCGCCTCTCGAGCCGCCCCCGCCTCGACCGCCGCGTTGGCTGATCAGCAGCTCTTCTGTGGCAGACGTTGGTGCCGCCTCAACGGTGAGAACACCATTGCGCTCAAAGGCGGACAGGGCTGCGGCCGGTTGCAGCATCAGCAGGACGCCGATTGCTCCTGCTAAGCCGATCTTTTTGGCTTTGTTTGTCATTTTTGAATGGCCTCCTTTAGTCGATCGCAGCCGTTGTCAAAGCAGGTCACATCCACGCGGCCGTTGCCGGCAAAGGCCATGCCGATGCGGGTCCGGCCTTGAATGGCATCCCCTCCTTGGGTCAGAACATCGGCCAGGAAGGTGGGGTTGCTAACACAAAACGCCTTGTTGTTGAAGCAAAGCTGTTCAGTTTTAAAATTGATGCTTGCATTTTTTACCGATGTCCACGGTGCGCCTGCATAGGCCTGTCCCTCGATGCGGACATAGGGGTCTTCAATCACGCGGTAGCTCACCGTGCGTGACCCAAAGCGATGGTGATATTCCGTGGAATCAACCACATCAATGGCCTTCACTTGGCATGAAAAGTTGGGGGAGGTTGGGGTGCTGCAGGTGGTGTCGAGAACGTAAAGCTCCTCGGCGAATACCGCTGGAGCGCCAAGGCCGCTGCAGAGCGCCAGCAGCGCTGTCAGCACCTTGCTTCGTTTGGAAACAAGCATGAAAATGGTGGGTGCGCGGAGACGTAAGACCTTCATCCCTTCAAGATGGCCACAATGATTGCGGTGTGGTGGAAATGTGCACCAATGCGATTAAGGAGCGCCGGCAACGTCTGCACGACATTCTTTTGGCCCTCGTGGCCCAGCAGGGCGATCTGGAGCTGATGGATGGGGATCATCCCTCCGGGTTGGTGAGTGGGGGCAGCCGCGATGCACCAGTCGATGCCGCGCGCTGGCTGGAGCGCAATCGACGAGTGTTGCAGCGCTATCAAGCGCTGGTGCGCACAGCGGTGACGCTCGATGCCTTGCTTGATGCGGAAGACGGCATCGCTCAAGAACCTTCTTGATGGAGCAGTTGTTGCTCGCGGCCAATGATCAACAGCAGCAAGCTGATCGCAAACAGCAGCCCGGTGATCACCGCCACGACCAACATCGTTCCCGCTAGCCCCTGGGTGTAGGCCTCCCGCAGTAGTTTGAGCAATTGCTCAGACGCAGATCCCTCAAGCGAAATCGGGCTGTTGCGCAAAAACAGACGAATCTGTTCGTCGAGTTGGGGTAGATGCTCTAAGCCCAGACCTGCGGCTTGCATGCGGCTGTGGAGATCGTGGAAGCCAAAGCCGCTGATCATCGTTCCGCTGGCGGCGAGCCCAAAGGCAAAGCCCAGCTGGCCGCTGGTGGTACGAAAGGCCAGCACTGATCCAAAGCAATCCTTTGGTGCTTCCTGCACAAACAAGGCAGATTGCGGCACCGCCACAAAGGCCAGCCCAAGGCCCGCCAGCATCAAGGCCGGCAACAACTGCCAATAGGGCGTTTGCACCTGAATGATTGCGAACAGGGCCAGGCCGAGTACCAGAGCCAAGCTGCCACCCGCCATCAACATCAAGGTGCGTCGGCCTGGACCCATCCAGCGCCCGGCATAGATCCCTGCCACGCCAAAGCAGATCAAAAAGGGCAGTTGAGCGAAGGCCACCGCACTGGTGCTGTATCCCTGCACCAGTTGCCAGAAGTTGCTGGTTTGCAGCTGTACCACCGCTTGCGCCACATTCCAGCCGATCCCATTGATCACCGCTGCGGCAAAGAAACCGCGCAGGTAGAGCCGCGGCGGAAACATCGGTTTGCGGCTGCGGCGCTCAAGGTTGATGTGCAGCACAAACAACAACAGTCCGCTGCAGGCCGGCAGCCAGAAGCTGGGGCTGCGCAGCCCTAAAGCTGCATGGTTGATGCCAAATAAAAACAGCACCATCGCGATCGCGATGCTCGCTAGGCCGGGCAGGTCGGGCTTGAGGGAGCGATTGCCTGGAATGGCAGGTAGCAGGGCGGGCAACAGCAGCAGGCTGGCGCTGCAAATGATCGGCACCAGCAAAAAGGACAGGCGCCAATTGATGGTGGCCATCCAGCCACCGATCAGGGAGCCACTGATGAAGCCCACCACGATCAGCAGGTTCCAGAGGCCGAGGGCGGCGTTCACGCCAGCGGCCGGGGTGACGAAGCGCACGCTGGCAAAGGTGCTGGTGAGCACCGAGCCCAGGGCGATGCCTGTAAGAGCACGGCCGAGCAGGAACAGGCCCGCCTCGCCCGACAGCATCGAGAGCAGATTCCCGAATAGAGCCAGGAGCAGGGAGGCTGCCAGCACCCGCCGCCGCCCAAAACGATCGCCGAAAAAGCCCATTACCAGCACCGATGCGGCTTGGGCCAAGGTGGAAACGCTGGCGCCTAGGGCCAAAACAGCGCCATGCATCTGCAAGGCATCGCTTGCTTTCACCAAGGCGATATTGGCCACGCTGGGATCGATCAGCTGCAGGCTGGCGAGGATGCCCAAAAAGGGAATGCAGGCTAGCGATTGCAATTCCCTCAGACTGCCTATTCTCACTGGGTTCTCACGGGTTCTCAATCAGGGCACCGCCAACGGCGAAGGGTGTGGGCTTGGCTGCCGGTGAGCTTTTAAAGGATGCAGGGGCGAAGGGTTCAGTCGCCATGCTCTTAGCAAGGCCCTGGCTCTTCTGGCCAGCTCTGGCAATCTGGGTCCACTTTCGGCCTCTGCATGGCACCGCTCGGACTGTCCGCATTGCGTTCACGGCTGAGCCGCGGCTCATTAGGAAAGGGTTGGCAACCACCAGAAGCGAGCTGGAGCCGCTCATTTGGCTTGGGGTGGCAGTCCCCGTTCACGGTGCGTTATGCCAGCAATCTCGACGATGGCCCCTGGCATGGCATGCCCCTTGGTGGCTTTGGTGCCGGTTGTCTTGGCCGCAGCTCCCGTGGAGATTTCAACCTTTGGCACCTCGATGGCGGTGAGCATTGGTATGGCAGCATTCCCGATTGTCAATTCGCGCTGTGGGAAAAGCAAGGTGATCAGGTGCGTGTTCATGCCTTGGCCACAGAGCCAACGCGCGATGACTCCAGGCCGGAGTCAGGCAAGCCGCTGAGCAGCTGGCAGTGGTATCCCGCCAGTACGGAGGAGAACAGCACCGGCACTTATGCCGCTCGCTACCCCCTGAGCTGGAACCACTACGAAGGGGTGTTTCGAGCTGAAGTGAGTTGCGAGGCGTTCAGCCCGATCCTTCCTGGTGATTACCAACGCAGCAGTTATCCGGTGGCGGTGTTTCGCTGGACCCTCACCAATCCCACCAAAAAGCCCTTAGAGCTGTCGCTGCTGCTGAGTTGGCGCAACACGGTGGGCTGGTTTACCAACACCGATGCATCTGCGGAGGTGCATTTTCGTGATGATGGCAGTCCAGAGCACAACTACGCCCCAGCGATTGGAGCTAGCGAGGGCCAGAGCAACCGCTGGATCGATGCTGATGGCCTGAGCGGGGTGCTGCTTGATGGCAAGCGTTCAACGCCGGTGGCAGAAGGACAAGGGCAGTGGTGTCTGGCTCTGCCAGACACGCTGGACGGGGTGGAGCTGATGCGCTGCAGTCGCTGGGATCCAAGCGGTGATGGTGCCGAGCTCTGGCAGCCCTTTGCCGCTGATGGGGTGATCCCCGATAGCAACAACGATCGCGCCAGCCGAAAGGGCGAACATGCCAGTGCGGCGATCGCCGTGAAACTCACCCTGGCGCCGGGTGAAACCCGAGAGATTCCGGTGGCGATCAGCTGGGATCTGCCGGTTACGAGCTTTGCGACGGGCGTGCGCGATCTGCGCCGTTACAGCGATTTTTATGGCATTGATGGCTGCCACGCGGCAGCGATTGCGGCAGAAGCACTGCGCGATTGGACGTCTTGGCATGAGCAAATCGAAGCCTGGCAAGCGCCGGTGTTGGCGCGCAAGGAGCTCCCAGAGGAGCTGCGAATGGCGCTGTTCAATGAGCTCTATGACCTCGCCAGTGGCGGCAGCCTCTGGACAGCTGCCACCTCGAAGGATCCCTACGGGCGTTTTGGGGTGCTCGAGTGCCTCGATTACGCCTGGTACGAAAGCCTTGATGTGCGTTTGTACGGTTCCTTTGCCCTGCTGCAGCTTTGGCCGGAGCTCGATAAGGCGGTGATACGTAGTTTTGCTAGGGCGATTCCGGCAGCCGATGCCACCCAACGGCCGATTGGCTGGTATTTCACCCAGGGCCGTGGCCGGGTGGAAGCGGATCGCAAGGTGAAAGGGGCTACGCCTCACGATTTGGGGGCACCGAATGAGGTGCCGTTTGATGCAACCAACTACACCGCCTATCAAGACTGCAATCTCTGGAAAGATCTCGCCAGTGATTACGTGCTGCAGGTGTGGCGCACGTTCAAATTGGCACCCACGGGTGAAGACCTCAGCTTTCTGGCGGAGTGCTGGCCTGCGGCGGTGCAGGCCCTGCATTACCTCAAGCAATTTGATGTGAATGACGATGGCCTGCCTGATAACGGCGGAGCCCCCGATCAAACCTTTGATGATTGGCCGCTGAAGGGCGTGAGTGCTTACTGCGGTGCGCTCTGGATTGCGGCCTTGGAAGCGGCCTTAGCCATGGCGCAACGGTTGCAGCTGGAGCTGGGGCTCGACACCGGAGATGAGCAGCACACCTTCAGTGGCTGGTTAGAGCAATCACGGGCCAATTTCGACAAGCTCCTTTGGAACGGTGAGTACTACGACATCGATGCTGAAAGCGGCACGCCCGTGGTGATGGCCGATCAGCTCTGCGGTGATTTCTATGCGCGCTTGCTGGATTTACCGCCCGTGGTGAGTGAGGCGAATAGCCGCAGCTCCTTGAAAGCGGTGAAGGAGGCCTGTTTTGACAATTTTGCTGGCGGATCGCTCGGGGTGGCCAATGGCCTGCGCCGTGATGGCACGCCCTTGGATCCGAATGGCACCCATCCCTTGGAGGTGTGGACTGGGATCAACTTTGGAATCGCCAGCTATTACCGCTTAATGGGTGAGGGCAAAACTGCTGAAGCCATCTGCTCTGCGGTGGTGACCCAGGTGTATTCCGGTGGCTTGCAATTCCGCACTCCAGAAGCGATTACGGCGGCGAACACCTTTCGGGCTTGCCACTACCTGCGGGCGATGGCGATTTGGGGCCTCTGGGCCACACACACCAATTGGGAAACGATTCC
>JASJLK010000026.1:0-20029 GCA_037620855.1 Synechococcus sp. ChBW.bin.23 | reverse complement strand
GGATGTGGATGGGGTCACTGGAGGCTTTAATTTCCAGGCTTGTTGGAGCGGGGGCTGGCTTGCGGGTGAGGCGATAGCAACTTCTTTCTTTACTGAATCTGATCAAACACCGTAAACATCGGTAGGTACATCGCTAAAAGGATCGAACCAACGATTCCTCCCACCACCACAATCATCGCGGGCTCCAGCATCGAGGTGAGTGCCTTTACCGAGGCTGAGACTTCGTCTTCATAAAAGTCGGCAACTTTGCTCAGCATTAGATCCATTTCGCCCGTTTCCTCCCCAATGGAGAGCATGCTGAGTGCCATGTCAGGCAAGACCTTTTGGCGTGTCAGTGCTGTGCTCAGCAACACGCCTTCTTGAACCAGGGTGCGCGAGTCCAGAATTGCGTCAGAAATGATTGAGTTTCCAGCGGTTTCACTAGAAATCTCCATTGACATCAGGATTGGAACGCCAGCGCGCGTTAGTGAGCTGAAGATTCTGCAAAATTGAGCCGTGGCAGTTTTCATGATGAGATCACCAAACAAAGGCAGCTTGAGTATCAACTTGTCGAGCACTCTGCGACCTTTGTTTGTGTTGTAATAACGGCCGATTAACCAGGCGCTAACCATGAGAATTCCAGCGAACACGAGTGAGGCCGAGGAGCGAAGTAAGGCGCTTAAATCCACCATCAATTGCGTAAAGATCGGTAATTCGGCTCCTAGATCTTCAAAGATTCCGGCGAAAGTAGGAATTAAAAAGATTGTCATTCCTAAAAACACCAAAATGGCGATTACCAGCACTGCCACTGGGTAACCCAAGGCACCTTTGATTTGGTTTTGGAGTCTGGCGTTGTCTTCCAACAGCTTGGCGAGGCGTTTGAGGGATTCATCCAGAACACCGCCGGCTTCTCCTGCCTCCACCATGGCGATAGTGAGCTGGTCAAACACTTTCGGCCATTGGCGCATTGCTGCTGCCATCGCTGTGCCTTGATTCACCTCCAGTCCCACGCTGGTGAGAGCTTTTTTAAACATCGGCAATTTTTGCTGCGAGGCCATGAGATCGAGGCTGCGCACAATCGGCACCCCTGCATCCACAAGCGCGGCCAACTTGCTGGCCCAAATGGCTTTCTCTTTCACTCCAGGTGGTTTCTGGAACGCTTCTCCGAGATCCATCGACAGCCATCCTGCTGACGCACTGCCCCCTGCGCTTTTGGACACGGTCTTGGATTTTCCTTTGCCTGTGTCTTGGCGCAGGTCTTCCGCTTTAATTCCTCGCCTGCGCAGCAGACGACGGGCCGAAACTGCATCATTTGCTTTGACCGTGACCTTGCGCGGTTGGCCTGTGGCTGAGGTGTAAGTAGCGGTAAAAGAAACCATGCGCTGACCGACCGATTTAGTTGTTGATCAGGCGTTCCAGTTCCGCGGGTTTGCTCGCTTTGCTGAGTCCTTCATCAAGGCTGATCTCGCCCTGATCAATCAGATCGGCAAGTGCTCTTTCCAGGGTTTGCATGCCGCGTTCGCCGCCGGTTTGAATTTGGGAATAGAGCTGAGCTGTTTTGCCTTCTCGGATCAAGTTGGCGATGGCTGGGGTGTTGATCATGATTTCTTGAGCCATCACGCGACCGAACTGCCCAGGGGCAGGATCTTGGCGTCGGCAGAGCGTTTGAGAAAACACCGCCGTCAGGCTTCCTGAGAGTTGCACGCGGATCTGGGTTTGCTGGCCAGGTGGGAACACATCCACCATTCGATCAACGGTCTGAGCGGCAGAACTGGTGTGCAAGGTTCCAAAGACCAAATGGCCTGTCTCTGCAGCACTGATCGCCAGTTGAATCGTTTCGAGATCACGCATTTCACCCACCAAAATCACGTCTGGGTCCTCGCGCAAAGCAGCGCGCAGCGCATTGGCAAAACTGCGCGTGTCCTCGTTGAGTTGGCGTTGATGCACCAAGCTTCTATCACTGTTGTAAACGAATTCGATCGGATCTTCGATGGTGAGGATGTGCTCAGCCCGTGTGTGGTTGATGTGATCGAGAAGTGCTGCGAGCGTGGTGGTTTTGCCTGAGCCAGTCGGACCCGTGACCAGAACAAGACCACGGGGGCGTTTGCTGGTTTCCACCACAACGGGAGGCAGATTGAGCAACTCAATGCTGGGGATTTTGCTTCCAAGAGCACGCAAGCAGGCGGCATAGCTGCCTTTCTGGCGGTACACATTCACGCGAAAACGGGCGACCCCTTTTAAGCCGTAGGCACAATCAAGCTCCCACGTTTGTTCGAGAGTTTTGCGTTGGCTGTTATTGAGCATCGAAAAGATCAGGCGGTTGCAGCTTTCTTCACTTAGCGGTTCTTCCTGCATCGGCCGCAGTTCGCCACTAAAACGGCCGTAAGGCGGTTGTCCGCTGGCGATGTGGAGGTCGCTTCCGCCTCCTTTCACCAGCTGTTCCATCAGGTCTTCGATCATTAATTCCATGCTCGGAGCTCTCACTGACGGGGTGTCAGGCAATACGGGCATTCCAGCCAACCTTCTTGCAGTCCGCCACCACATCCACGGCAAGTCACTGTGCTGAGGGCCCTAGCACGTTGTTCCGATTCCAGGCCCGAATCCGTTAACACCATCCGGTCTACCTCTTCCAGAGTGGTGTGACCTTCTCTCACGAGATCAAGGCTATAGCCAAGCAAGGTTTTCATCCCTGCTTCAAGTGCCAACTGGCGGACAAGATCAGTGGTTGCGCCTTTGGCGACAGATGCGGCCAGGGCTTCATTCATGCGCAGCACTTCATACACACCGATACGGCCCTTGTAACCGGTGCCCTGACAGTTGGGGCATGGCGTTTCTGGTCCTTCGTGGTGTTTGGCTTTGAAAAAAGTGACATCGCCTTCATTGCTCGTAATCAGGCCAAAGCGACCTAATTCTTGGGAATCTGGGTGGTAAGGGATGCGGCAATCGCTGCACACCCGCCTGAGCAAGCGTTGAGAAACGATGCCCAGCAGGGATGCGCTCACCATGAACGGTTCAACGCCCATTTCGTCGAGTCGAGCGATGGCGCTGGGGGCATCGTTGCAGTGCAGGGTGGTTAAGACCAGGTGCCCGGTTAACGCGGCTTCGATGGCAGTTTTTGCTGTTTCCTGATCACGGGTCTCACCCACTAACAGCACATCTGGGTCTTGGCGCATGAAGGCCCGAAGAGCTGTGCTGAAGTCAAATCCTTTCTCTCGATTAACCTGACATTGAGTAATACCAGGCAATGTGTATTCAATTGGATCTTCTACGGTGGAGATATTGATTCCGGGTTCGTTGCGCTCGGCTAACAAGGAATAAAGAGTTGTGGATTTACCAGAGCCTGTGGGTCCGGTCACAAGAATCATGCCGAATGGTTTTGAACCAAGGGTTCGTACAAGCTCGAGTGTGGCGGGATTGGAGATGAGTTTGTCAAGCCCTAATTGGGTCGATTTGCTATCGAGTAATCGCAAGCAAATCTTTTCGCCATAGCGGCTAGGCAGGCTGTTAACACGAAAGTCAACAGTTCGTTTTTTGTATTGCCTTCGAATGCGTCCATCCTGGGCTTGCCTGCGTTCAGCAATATCAAGATCAGCCATGATCTTGAATCTAGATGTAATGGCTGGAATTAATTTAGTGGGGAGTGGTTGCGTTAGATTGGTGAGAACACCATCCTTTCTAAGTCTGATTTGCAAACCAGATAACTGTGGCTCTACATGAATATCACTGGCATTCATATCTAATGCTTTAACCAAGATGCGATCCACTAATGCGACAATGGGAGAGGCATCGTTACTTGTTGAATCGATATCCAGTGAGTAGGCCGAACTGCTCTGAATCTCGCCTTCATCAGGATCGGTATTTAAAATTCCTTCAATATCAAAACCATCGAGAAGTGATTTCGCTGTCTCGCTACTTAATGTTTGATTAATCTTCGAATCTGAGTCCAATGCTTGTGGATCAAGTAGCCGCTTTAGATCAGCTGAATTGGCTAATACAAGCTTGGAGATATAGCCATGGCTTCTTAAAACCTGCTTGAGTTGTTCTCGAGTGTCTCGGTCGCTGCTGCTTGCGATGGCCACTATGAGGCCGTCTTCGCTGAGATGGATGGGGAGCGCCTGAAGTTGCTTCCAGGTTTCAAGGTCCAACACCTTCCCGGATTGCAGGAGTGCTTCTCCAGCGGCAAGCTCCGCTTCTGAAATCAGCTTTGCCGGCAATGCAGGCGGTAGCGGCATTCGGGTGGAGTCGGCGCTCATGCTGATTCGGCTTTCCGCGCTTGTGGTGGGTCCATGTGACCCTTCAACATGTCTAGACGTGATTTTGCATCTGGTCAGCATGAGCGGCGACGCTTCCATCCCGGCTAATGATTCGGCAGCGGATGTTTCCGAAACCCAGCAGGACCTCACATCCTCTGTGGAGGAGACCCCAGGGGCTGCTTCTCCCGACTCTGCTTCAGAGGGAGCTTCCTCTGCTCAGAACAATGAAGCGCGGCTTGAGCAATTGGAGCGAGAGCACAGCACCCTCCGCCAAGAACACGAAACCTTGAGTGGTCAGTACGTGCGCATTGCGGCCGACTTTGACAACTTCCGCAAACGTCAGAGCCGGGACCAGGACGACTTGAAGTTGCAGATCACCTGCAGCACCCTGACTGAAATCCTGCCTGTGGTTGATAACTTCGAACGCGCTCGTCAACAGCTTGATCCTCAGGGAGAAGAAGCCCAAGCGCTGCACCGCAGTTATCAGGGTCTCTACAAGCAACTAGTTGATGTTCTTAAGCAACTCGGTGTGGCCCCGATGCGGGTTGTTGGACAAGAGTTCGACCCCAGCCTCCATGAAGCAGTGTTGCGGGAACCCAGTGACGAGCACCCTGAAGATGTGGTGGTTGAAGAACTCCAGCGCGGCTATCACCTCAGCGGCAAGGTCTTGCGTCACGCTTTAGTCAAGGTGTCGATGGGACCTGGACCGCAGCAGTCAGATGCTTCGGCTGATGAGGCTGATGAGGCTGAGGGGGGTGAGAGCGCACCAAGCCAAGGAGATGATGGCTCCCCGACGCCAGCGGCGAACGAATGATTCAAAACTTATGACTAATGTGCGCAGCGGAATGACGAGCTGATGGCCGATTACTACGACCTCCTTGGTGTGAGCAGGGATGCAGATGCCGACACGCTGAAGCGCGCTTACAGGCGGATGGCTCGCCAATATCACCCTGATATCAATAAAGACGCTGGAGCTGAAGATCGCTTTAAGGAGATTGGCCGCGCTTACGAAGTGCTGAGCGATCCCCAAACCCGCGGGCGGTATGACCAGTTCGGTGAGGCCGGGCTCGGTGGCGGCGGTGGCATGCCCGATACCGGCGATATGGGTGGCTTTGCAGATATCTTTGAAACTTTTTTCAGCGGGTTCGGTGGTGCTGGTGGTGGTGCAGGTCGTCAGCGAAGGCGAGGACCTCAACAGGGGGATGATCTCCGTTACGACCTCACGATTGATTTTGACCAGGCTGTGTTCGGCCAAGAGCGGGAGATTCGCATCCCCCACCTCGAGACTTGCACCACCTGTGGTGGCAGCGGTGCCAAATCAGGGAGTGGTCCCACTACCTGTACAACCTGTGGCGGAGTTGGGCAGGTGCGTCGCGCCACGCGGACACCGTTTGGGAATTTTGAGCAGGTGGCTGAATGCCCCAGCTGCAATGGCACTGGCCAGGTGATTGCTGACCCTTGCAGTTCCTGTGGTGGTCAAGGGGTCACGCAAGTCCGTAAGAAATTGCGAATCAATATTCCCGCTGGTGTCGACACGGGCACCCGCCTGAGGGTTTCCGGTGAGGGCAATGCTGGGCTACGTGGCGGGCCCTCTGGAGATTTATATGTCTTCCTCACGGTTAAATCCCATCCGAGCCTGAGGCGCGATGGGCTCACCGTCCTTTCGGAGGTGAAGGTCAGTTATCTGCAGGCAATCCTCGGCGACACCATCGAGGTGGAAACAGTGGATGGACCCGAATCCCTTGAAATTCCGGCCGGTACCCAGCCCAATTCCGTTTTAACGCTTGAAAACAAGGGCATCCCCAAGCTGGGCAATCCAGTAGCCCGTGGTCATCAGCGCATCTCCGTCACGGTGACATTGCCGACCCGTCTCAACGATGAGGAACGCGGTCTCCTCGAAGATTTGGCTGGGCACCATTCAGCCCGTGGTGAGCAACACCACCATCATAAGAGTGGCCTGTTTGCAAGACTCTTTGGGCAACGCTGAGGGATGAGTGATGCCCCAACCGATCATTATTTGGATCTAAGGGGCACCCCCTGCCCAACCAATTTCATTCGTTGTCGTTTGGCCTTGGAGGCCATGCGTCCCGGGCAAAAGTTTCAGGTTGATCTCGATCGGGGTGAGCCTGAGGAGATGGTGATCCCAGGAATGACTCGTGATGGTCATCAGGTGGAGGTGATCGACCAAGCCAAGGATTGGGTGCGTCTTCAGGTGGTTTGTGGTGGTGGTTGATCAGTCGGCTCAGTCAGGCATGGTTGTTGCGCTCCAGGCCAATTACTTGGAGGTGGAGCTAGATCAGGTGTCTGAGGTGATTCCCTCACGACTGCTATGCACGCGGCGCACGCGTTTGAGTCATCGCGGTAAGGCGGTCTACGTCGGTGATCGCGTCAATGTGGAAGCTATTGATGTGAGCCATGCCCGAGCGGTGGTCTCTCATGTCGAACCTCGCGTCAGTTTTCTGACACGCCCGCCCGTCGCCAACGCCACCACGGTGGTCGTTGCATTGGCCGTGGATCAACCAGCTTTTGATCCCGATCAGGCCAGTCGTTTTCTGTTGACGGCAGAGCGCACGTCATTGGCGGTGAAGTTGGTCCTAACGAAAACCGATCTCTTAGAGCCTGAGGAATTGGAGCGGCTGCGGGTGCGCCTTCTTGCCTGGGGGTATCCACCTTTGTTGGTGTCAACGGGCAGCGGCCTTGGGCTCTCTGAGCTGAAGCAAAGCCTTGCCGGATCATCTCTTTCAGTGCTGTGCGGGCCCTCAGGAGTTGGGAAGAGCTCATTGCTGAATGCCTTGATCCCTAAGCTTGATTTGCGGATCGGTGCCGTATCAGGACGGCTGCAGCGTGGACGTCACACCACGCGGCATGTGGAGTTGCATCGCTTGGAGGGTGAGGCACGGGTTGCTGATACGCCCGGTTTCAACCGGCCAGAACTGCCAGATGACCCTAGGAATCTTGAGGTGTTGTTTCCGGAATTACGCCCGCAGCTCGATCCGCATCCCTGCCGTTTTCGGGATTGTTTGCACCGTGATGAACCTGGATGCGGAGTCACGCGCGATTGGGAGAGATACCCGATCTACAGGCGAGCTGTGGAGGATCTTTTGGGTCTTAGCCGCCCATCCCGGGGAGGTTGAGATTAAGTCCGCCGGTGAGTTCTTCCATGCGTTCTTTCATGGTGCCGGTGGAGCGTTCATAGGCTGATTGCAAGGCGGCGAGAGTGGCGGCTTCTGTGGCCTCCTGTCCTTCGCTCAGCAGGGATGGATCCAGCTTCACCCTTAAGGGTTGTTGATTGCCAGACAACCAGATGCTGGCTCGACCGTCCTCACTGTTGCCCTCGATCTCCATGGCATCGAGCTCTTCTTGCAGTTTTTGCGCGTCTTGCTGGATTTGTTGAGCCTTTCGGAATGCCTCAGTGAGCTGTCCGAAATTGGGAAGTCCAAACCCTGCCATGACACCAATGAAGTGATGCGAAGGCTAATCGGTCGTTTGAAAGCCCAAGCGTTTCACTTCAGGATGCAAAGTGATTCCGTGCATCCGCTTCACTTCGTTTTGCACGAAGTCAATCAAGGCGCGAATGTCATCGGCTTTGGCTTCGCCCACGTTGACGATGAAATTGGAGTGCACTGGTGAGACTTCCGCTCCTCCGATCCGTTTTCCCTTGAGCCCCAAACCTTCGATGAGCTGACCAGCTTTTTCGGGCTCTGGGTTGCGGAACACGCTTCCGCAGCTTGGCCATTGGTAAGGCTGGGTGGTGGTGCGATGACTGAGGTTGCCACTGGTCTTCCGCATCAACTCCTTGGCGTCGTGGCCAGGCTCCAATTGAAAATGCGCTGCCATCACCAAGTTGTTACTGCCTTGAAGAAGGCTGTGTCTGTAGTCGTAGGCGAGATCGGCGTTGCTGAGCATCATTGTGGTCTTCACCGCTTCCGTCTGCGATCGATCGATGACCTCCACGGATGTCAGGCAGTCGGCTGTGGAGCCGCCTTGAGCTCCGGCGTTCATGGCCGCGGCCCCACCCACGGTTCCAGGAATGCCAACGGCCCATTCCAGGCCATGCAGTCCAAGCCTGGCTGCGCGCCTGGCGAGCGTTGGAAGTGGTTCACCCGCAAAGGCCTTCACCTGCCCTGATTCAGCATCCAGTTGGCTGCCCTGGAGACGGCGCAGGCAAAGCGTGAGACCTGGAAGCCCCGCATCAGCAATGAGCAGGTTCGATCCGGCTCCAATTACTCGGGTGGTCAGACCTTCAGCTTGGGCCCATTGGAGGAGTGAGAGACATTGCTCAGCATCGTTGGGTTCGGCCAACCATTGAGCTGGACCTCCCACCCGCCAAGTGGTGTACTTCGCAAGGGACACCTGCTGCTGGAGAACCCCAGACTCGAGAAGGCCATTCAGGCCGCGATCGCCGGTGAACATGACGCCTATCCTCCAATTCCTTCCTGTGACAGGCGTTCCCAGAGACTGTTCACATCACCAGCACCCATCGCCAAAATCAAGTCATCCGGCTGACTGTGTTGTTTCACCAGACCTGTGAGCTCTTCCATAGTGCTAGCCACAAGGACGGGCTGATTGGGATCGATCAGCCGAACCGAGCGAGCCAGAAGCTCACTATTGATGCCCTCGATCGGTTGTTCACCTGCTCCATAAATAGGAGCAAGAATGAGGGCGTCAGCGCACACGAGTGCCTGGGCAAAGGCGTTGAGAAATTCTCGTGTGCGGCTGTAGCGGTGGGGCTGGAAAACAGCGAGAAGGCGTTTGGGTGTGCGGGGTAACGGGCTTCGGCCGCTTTGCACCATCAGCTGGGCCATGGTCAATGTTGCTTGGACTTCGCTTGGGTGATGGGCATAGTCATCAACCACTTGTCGGTCTTGCCACTCCCCCCGGAAATCAAAGCGTCGACCTGGCGAACGCAGTTCAGTCACGGCCGATAAAAGGGCATCCAAGGGGACACCTTCCATGCGGCACGCCGCTAAAGCGGCGACAGTGTTACTCAGGTTGTGCAGGCCAGGCAGGGGAAGGGTGATTCGACCAACCTGTTGCCCTTGCTCGTAATAGTTGGCGATGGTGCGATCTCCATCGAGTTGCACAGGCAAAGCGGCGTAATCCGCTGTCTCGAATTGTTGAACAGACCAACAGGCATCGGCTTGAAAGTGTTCTTTGAGAATCGGATCGTCTTGATTGATGAGCAGGCGTTTGCAGCCGCGGCCAAAGGTTTTCATCGTCTCGATCAAATCGTCGAGATTCCGGTAATGGTCCGTGTGGTCTAGTTCGAGATTGGTGATAACCCCGAGACTGGCCTTGAACTTCACCAGCGATCCATCGGATTCGTCTGCCTCAGCGACAAGCAGACGACCGTTGCCGGTGTGACCGTTGCTGCCGTAACAGGGGATAACACCACCAATCACAGCTGTTGGATCCTCGCCAACGCTGGCGAGGAGTGTTGTCACCACAGTGCTTGTTGTGGTTTTCCCATGGCTACCAGCAACAGCGATTGTGGGTTGTTGTTCGATCAACGAGGCCAAAAGGTCGGAGCGATGCCAAATCGTTAAATCCAACCGCCGGGCTTCGATTAGCTCTGGATTGGTGTCAGGAATGGCCGTGCTTACCACCACCAAGGGGGCCTCAATGCCGCGCGCTCTGAGATGGGCAAAATTGCTGGAGACCTGGGTTTCGAATGAGAAGAGAGCTTTGGTTTCAAGCGCCTGCATCGCAGGTGTGAGCTTGCGATCGGATCCACTCACAGAATGACCTTGTTCCGCGAGAATCAGAGCCAGGGCCGACATGCCGATTCCGCCCATCCCAATGAAGTGAATGTGCTTCTGGGGCTGGATCGAATCGGCCAAGGGGAGTCAACATGAGGACAAACGATAATCCAGCTTTTCCTTGTGGCCAACTGCTTGACGGTCATTCAATCTGATTTTTGGGCAGATCAATTGCAGTAAAATCCCAATAAATTCTGTATGATCTGGCCCCAAAACCCCTTACGCGGTAAGACCGCTTATCTCTGCCATGACCCTGCGCGTTGCCATCAATGGATTCGGCCGAATCGGCCGCAATGTGCTGCGGGGTTGGATCAGCCGTGGGGCGAATACTGATCTTGAAATCGTGGGAATGAATTCCACGTCTGATCCCAAGACCAGCGCCCACCTGCTCACCTATGACTCGATTTTAGGTCGTTTGGATCCGTCAGTAGACATCCAAACCACTGATGACACCATGATCATCAATGGCAAGGAAATCAAATTCTTCGCCGATCGCAACCCTCTCAACTGCCCTTGGAAGGATTGGGGTGTGGATCTGGTGATCGAATCGACCGGTGTTTTTAACACTGATGAGAAGGCCAGCATGCACATCCAGGCTGGTGCCAAGAAGGTCATTCTCACTGCTCCTGGTAAGGGCGCTGGCGTCGGCACATTTGTGGTCGGTGTGAATGCAGACCAGTACCGCCACGAAGATTGGGACATCCTCAGCAACGCAAGTTGCACCACCAACTGCTTGGCTCCAATTGTCAAAGTTCTCGATCAGAACTTCGGCATGGAATGGGGTTTGATGACCACCATTCACAGTTATACCGGTGACCAGAGAATCCTGGACAACAGCCACCGTGACCTGCGTCGTGCCCGTGCAGCAGCACTGAATATGGTGCCTACTACTACTGGAGCAGCCAAGGCTGTGGCCCTGGTCTACCCCGAAGTGAAGGGCAAGCTCACCGGTTTCGCTATGCGCGTTCCTACTCCCAATGTGTCCGCTGTTGACCTCACCTTTGGAACCTCCAAGGGGCCGACTGTGGAAGACGTCAAAGCTGTGATGAAGGAGGCCTCTGAGAACGGCATGAAGGGAATCATCAAGTACAGCGATTTGCCTCTTGTCTCCACCGATTTCGCCGGTACGAATGAATCGACCATCTTCGACGCTGATCTCACCTATGCCATGGGCACCAAGGCTGTGAAGATCTTGGCTTGGTACGACAACGAGTGGGGCTACAGCCAGCGCGTTGTCGACTTGGCTGAGGTTGTTGCAAAAGGTTGGAAGTAACCCTCAGGATCGAGAAGATCTGATTTCCATCCCTCCCCTTGGGGAGGGATTTTTGGTGCGATCGCTTAGCGGTAATGGGAGAACCCTGATGGCTGCAGCAACGCACCATCGTCGTTCCAGATGATCCTGCCTGTGTCGGCGGTGATGGCGCCGAAGCAGCGACTCCCAGGCTGATGGTGTCTCCAGGATTCAGCCCACTCAGGAGGCAGGCTCAGCACCAGTTCGAAATCTTCGCCACCACTGAGACACCAGCGATCCCATGCACCTTCGCAGGGCCAGGCATCTGCGCGTGGGAGGGCATCTCTGCGCAGAACAGCGCCGCAACCACTGCTTCGACAGAGACCATTCACGGCAGCAAGCAGGCCATCGCTGCTGTCGGTTCCAGCGGCTCGCCAGGGAAGCTGCTCGGGTTTGCAGGCCACGAGGGTCTGCAAGGCATCAAACCTTGGCCATGGCCGCTGGTGGCAACGAATCGCCTGTTCTCTCAGCGTGGGTGGAACTGAGAGTGCGGTGGGGAGAGGTGTGTTTTGCAGAAGGGCCAGTCCAAGTCGGCTTAGTCCATGGGGGCCGCTACTCATCAGCAGATCACCAGGTTGGGCCTGTGCTCGATGCAGTCGCAACGGTCCGAGTCGTCCAAACGCACTGATCGAGAGCAGTCGTTGGTTGCCGGTGCTGCAGTCACCTCCCAGCAGAGCTCCACCAAAATGCTCGAGGGCTTCTGAGATCCCTTGATAAACCTGTTCAATCCACCACCAAGACGTGGTGCCAGGGGCCACCAGGCCCACCGTGATCCCCTCCACCTGCTCGGAGCCGCTGGCAGCCAGATCAGACAAGTTGGCCACCACCGCACGCCAACCAACGTCAGCAGGGGCTGTGGTGGCATCGCTGAAATGAACACCCTCCACCATCACGTCGGTGTTCACTAGCAGAGCCCTGGAATCTGGCGGCAGCAAGGCTGTGTCGTCATTGAGCTGGCCAGGAGGCGCAAAGCGGGCCAGACGGTCCAGCAGCTCTGCTTCTCCAAGTTCGGCCAGGGTGATGCTCACGGCAGCATCAGGCGTGTTCTTGCAGTCGATCGGCGCCTTCGATCACCTGGATGCGTTTGATTCCGTCGTCAACGCCCAGTTCTTCGAGCACATCAAAGCCATCCACGACATAGCCGAAGGCGGCATTCCGCCCGTCAACGAGGTTGAGGCCAGCAGGTGTGAGCTCTGCTTCATAGAGGAACAGGAAGAATTGCGACGAGCCATCGTCAAGGGCTTGGTCAGAATGCGCCCAGCCCAGGGTCCCAAGGGTGGAAAAAGGAAGGACTGCTGCGGCTTTGAACATTCCAACGTCCTCGAAGGTTTCGTTGTAAAGGGTGTCGGTTTCGCCTGGAACACGAATTTCTAGGGGAACGTGCCGCTCTTCTTTAGTTTTTGGGTCCACGTAGCCGATGTCAGGACCTTCCGGGTCTCCGGTTTGAAGGATGTAGAAATCTTCGGCGCGATTGAAGGGGAGACCGTCATAGAAGCCCTTCAAACTGAGATCAATAAAGGCGCCGGCAGTCAGAGGTGCGTTGTAGCCGTCCACAACCGCAGTCAGGTTTCCTTGCGTGGTTTCGATCACCACGGTTGCCCGTCCAGCAAGCCGTGGCAAGGCATCGAATTCGGAAGGGATGTCGGGAAGACGATCGTCGATCAGAAGTGCCTCCAGATCACCCACTCGGCTCAGAGTGTCGCGACGTATCCGGATGAATCCATCTCTGTCATTGGCATCAGTCTCCTCCTGAAGCTGGACCAGGTCAGTGCGCACCTCGTTGATAAGCAGCTCAGCTTCGCTGCGTTGATCCTCAGGAACGGCTTCAACAATGCTGTTGCCGCGGGTGGCCACCAGTTTCTGGGTGCGGCTCACCGTGCGTCCCAAAGCACTCCAGCGCTTGGCACGTAAATCGTTACTGGTGGATTCCAGCCGATGCTGAAGCTCGCGTAGATCCTCTTGATTCATCGGTAATGAATCGCGCAGGATCGCCGCAGGATCCTGTACGGCATTGCCTTGGGGCAGGTCTGCCCATACCGGTTTGGCAAGCCAAAGGCCAAAGGCGGCTAGCCAAGCAAGAAGCAGAGCGGTCAGACGGCGGTGAGCCAAGGAGAACCCCAGGTGCTGTCAGGACTTTGGCACAGCCGTATGATCCACTGAACCGTTCAGCGGGAATGATCTCCAGCAACGACTTTCGCACCGGCACCACGATCGAGCTCGACGGTGTTGTCTGGCGTGTAATCGAGTTTCTGCATGTCAAGCCAGGCAAAGGATCTGCGTTTGTACGCACCAAGCTCAAAGGCGTTCAAAGCGGCAGTGTGGTGGAGAAAACTTTCCGAGCCGGAGAGAGTCTTACTCAGGCTGTACTCGAGAAGTCGAAACTTCAACACACTTATATGGAGGGCGAAGATTTTGTCTTTATGGACATGTCGTCCTATGAAGAGACGCGTCTTACCGCCAAACAGATCGGAGAGAGTCGCAAATATCTCAAGGAGGGCATGGAGGTGAATGTTGTCACCTGGAATGACAAGCCTTTAGAAGTTGAACTTCCGAATTCGGTTGTGTTGAAGATCGCTCAGACCGACCCTGGTGTGAAGGGAGACACAGCAACCGGTGGTACGAAACCTGCCATCTTGGAAACCGGCGCTCAGGTGATGGTTCCACTGTTTTTATCGATCGGCGAAAAAATTAAGGTTGACACTCGCAACGACACCTACCTGGGACGGGAGAACGGTTAATCATGCAGCTCGACCACGATCAGCTCCACACCCTTCTTGCCGCTCTCGTCGAGAGCGATATTCAGGAATTCCGCCTGGAGGGAGACGACTTCCGTTTGGAAGTGCGTCGCAACCTTCCTGTCACTGCAGTGGCTGCTCCAATGGTGCAGGCGGCTTCTGCGCCGGGTGCTTCGCCACCGGATAGTTCTGGTGTTGAGCTTCCTGCAGGAACTCCTCCGCCTGCGGCTGGATCTCGTTCAGATTTGTTGGAGGTGACGGCTCCCATGGTTGGGACCTTCTATCGGGCTCCGGCGCCAGGAGAACCTTCGTTCGTAGAGATTGGGACCCGCATAGGTGTGGGCCAAACGATCTGCATTGTTGAAGCCATGAAGCTGATGAATGAGATCGAATCTGAGCTGGCAGGCGAGGTGGTTGAAATCTTGGTGGATAACGGCACCCCTGTTGAATTCGGTCAGTTGTTGATGCGGGTTAAGCCCGGCTGAGCTCCCAGGCGGCCCGAATTGCTGCCACCATGCTTGTCGATCTTGCTATCCCTTGTCCTGCGATATCGAAGCCGGTTCCATGATCCGGTGAGGTGCGCAAGAACGACAGCCCGAGTGTGGTGTTCACGGCCTCGTCGAAGGCCATCAGCTTCACGGGGATTAAGCCTTGGTCGTGATACAACGCAAGGATCCCATCGGGTGATTTCGGCTGACTGCCCAGCTGCCAGGCCTTGGCAGCGCTGAGCCAACAGGTGTCAGGAGGCAGTGGTCCGCTCAGATGGATGTGGGGATGATTTTCCTGCCACTGCTGGAGTGCAGGGATCAGCCAGTTCGTTTCTTCGCTGCCAAGGCGGCCCTGTTCTCCAGCGTGAGGATTGAGGCCTGCAACGAGCAAGCGTGGCTTGGGATTGAACCTCAGGCAGAATTCGCTGAGCACGTCCAGCTTGCGGAGCACTAGGTCGGGGCTGAGTGCACTGGGGACCTGTTGCAGCGGAATATGCGTGGTAGCGAGCAGGGTGTTCAGCCTCCAGCCGTGGTTCGGCGAGACAGCTGTGAACAGCATTGAGGCTTGAGGCGCACCGTCGAGCTCAGCCAAGCGTTCTGTTTGGCCTGGATAGTCGTGTCCTGCGGCATGCCATGCATGTTTCGCAATGGGTGCTGTGACCAAAGCCAGGGTGTGCTCCTCTTTCACGCGCGAAACGGCATGGCTTAGCCAGCGAAAACTGGATGCACCGCTTTCCGGGCTCGGAGCCCCAGGGGTGATGGCGTCATGGACTGGTAGATCGTCAATGTCTAGATGGCTGGGATCAATCAGGAGGGAGCACTGTTGGGCTTTCAGCCTTGAGTACGTTTGCTCCAGCGTTTTTCGGCAGCCAACAACGAGTGTGTTCAGTCCATCGGGCAGTCGAGGGTCGGCGAGGGCTTTCAACGTGACTTCCATGCCGATTCCAGCAGGATCGCCGAGAGCAATCACCAGGCGGTCGTTAGCGTCAGAGGAGGGATGAGAGAAGGACATGCTGCGTTGGTTGCTCTTGGGATTGTTGCTTTATGGGTTGGGAACGGCGTTGCGTAAGGGCTGGATTGAAGTGCAATGGCAGCGGGTTCTCGATGATGCGGGATTCACTGAAACCGGTTCAGACAAATCGCCTCCGGTGCATGAATTGCCGATGCTTAATGCTCCGCCTCCTGTTCAGGATTCATCCCGATGAAGCCTTCTGCAGCGAAACAATCCTTGAGACCGCTTGAAAAATCGGGATGCTGAAAGCTGTACCCAAGCTCGTCTCGCAGGAGTGCGTTGCTTACTTTGCGGTTGTCTGCCCAGAAGGAGAGAGCCATTGGGCTCATGCTGGCTTGAGCTTCACGGAAGGGGATCGCTGCTGGGAGCTTGCATCCCAAGAGTGCGGCGCCAAAACGTTGAAGCTCGAGGCGGGAGGCGGGCCTGTTATCGCTGATGTTCACCACAATGGGTCGCTGTCCTGCTGCGGCTCGATGCATGAGATGCCAGCAGGCGCCAGCTAGGTCATCCACATGGATTCGGCAGAACATCTGCCCCGGTTGATCCACAGGTGTCAGATTGCCTGAGCGGATGGCAGCCAGGGGGGAACGGCCTGGCCCGTAGATCCCCGGCAGGCGAAGGATCTGCACCGGCAGGCCGCTGTTGCGCCACAGCTGCTCACACGTCAACCGCTTCTGGCTGCGGAGTTGAGTGGGTTGGGGCTCGTGGGTTTCATCCACCCAGTTGCCATTGCTATTTCCGTAGACGCCTGTGGTGGAGAAATAGCCCACCCATTGCAGTGGCAGCTTCTGCAGCTGCTCTCCAAGACACCTCAGCACTGGATCCGTTCCTTCTTTGCTGGGCGGGATTGTGCTGATCAGATGGGTGACGGAGGCAAGCATTTCGTAGCTGGGCACAATCCCGTTGGCGCTGTCAAAGGGCAGATCATCGCTGCCGGATTCCGGTCGGCGGCGCGTGCAGATCACCCTCGTACCAAGCGCTTTGGATAACTTGGCTAGATGACTTCCGCTGAAGCCAGCGCCAAGAATGCATAACGTTGCATCCGATCGGAGGGGAGCGCAGCGGTTGACAAGATCATTCAGCATCAGTACAAACGTATTAATCGCGGTTTCGTTGTGGCTGATTCTTCCTTTTCAGTGGCGCCCTCACGAGATTCCATGCTGCCCCAGAGTCGGGTGTCTCGTCGTGATCGAGCGCAGCCCCAAGACACTTCAAGGGTTCGCATAGGCTCAGCACTTTTGGCAGCGGCTCTGGTGTCAGGCGCCTTGTTGATGGCGCCTGACCAGCCTGAGCAAAGCGCCTCGATCTGTCAGCACTATCACTCGGAAGCGGCCTGTCGAGTTTGGTGATCAGGCTGTGCGAAGTCCCCAATTCTGCTCGTCATCCCCTTTGGAGTGAGAGCTGTTTGGCCGTTCGGAGCGCGATGGTTGGTTGTGTTCTGGTTGGGCCCACTGCAGCAATCTCAAGGCGAGGCGCAGATCGCCATCAATCCACGCCCGAATGGCCATGGCGCGGCGCGGGTCATAAAAGCGTTGACGCCTGTACCAATCAAAAACATCGGCGTCAGATTTCTGGCCGTTACATGACAGGCAAGCTGGTACACAATTTTCGGTGACGCTCATGCCTCCAAGACTCAGGGGGAAGACATGGTCGATGGATTCAGAAGGTTTGCCGCAGTAAATACAGCGGTTGCTGGTGTGGAGATGGATCGATTGACGCCAACGTCGATTGCGCAGCTTGGGACAGAGATCCTCAAGGAAAACCGCATCACTGCTGTGCATCCCAATACCTCAGCTGTTGGAAGTCTGGCGTGAGGGCGGGGTTCGTCAACGTGTCGAACGCTGCATTCTCACGGTCATGCAGGTTTTGATTGATCGATCAATGGATGATTGATCGAATCAGTGATCCCCGTGGGCTGTGGGGTATGGAGCACTTGAAAGCTGTTAGGAGGACTAGCGTCTGGGTCCTTGAATCGGAATCACGGCTTCATCACAAACAGCTTGCATGCTGGGATTGACTCCGTCTGGATTGGTGCAGGCTCGTTACCCCTTCGATGCGGTAACCCATGCGGAGATGCGCAGAATTCGTCCACGGGGCGTCTGGCGTGGCTCTCGGCTGGGTTGGGAATTTCCGCTTGCCTCAGCTGAGGCTTTGTTGCAGCGTTTTGAACGGCGCTTTCGGGTGGATGAGGAGCTGATGCGTTGGTTGCATTGGCATCGCCATCCGCTACCCCCGCTGCCGCACCATCGAGATCTGATCGCGCAGGCTGATCTGGATCAACGTTTGCGTGATGGCCGCTTACCGATGCCTCACCAGCGTTCGGGTGCTCGCTGGTTATTAGCGCGGCGTGGGGCAGTGCTGGCCGATGAGATGGGTCTTGGCAAAACCCTCACTGTTTTGCTGGCGGCGAGAGCCATGCTGCGTGCCTTGCCGTTGCGTTTATTGGTGGTGGCCCCTGTGGGGTTGCATTCGCATTGGCGCCGTGAGGCCGCTGCACTTGAGCTCATGCCGGACCTTTGCAGCTGGGCGCGACTTCCGTCTGAGCTCCCGGAGGCGGGCACTTTGTTGCTGGTGGATGAAGCCCATTACGCACAAAATCTGCGGGCACAACGCACGCAGGGTTTACTGCGCCTTGCCCGGCACCCCCGCTTGCGAGCCATTTGGATGCTCACTGGCACACCGATGAAGAACGGCCGGCCTGATCAGTTGTATCCCTTGCTGGCTGCGATGGATCATCCCATTGCTCGTGATCAGCACTCCTATGAGGAATTGTTTTGTCAGGGGCATTTCCGCGAGCAAGGCGGAAGGCAGCGTTGGCAAACCGCAGGAGCCAGCCGATTGGACGAACTGCGACGTTTGACCCGACCGCTTGTTTTGCATCGCCGCAAGCAGCAGGTTTTGGACCTCCCCCCCAAACGGAGGACGTTTGAAGAGATCGCTCTCGTCGGTGAGGAGGTGAAGGGTTTTGATTACCGCCTTCGGCTGGTCATCGATGACTATCGCCAACGGGTGGCGCAGGGATTGGTGCGTTCTGATGCTGAATCTTTGGCGGTACTTACAGCTTTGCGGCAAATTGCAGCCGAATTCAAGTTGCCGGCTGCGCAACAGTTGATTCAGCGTTTGCGGCAGCAGCACAAGCCGATCGTCTTGTTCAGCAGTTTTGTGGATCCGTTGCTGCTGCTCCACGAACGCCTGGGAGGCGTTTTGCTGACAGGCCGGCAGAAACCCGAGCAGCGGCAGTTTGCTGTGGACCGCTTTCAAGCTGGGGAGACTGATCTACTTTTAGCCACCTTTGCTGCTGGTGGGCTTGGTTTTACGCTCCACCGCGCCCAGCATGTTGTTCTCCTGGAACGGCCTTGGACGCCGGGGGACATCGACCAGGCAGAAGATCGTTGCCATCGCATTGGTATGGAAGGAGGCCTGATCAGCCATTGGCTTCAGCTCGGTCTCGCTGATCAGCTCGTGGACGGTTTGGTGGCTAGCAAGGCGGAACGGATCGAACTGCTGCTTGGACCGCGTCGGGTCGCCCTCGATCGTCAGCCATTGCCCAAAATGGTATCTCGTTGCTTGCAGGATTTATGACGCACATTCAGTTCATGAACCACCATCGGATCAGCAGTTCTGCTGCCTTTGCTCAATAGCGCCATGGCTTGGGTCACGTCGGCGCAGGCTTGGTCGGTCTTGCCCATCAGCGTGAGCAAAAGCGAGCGATCAGCAAGCGCGGACGGTTTGTCTCCATGGGCGTCCACGACCTCATTGCACCTTTGAAGTGCTTCGTCGAGCTTGTTCAGATCAAGATCTGACATGCAATCGGCAATCGATATTTCAGGTGAGACGGTCGCGGGCTTTGGTTCGGATCGACTGCGGCATCCCAAACCTGTGAGGAGCAAACCGCCTATCATCAAGATGGGAATGAATCGGATAGAAGAGGACGTCAATAGCTGTAGCGATCGTCATCGCTCGAATTAGACGAATTGAATGAATTGCTATTGCTTGAATCGGTTGAGTTGAGAACGCTATCGAGGGATTTTGCAGAGCCTTTGCTGCCTCCAAAAAGATCGCCGAGGTACTGACCGCAGTCGGGATAGCTGCCTGGATCTTCCACAATGGCCTCAGCAATCATCACTGCAGCATGCTCTGGAGAGGTTTTGAACACTCCGCTTTTTTGGCGTTTGATTAAGGCATAAGCGGCTTCCCAGCTGACCTTGTGATCATTGTTGCTGCTTCTCATGAAACAATAAATTTTTGCGCCCTTCACGGCTTCGGGAAGGGTCCCGGCGGTCGCCTCTAGAGGAGTCACGCTGAGTCCAGCTAATCCGGCCAGAGAGAGGAGGAGCGCAAGGCGCTGGCGCAGTCGGGCCATGGCAGGAGGAGTGAAGCGATTAAACCAAAATATCGATTGAAATCGCTCTGTCTAGGCCTGAGTCAGGAATCACCGAGTCCAAGTGGCGCGAGCAGTTTCACCACTACAGGGATGACTAGCAAGACAGTGATCAAACGAACAGCATGCAG
>JASJLK010000025.1:0-5267 GCA_037620855.1 Synechococcus sp. ChBW.bin.23 | reverse complement strand
GCTGTGGGCCGGTTCGTGGCCAAAAAAGGCCCCTTGCACACGATTCGCGCCTTCGCCCTACATGCATTTGGGACTCTTGGGTTGGTGGGGGAGGGTCCGCTATTGAACGAGGCCAAAGCCTTGGTGGATCGGTTGGAATTGGCGGATCGGGTTCGATTTCTAGGCATCCGTAGCCAGAGCGACGTGGCCGCTTTAATGCGCGGGGTGCGTTTGTTTGTGCAGCACTCCTTAGTGGCAGCCGATGGTGACAGCGAAGGGAATCCCGTCGCTGTCATGGAGGCCCAACTGAGTGGTCTGCCGGTCGTCGCGACCCGCCATGCAGGCATTCCCGAAGTGGTGCTGGATGGCGAGACTGGCCTGCTCGTCGATGAAGGTGATGTGGAGGCAATGGGCGCGGCGATCGCACGCTTGCTTCAGGATCCTGAGCAGTGCACGGAGCTCGGATCTGCTGGTCGTAAACGCGTGGCCGCAGCCTTCACCCTTCAGCACCATCTAGAGGATTTAAGCCAGTTCTTGGAGCAGGTCCACGCCTCTGCAATCTCGTCGAAGCAACCATGAGCAAGAAGAAACAACGGTTATTACTGATTCGTGGGTTAGGCCACAGCGGCACCACCATCCTTGATTTAGCGCTCGGAGCCCATCCCCAGATCACTGGGTTGGGGGAAGCCGTTCGGTTACTGGAGAAACCTGCCCTTAAGGACAGTCACCGTGGCCCCGCCCAGCTCCGAGGAACACTGCGCCATCAACGCCATTGCACATGCGGGGAAGTGGCGGCGAAGTGTCCGGTTTGGGGGCCTGTGCTGGCTTGGCTGCCCTCCCATGACAACCAACCATTAGCCGTAAAACTGAAGCGGCTGATGGAGAGCATCGCGCCTAACACGTCTGCTTTTGGTGGAGAGTCTTGGGTGGTGGAGTCCTATCAGGATGATTTCGAGCTTCCCTTTCTAGAGGATCCTTCCCTTGAGATTCGGGTGATTCATCTCACCCGTGATGTACGTAGCTGGGTGCACTCCCGCTCACGGGATGGCCGCAAACGCGGCCATTGGCTCCCCGGTTTCATTCCTTTGCTGCGCTGGTGGCGGATGAGTGCACGCCACGAAATGCAATTGAACCGCTGCGGCAAGCCTGTGTTTCGGCTGGGGTATGAGGAACTTGCCCTACGACCGGAGCAGACTTTGCGCCGCCTTTGTGATTGGTTGAGCCTTGAGTTCGCTGAGGCGATGCTGGCTCCCGTAGCCCAATCCAGTAGTCACATTCTCGCGGGTAATCGCGTGCGCTTCGATGCCGAAAGAGGCTCGACCATTCATTACGACGCTGAGTGGATGGCGATGAGAGCAAGTGTTGCCCAGTTGGCTTTGGCTTGGCCGCCGCTTGCAGCACTCAATCGCCGCTTGGTTTACTCCGACAAACGGCGATAAATGTGCCCATTGCTCACATCTGGGTCGTAGTCATAAACCAGTTGATAAGACGTGAGGTCGATCTTGAATTTTTTCAGCTTGTTGCCAGAGTCAAGGTCTAGAAAAAAGTCACCAGGCTGAGCGATGTAGCTCGTTCCTATGCCAATGCCATCAATCACCTTTGACGTGTGGTTGTCTGGATTGAGATAGATCAGCCGGTCATAGGGGAGAGTGCGCAAATAGTCAGAATGTTTGAACCAGGATTTAGAAAAAATCAGATTCACGGGCTTCCCTTCACGCCTGGTTTCAATTGCCAAGGTTTGAGCCTGGTCGAAGGTGGCCCGCCAAGATCTCTGGATATTTCGGATTGTTGTTAGGCGGCCAAGGAACGTTTGGGCAAAACGATGTTCAACGGCCACAATCGCGACGCTCAGTCCAACCCCAATCAACGCAGTGTTCTTCATGGTTGTTTTACCAAGAAGCCATGGAGCAATCACAAGCGACCACACCATCAAGACATCGATCACCGCGATGAGGTTGACGGGCAAGGCCATATAGCTCGTGCTTTTAAAGCCCACCAGGATCCAAAGAGCAAGGGCATAGGCCAGGGCACCAACATTGAGGCCATCGATCACCATGATCTGCTGCGGTTTCCGCATCACCTGCACAAGTCGCACCAAGACGAACAGCAGAAGGATCACTGTGCGGATGTCGAGGTCGAAAGCCGAAAAGCTCAGGTTGGTGTCATACCGCTGGTCACCTAGGTAAAGGCTTGGGAGAAGGCTCAACCAAATGAACGACGCTATAAAAATGGGCGCCAAACAAAGAAGATTGAGCTCCCACCTCTGCTCTTGAGCCCACTTGCGTGGAGGGCTTGTGATCAACATTGCCAGGGCCGGAACGATGAACAGCACAATCGCGCTGTCTTTTACAAAGGTGCCGATTAATGCCCAGAGAATCGCTAAAAAACCCGGACGAGTCTCTCCTGTTTGCTGATAACGGAACCAGTGGAAGCCGAACAACGCCAACAGCAAAGTGAGCAACCGTTCGCTGTAGATGAACTGAAAGTAGTTGTAAGCAGAAGAACTGGTGAAGAGGTAGAGGATGCAGGCGATCAGAAGCAAAACAGGTGCGCTCGCTTGCACGCCCTGGCGCTTTACTGCCCTGCAACTTTGTTGCACCAATGCCACGCTGAGACCAATAGTGCCAACCAGTTGTGCGGAGCTCACCAGCGCCCAGACCCTGGGGTAAGGGGTCAACCAACTGAGGATATGCAAGTCTTGGTGGGAGAGAGGAAAGAAGCGGAAGTCGTTGCGCCCCATTGCTTCTCCGACGAAGCTGGGATGAAGGCTGAAGTTGTTAAGCAGAAGCCCGTTATGGATATCGTCAAACCAGGTGACAATTTCCTTGTAGAACCAGCTGCTCTCACCCACCATCACCACCGAATAGGTAATCAATAGGCCGCAGGCGATGGGGTGATGGCGCAGAAATCGACATCCCGAAGACCAAAGACTTTCGGCACGATGTTGGTGTTGTCTCTGGGTCTTATCTCCACCAGGAAAGCCGAGAGCGGCGGCAAATAAGAGAGCCGCAGATACAGCCACAAAGACAATCACCCAGAGCTGATGGGCGACCGCGTTGTAGTTCTCCAGCAGTGTTGATCCCTGCGGAAGCAAAGGATCAGGAAGCTGGTCTCTGTGTTTCACCAACCAAGCACAAAGGCTGAGTCCAACCAGAATCAGAACACTGGAGATCCCCGCTAGCCAGGGCAGCAGCCTGTCAATCAGACGAGCTGTGAACGAGCGCGCTTTCACTGAGTGATCCTGTAGATCCGGCCATTGCTCTGATTATTTCGGTCTTTGTACAAGACCGCATGTGGGCCCTGGAGCAAATCTTGGGGCAGGGTGTCTGACCCTTTGTCGATGCTGAACAACAAATCGCCAGGTAGGGGGATATATGCCTCTCCCTTGCCAATTCCCTCTTCAACACTGAAGATATTTCTGTCAGGATTGAATTCGATCAAGCGATCAAAGCGCAGCCTGTTGAGATGGCGTTTGGTGGAAAACCATGAACGCTTGCTATAAATCAAATTGACCGCTTCACCCCTGGCTTTGATTGGGGCTGTTGTGGCATCAATGGCTTTATAGGCCTGCAGCCAAGATTGTTGGCGGATTTTGACCGTACTCACAGTCTTAGCGAAAGAAGGCTGCTGAAGATGGTCAAGGGCCACTGTGCCCAAAACAGCGGCAACACCGATCACCCCCGCTATGCGGGGGCTGCTGCGTCGTGAGAGTAAAGGACTGATCCAGCAGCACCAAACGAAAGCAACATCGAGCACTGTGACCAGCTGCACTGGCAGGGTGAGGTATTTGTGAGACTCGAAGCCGATCAGCACCAACAACCCTGTCGCGTAGATGAGAGCGGCGATGTTGAGGCCATCGAGCAACGTCACGAAACTGCGTCGCCGAACAATGGCTGACGTTCGAATGAAAGAGAAACTGATCAGGAACCAAAAGCGCCAGTCAGGGACAAACAAAAACCCCTTGTTTTGGTTGTACGAACCCTTATTAGCAAAGGCACTGGGCAGTGCTGACAAAAGCACATAGGCCATCAGAAAAATCAGCGCCAAGCAGCAGAGCCAAAGCTCGAGGCGATAGGCCTCGGCCCACTCCTTGCGGGT
Organism: Synechococcus sp. ChBW.bin.23; assembly: GCA_037620855.1. Classification (GTDB taxonomy): domain Bacteria; phylum Cyanobacteriota; class Cyanobacteriia; order PCC-6307; family Cyanobiaceae; genus Synechococcus_C. The sequence continues at coordinate 1,190 of JASJLK010000025.1, read as the reverse complement.
GCTTCTTGCCCAGCAGGGCTTCCCCTCCACCAAGCCGAGACTCCCAGCGATCAACATCACCGCGGGTGGTACAACAAACAACACCACCGCGGTGTCTTTGATGAAAATGCCAATCAGTCCAAAAAGGATCGAGCTATAAAACGAAGCTTGATCTTTGTGCTGAAGATGATGCAGATAGGAGCCGCAGTAAAGAGCAAAAATAAAGACGAGGAATCGTTCGCAGTAGGGAAACTGAAAGAAGGCCATCCCTGTGGCCGGATGAAACAAAAACAGAAGGCTAATGATGAGCATTAAGGCCGGAATACGCTTGTGGCCACTCAGTGATCGCACAATCCTGGTGCTGAACAGCACAACCATAAAAAGCTCCGCTGCACTCACCAACATCCACACCTTCACGTAGCCCGTAAACCAGCTGAGAACATGCAAATCTTGATGCGCTAAAGGGAAAAAGCGATAGTCATCACGCCGCATCGTTTCTTTAAGAAAGTCTTGGCGGAAGGAAAAATTATTGAGGAGGTGATCGTCGGGAATGCCTTTGAACCAGCCCACTAGTTCCGGATACATCCAAGTGGTGCCCTGCACCATCGCCACGGTGTAACCCGCAAAAAGAGCCAACACGATGGGATGGTCGCGTGCAAAGCGCAGCACTGGATGCAGCTGGGATTCCACCTTGGGAAGCGCATGCAACTTGCGTTGTTGATGCTGAGCGCGACGGATCAGCACGATCAGGGCGATCACGCTGAGAGCGAGCAGCGCCAGAAACAGATCATGGGATGTGGCCTGATATTGCTTCAGAAGGAATTTGCCAGCCCTCAGATCGGGTGAAGGCAACTGAGATCGGTGTTGCAGCAGCCAAAGCCAGCAGCCAAGACCAAGACCAAGCACCACGCTGGCGATGCCATCGATCCAAAGCAGCAGGGGGATCGGCCGTCGACTGTTGCCTTCAGTCATCGTTGGCTTACTGAATTTCAAGGGCAGGCAACGCTTTCACGACATCATCAATCGCTTTGAGCTGCGTAAGGAAAGCTGAGAGCTGATGCAAAGGCAGGGCACTAGGACCGTCGCAGCGGGCCTGATCCGGATCAGGATGGGCTTCCAGAAAGAGACCTGCCAGGCCAACAGCGATGCCAGCTCGGGCAAGATCCACCACCTGATTGCGGCGGCCGCCGGAGGCGGCACCCCTGGGGTCA
>JASJLK010000024.1:0-41124 GCA_037620855.1 Synechococcus sp. ChBW.bin.23 | reverse complement strand
GAATAAGGAAATCGCGCGGCAGCTCGAGACCTCGATTCGCAATGTGGAGAAGTACGTGAGCCGGCTCTTCATCAAAACCGAAACCTCCAGTCGCACGGAGCTCGTCCGTTATGCCCTTCAACATCACCTTGTGAACTGATGCCTGAGCCGGCGGGATGGCGACCGGCGGCGTTGAACAACGGTTGGACGTACTTCGATCGGGTTCGAGCAGGGGAACAGTCTTCTCGCTTGAGCGATGTTCTTGCAAAGCGCTATCACCATTCCTGTGCAGCGACCTGGCAGCAGCGCTTGGCGAGCGGGGAAATCACTCTGAATGGTTTGGCTTGTGCCGATGACGTCGAGGTGAAGGCTGGAGATTGGATTCGTTGGGAGCGTCCTCCCTGGGTGGAGGTTGCGGTTCCTGATCAATGGGAGGTCATTCACGATGACGGCGATTTGCTGGTCGTGAATAAGCCCTCAGGATTGCCGGTGATGCCAGGTGGCGGCTTCCTTGCCCACACGCTGACGTCCTTGTTGGAGCGGAGAAGCCGTTCTGATGGAGAGGCCTTGGTGCCAAAGCCTATTCATCGCCTCGGACGGTTCACGTCTGGCCTTCAGGTTTGCGCTCGTCGGCCCGAAACCCGGGCTGCCTTGTCGAGGCAATTTCGACCTGAGGGTGATTGCCGAAAAACGTACCTGGCCTTGACACAGCGTATGGAGAGTCTTCAACAAGGTCAGACGCTTGTTATCCAGACGGATGTTGTGGAGAGGCAACATCCGTTGCTCGGTTGGATGTGGGGACCAGAGCCAACCATGCCGGAGCCTTTTCGAAAGCGCTTATCGGCTCACTCTTCAGTGCAACTGAGGGAGCGACGGGAGACGGGAGACCTTTTGGAAGTGTTGATTCGTACGGGCCGCCCCCATCAGATCCGCATTCATCTCGCCCAACAGGGGTGTCCCTTGCTCGGAGATCCCTTGTATCAATCCGATCAGGGGCTGTCTGCATCATCAACGCCAGGTGATGGTGGGTATCAATTGCACGCTTGGCGCCTGGAGGGTTTGGCTTGGCCGCCCACCAAGTCGCTATCGCTCCATGCTCAGCCGCCCAAGCTGTTGAGAGACCAAGACGGTGCTGAGCGATTAAGCGATGATCAACCACTGAAGTGATTCGAACTGAGTGAAATCCGTTGAGAGAGATCAGCTCTTTTGGAATTCCACAAGGCGCGAAAAGTAAAAAGGTGCTTTATTCAAACTGCGGCGAATCAGCTTGAATCCGCAGGATTCAGCCGCTTGCACAATTCCTGTTTCCTTCAGGGTGTAAGCGCGGGTGGTTTTGCTAGGGCCAGGGAACAGTTGGCCGATGCCTTTAAGCAATGCCAGCAAAGGTGTGTAAGGAGCAAAGCTCACGATCAACCTTTGATCGGTGAGGCTACAGAGGTGGCGAACCATCTCCTCGGCTGCTGGTTGTGGATAGTGGATGAACACATCTAGGCAGCAGACGGTGTGGAAGGAGCCGCTGAGGCTTTCGAGATCACTGGCGAGGAAATTGAGCTTGCTCATGTTCAAGCCTGCCTCCTCGGCCCGGCGCTGAGCCTCGTGCGCCATCGCTTCGGAAATGTCGCTGGCATTGATTGAGCCAGCGCCCATCTCTGCTAAGGGCAAGCTGAGGCTGCCCACTCCGCAGCCCGCGTCACAGAAGCTCACGTCGCGGAGTGCACCGCTTTCCTTGATCCAGCTCAACACCTCATCCACGGTCTTTTGATGACCAATACGGATGTTGCGCTGCACCTTGTTGACGTCATCCGTTTCGCTGTAGATGCGATTCCAGCGTTCAAAGCCTGTGGTTTCGAAGTACCCCTTCACCTCCTGCTTTTCAGCCTGCGTGTCGTCCAGCAGGGACTCGGGTGACATGGCATCAGAGGGAAGGATCGCGAAAGCTTAGTCAGCGTGTTGCCAGCTGAGGTTGTTGGTTTCGGCATCCCAATGCCAGCGCAACAGCTCGTTCAGAGGTCGTCCCAGCAGCTGGAACGTTGCTTGGGAATTCAGGACCTTTCTGGGTGCAACTGTTGCGGCATAAATGGAAGCACTTGGATGGGCGCTCCAGCGCGCCAGTCGCTTCACTCCCTCAAGCAGCGGCAAGGTCACGCCTGCAAGGGTTCCATCCTCAAGCCGGCAGGTGCCGTCCGCAACCAGAAGCGCACGCTCATCCCAGTGATGAACCCCGTCCTCTAATCCGTAAGGCGCGAGTGCGTCGCTCACGAGCACCAGTTGATCGCCGGCCAGTCGCTGCAAGAGCACCGCCATCGTGGGGTCCACGTGAACCCCGTCAGCGATGAGACCGAGTGCAATGTCATCCCGTTGGCAGGCAGCTCCGATCGGTCCGGGATTGCGGTGATGCAACCCCTGCATCGCATTGAAGCTGTGGGTCAGCATCGTTACGCCCCTTTCAAACGCCTCGTTGGCCGTGGTTGCATCCGCTGTGCTGTGACCAAGGGCTACGCGAATGCCCAGGCCACACAGGTGTTCGATCAAAGCCGCGGCCCCATCGAGTTCTGGAGCGAGCGTGACCAGTGCAATCTCGTGTTCAAAGCCGCTGATGCGTGCCTTGAGTTCGCTCATGGTTGGGCTGGCGAGGTGTTGGCGCGGATGGGCTCCCCGTCTTGCATCGGCAAGAAAAGGGCCTTCTAAGTGGGCACCAAGCAGCTGGCAGCGATAGGGCTGGTGAGCGCCACGCGCCTGCCTGAGCACAGCAAGGGCTCGGCGCAAGGGCTCAACGCTGCACGTCACCAAAGTGGGACTGATCGCTTCCACGCCATCACGCCAGAGCTGATCAAGGAGTTGCAAGAGTTGCGGCAACGCAGCCTCTGTCAGCTCTGGGAACGGCAGTCCAAATCCCCCATTGATCTGGAGGTCCACACCCATCGGGCTGAGCACATCTCCGCGCCAGCTTTCACCGGCCATGGCAGACCCATTAGGCATGACTCCCAGATCAACAATCCGGTCTTGCTTATCGATCTGAAGCCACCACGACTGAGAGTGTCCGGCCTTGGTCGTGCTGTTGGGCAGACAGACGTGTGTGATCCGGCGCATGGGGAATGGTCCTCTGAAGCCAGTGCGGGACGATGGCAGTCTTGCTGCAAGCTTGCTGTGTCCGAGCCATCGGAGCCCACAATCGTCACCACTCCCCGTGTTGCAGTGATCATGGGGAGTGATTCTGATTTGCCGACCCTGAAGCCAGCGGTTTCTGTTCTTGAGGAACTAGGTGTCAACGTTGAGGTGCGTGTGCTTTCGGCCCATCGCACTCCGCTCGAAATGGTGGACTTTGCCCGTCATGCCAAACAGCTGGGTTTCCGGGTGATCGTTGCCGGTGCCGGTGGTGCTGCGCACCTGCCAGGAATGGTGGCCTCACTCACCACGCTTCCTGTGATCGGTGTTCCTGTGAAAAGTCGAGCTCTCTCGGGGGTGGACTCCCTGCATTCCATTGTTCAAATGCCTGGGGGAATCCCTGTTGCCACGGTTGCGATTGGCGGAGGATTAAACGCTGGTTTGCTGGCCGCTCAGATTCTGGCGATCAGTGATTTGGCTCTTTCTGAACGTCTGGAGGCGTACCGCCAGCAACTTCACGACGTGGTGGTTGCCAAGGATTCCCGCCTCAAAGTTCTCGGTGCTGACGCGTACCTGGATTCCATGTCGAGAAGCTGATCACACAGCTTCGGTCGTGGTCCTTTTCACAATTTATTCGCAACAAAACGTTTGATGTTCGGTCCTTCCTGGATGCGTTGGGGACTTGCCCTACCTCTTCTGACGCTCAACTTATTTGTATTGCGTCAGTTGCTTGTGCCGCTAGCGCCCTTTCCGGGGTTGTTCTTGACGGCAGCTCTTATCGCCTTCCTGCTCAACATTCCATCCCGCTGGCTTCGTGCCCGGGGCCTTCCGGGTTGGCTTGCGATCACCCTTGTTTTTTTGGTGGCTGTAGGAATCCTGGTGATCTCAGGCATCACGTTGGTGCCCCTTTTGATTGATCAACTCGCGCAATTGATCAATGCCTTGCCAGGTTGGCTTGAAGTATCTCAAGGGTTGATCGGCCGTCTCCAGGAATGGGCGATGGCCCGTGGATTGCCGAGTGAATTCGGAGATCTGAGCAGCGATGTGCTGACGCGTGCCAGTCGCTTAGCCAGTCAATTCAGTCAACAGTTGCTCAGCATCCTTGGTGCAACCCTCGGCACCACCATCAACATTGTCATCGTCCTCGTTTTGGCGGTGTTCTTTCTGCTGGGAGGAGAGTCCATCACTGCAGGGTTGGTGCGTTGGTTGCCGCAGGAGTGGCGCCAGCTGGTTGTGACCACAATCACGCGCACCTTTCGGGGCTATTTCGCGGGTCAGGTCGTGCTCGCGTTGATCTTGAGCGCTGGTCAAATTGCGGTGTTCACATTGCTGAAGATTCCTTATGGGGTGTTGTTTGCCGTCTTGATTGGCTTAACCACGTTGATCCCCTATGCCAGTGCCTTCACCATCGTTGCAGTGAGTGTTTTGTTGGCTGTACAAGATCCCGGAACGGGCCTTGCCATTCTGGCGGCAGCGATTGGCGTGGGTCAGATTGTGGATCAGGTGATCCAGCCACGCTTGATGGGGAGCATCGTTGGCTTGCAGCCGGCTTGGCTGCTCATTGCTCTCCCGCTCGGTGCGCGAGCGGGAGCCCTATTTGGGTTTGGAGAGCTTCTAGGGCTGTTGCTAGCCGTGCCAGTGGCAAGCTGCATTAAAACCCTGATCGACGCCTGGGCTGATCGTCAGGGCTTTGATTTCCCATCAAGAACGATCAGCTCTGCGCAGGAATGATCTTTTTGTCGACCAGATAACGGATGACCTGGTCAACGCAACTGTCCAGGCTGTTGTTGCCTGTGTTGATGTTGAGCTCAGGCTGTTCGGGTGCCTCATAGGGGCTGGAGATTCCAGTGAATTCTTTGATTTCTCCCGCACGCGCTTTGGCATAGAGCCCTTTGGTATCGCGTTCTTCGCAAACGCTGAGATCGGCTGCGCAGTGGATCTCGATGAAGTCTTCCGCGCTCACAAGGGCTCTGGCTTTGTCGCGGTCAGCCCGAAAAGGAGACACAAATGCAGTCAGAACGATCACGCCCGCATCTAGGAACAGCTTGGCCACTTCGCCGATTCGACGGATGTTTTCTTCTCGGTCGGCGTCGGAAAAGCCCAAGTCCTTGCAGAGGCCGTGGCGAACGTTGTCGCCGTCCAACACGTATGTAGCAAGTCCGCGTTCAAACAAAGCAGCGTTCACGGCATTGGCCAAGGTGCTTTTGCCCGCCCCGCTTAAGCCTGTAAACCAGAGGATCGAACTGCGGTGCCCGCGTTGCTTAGCGCGCGTGTCGCGATCGACCGAGGCCTGGTGCCAAACGATGTTGGTGCCTTTTGGATTGTCGGCGGCGGCCATGAACGGAACGCGAAAGATGGCATTGTCTCGTGGAGCAAACGATCACGGCACAATCTCTGCACGAATCCTGCGAGGTCTCAGCCTCCAGCCCTCTTGGGTTTGTAACCATCTTTCTTGAGGTACTCGAGACTGAGCTCAACCTGATCACCTTGCAATTCGATCACGCCATCCTTTGCGGTGCCGCCACTGCCGATCCGCGTTTTCAGCTTTTTCAAAAGGGCTTTGAGGCCATCTGGATCCAACTCAAGACCTCGAATCACCGTGACAGTCTTGCCCCCTTTCCCACCTCGCGTGGGCTGCACGCGAACGACCTGCTCATCCTTGGGTGTTATGCCTCCTGAGGGTCCAGTGGGGCGTTGCAGACTGTCAGCACTGCTGAATTCTTGCCAACCTCCCTTGCGCATGAGCCATTCGCATCCCCAACCATCCTGCCGCCTCTCACGATGAGTGAGTCCGCTCCTGCTCCCAAATGGGCCGATTCCAGCCGGGGGCTCGGCCGCTGGATTGAATGGTTGATCGGGATTCGTCTGTTGCGTCGCCCGCTGTTTTTCCAAGCGCGACAGCTGATCATCCGAACGGCTGAGCGCAACGGGATTCCATGGCGAAAGCGACGGTCTGAATTGACGGAGGCTGCTACTCCTCTTCTGGAGCAGAGCCGCAGCGAAGGTCTGGTTCCTCCCGCCTATTACCAAGCGCGCTTTCATGCCTACGAGCAGGGCAACCTCTGTTGGCAGGCAGCAGCGGAGGCTGAGCAAGCCACCGATGCGATGGCCCTGCGCATTTGGCCTGAGGAAAAGCTTGCACCGCTGCAGGCTCAGACGCGACTCCGCGATGCAATCCATGCAGTGGTGGAACCGCTCCTCAGCGATTCCATCCATGAGGTTTTGGATTTGGGTTGTTCCGTTGGAGTCAGCACTCAGGCGCTTGCCCGTTGGTTGAACCACCGAGCAGATCAACATGGACTTGAGAGGCCACGGCTGACCGGTTTAGATCTCTCCCCTGAGATGCTGGCTGTGGCACGGGTCAGAGATCGCGACAGTTTGATCAGTGAGTGGCGCCATGCCGCCGCCGAACACACCGCTTTGGCGAGCGAGACGGTCGACTTCATCAGTCTTCAGTTCGTTTGCCATGAGCTGCCTCAAAACGCCACCCGTGAGGTCCTGGAGGAAGCAGCGCGACTTCTTAACCCTGGGGGGGTGCTGCTGATGGTGGATCAGGATCCAGCTTCATCTGTGTTGCAACGCTTGCCAGCAGCCGTTGCGACCCTCCTGAAGAGTACGGAGCCTTATATCGAGGACTATTTCGGTCTCGATATGAGTGCCACCCTTCTCCAGGCTGGGTTTCGAGATCTGCGCATTACGGCATGTGATCCACGACATCGTGTGATCGCCTGTTTACGCTGACGCATCGCAAGAAGCCGTTTCAGCGGCCTGCCAGACCTGTGACAAGCACTCTGCCGACTGCCAGCACACCCGATCCCGCCAGCCTGAAGCCTTCGGTTCGTCCTGAAGCTCATGGTCGGTTTGGACGTTACGGGGGGCAGTACGTCCCCGAAACGCTGATGCCAGCACTGGCGGAGCTTGAGCAGGCGGCGGCTGAAGCTTGGAAGGACCCAGCCTTCACGACTGAGCTGAACCGGCTGTTGAAATCGTATGTAGGGCGAGCCACTCCGCTCTATGAAGCTGAGCGCCTGACCGCTCACTACCGCCGTTCCGATGGTGGTCCACGCATCTGGTTGAAGCGAGAAGATTTAAATCACACGGGCGCGCACAAAATCAACAATGCTCTCGGTCAGGCTTTGTTGGCCTTGCGCATGGGCAAAAAGCGGATCATTGCTGAAACTGGTGCCGGTCAGCATGGCGTGGCTACGGCAACGGTTTGTGCTCGTTTTGGCCTGGAGTGCGTGGTTTATATGGGTGCGGAAGACATGCGTCGTCAGGCGCTGAATGTCTTCCGCATGCGCTTATTGGGAGCCACCGTTCAACCGGTCACGGCAGGGACGGCCACCTTGAAAGACGCGACGAGCGAAGCCATCCGCGACTGGGTGACCAATGTGGAAAGCACCCATTACATCCTGGGATCTGTGGCCGGCCCCCATCCCTATCCCATGTTGGTGCGTGACTTTCATGCAGTCATCGGCAATGAAGCCCGTGAGCAGTGCATGGAGTGCTTTGGGCGGCTCCCTGACGTGTTGTTGGCATGTGTGGGTGGAGGCTCCAATGCGATGGGGCTGTTTCATCCGTTCGTGCAAGACACCTCTGTTCGCTTGATTGGCGTTGAGGCCGCTGGTGATGGAGTGGCAACCGGCCGCCATGCCGCGACGATTACTGAGGGTCGAGTGGGTGTGTTGCATGGGGCGATGAGCCTTCTGCTTCAAGATCAGGACGGTCAGGTGCAAGAAGCGCATTCCATCAGCGCTGGCCTTGATTACCCCGGCGTGGGGCCGGAGCACAGTTATCTGCGGGAAATTGGCCGCGCTGAATATGGTGCCGTGACGGATGATGAGGCGATCGCAGCGTTACGGCTCGTGAGTGAGTTGGAGGGGATCATCCCAGCGTTAGAAACAGCTCATGCGTTTGCTTGGCTGGAAACGTTGTGCCCAACGCTTCCTGATGGCTGCGAAATCGTGATTAATTGTTCCGGTCGCGGCGACAAAGATGTGAATACCGTGGCAGAAAAACTCGGAAGTCAGCTTTGAAGACTGTGCTTCAGAATTGGTGAAAGCGTCTCAGGAAGTGGGAGTCGGGTATTGCTTTGCATCAGGAAAGGCAGCTTTGCTCGATAGGGTCCGTTTAGGTGAAGCGACTGTGAAAGTAACCAAGGGCGGGATTGATAGTTGAGAAGCGAATCAAGCTCTTAATAGCAATGCTTTGGTTTGCATCGTTGGAGGCAATAATGTTGCTCTGCGCGGGCTCGAAATAATCCTGTTTGGTTGTTAAATTAATACCGCTTTAAATTGCAAACAGCGCCCGGACATGCTGAGTCTGAGGGTGATCGGGCGGCTTGTTTTCAATGTTCTCCCTTGGAACGGCATGTCAGTTCAGAAGATTGTCGAGATGATGAGCGGCACTCTTCACAGCAGCAAGGGCTGTGGCGTAGGCCATGCGCATCGGACCCACAAGCGCCACATAGCCCACTCCGTCAGTGGCGCTTGTGTAGGTGGCTTGGACCACTGAGCAGTGGTGAAGGGCTTGCTCGGGATGTTCTTGGCCAATCCACACGCCATATCCAGGGCCGGGAGCGGAGAGGGTCAGGGCTGCGGGACTCTGATCCATTAGTTCCAGGAGTGGTCTGACCTTGGCGCTTTGGCTGAATTCAGGTTCGGCAACGAGCCGAGACACTCCATGAAACAAGGCCTTGCTTTCTTGAGAGGTCTGCAGGGTCTGATGACTGTGAATGGCATCGCGGAGCGCCCTGCCGCAGGCCTGCAGTTCTCTTGGAAGTGCATTCCAATTCAAACTGCCATTGCGGTCGAGCTGCCGACGCGCCCACTGATCCAACCCCTCAATTTGATGTTCACTGCCGTGGGGCAGCCGCAGGTTGAGGTGACTGGCTTGGCTGGAATTCTCCACCAACATCACTAGCAAGCGCTCCTCGCAGCGCACCAGTCGGATGGCTTCCAGCGCCGGTTGCCTCTGTGTGGGGTGCGTGATCAGGCTCATCAGTCCTGTGAAATCGGTGAGCCGTCTTGCCATGTTTTGGAGCAAATCATCAAGAGCCGCCCAGCGAAGACTGAGTTGGGTTAACTCCTGATCGAGATGTTGGGCGATCGTTCCGGGCTTAGGGAGAAGGCAATCCACGTAATGCCTGTACCCACTTGGGCTTGGAACTCGTCCTGCAGACGTATGTGGTTGGGTCAAAAGACCCCGTTGCTCTAGAGCCCCCATGGCTGAACGCACGGTGGCAGCACTGGCTTGCAGATCGAACCTCTGAACGAGGGTTCGGCTCCCAACTGGCTCAATGGTGTCGACGTAGTGGTGCACCGTGGCCTTGAGCACCTCCTGTTGTCGGCGGGGCAGCGGCTGCACAGGCACACAATCAGCAAGCCGATCGTACGGGGGTTTTCTCTTCTATTGGCGGCGTTGTCATGAACTGCTGCTCAGTAACGAGGAACGCTCGGATCGACCTCAACACTCCAGGCATGAATGCCACCTTCTAGGTTCCAGACGTCGTAATCCGGTCCTTGTTCTAAGAGCCAGCAGCCAAAGTTTCTGCTGCGGATCCCGGCATGACAAATCACCACAACGGGCTTGCTGGTTGTCAGCCTTGCAGGCAGATCGGAAAGCCAGAGATTGGATTCACTCAGCGGTAGATGTTCCACCTGTCCGGGGAAGGGAGCGATCTCCAGTTCGGTTTGCTCGCGAACATCAACGAGCTGAAGGGCGCTGCCGCTCGACAGCCACGCGTGAAGGTCTCTGGCGCTGATGGATTGGGGCGAAGAGAATGTCATGGGATTCATCATGAACAAAGATGAGGCCATTCCCACGCCTGCTGCTTCATGAAGGCGCGTTCCTTCCTTTTAGCTGTCGCTGCAGCGGTGTTAGTGCTGCTCACCACCGCATTGGGCTTGTGGTGGGCAATGGCACAGCAGAGCCCCCTGAAGCTTGTCGGCCAACCGCTGGTGTTGCCACGGGCCGCTCGGTTCGTACCGAAAGATGCATCGCTCAGTTTGCATTGGCTCTCTGATCCTGTGCGCATGCCTGCTTATGCCCAGGCGGTGGCCCCGGTGTCACGCCGTCGCCAAGCGCGGGACAGCACGCGGCAATTGCGTGATGGAGCCTTTGCGTTGGCGGGCTTGGATTTTGTGGGAGAACTCTCGGATTGGATCGGTCCTCAGGTCAGCTTCTCTTTGCTTGCGCCCGTCGCTGATGCGCCGGCGGGTTGGGTGCTTGCGCTCACCAGCCTCGATCAAGACGGTGCCAAGCGTTTTCTCCAACGCTTTTGGCAGACGCGCAGTTTGGCTGGAACCGATCTGCAAATCAGTCGTTATCGGGGAATGGGCGTGATCAGCGGCCGCGGAGCGCTGCTCGGTCGAGAGCCACAGCCCATTGCTACAGCCTTGATCGACGATGACCTGCTTTTGATTGCGTCCAGTCGTGGTGTGCTGGAACAGTCCCTGGATGTGTCCCAGCTGGATGCCCTGCACCAGCTGGGCGATGCAGCTCTGGAAGCTGATTTGAAGCAGCTCGGTCGGGGTGCGGCTCTGCTGACTGCCGATCCCGCCGCGATGGCGACGTGGCTTGGAATGCCGAGCCCCATCTCTGATCACGATGATCTTGTTGGTCTAGTGGCAGCACTGGAACCCAAAGGGACTGCCCTCAACCTGGACGCTGTATTGCGTTTTCGTCAGCCGCTTGGAAGTGTCGGGAATGGGGTAACGCTGTCGCAGTCCTTGATGCGTTCAGCTGGTGGTTCGGCATCGGCCCTGGCTTTGCTCTCGGATCCTGCCGGTTTACTGAGCCCTCAAAGTGAGGACCCCGTCGCTCAATGGTTAGCGCCTGTTCTTCAGGAGACTCTCCAAACCCTTGGAGACGAGGGGGCTTCAGCTGTGGTGGGGTTGGATAAGGGCCCACTGCTATGGGAGCAGGGAGAAGAGGGTTGGCTGTTGGGAACATCCTCAGACCAGCCCGGCTTGGAGGCCGTGGATGCAGACCTCCAGGCCAAGGGTCTCGTGCGCTCGGCCCTGCCATCTGATGGCTCAGCCCTTGAGGTGTGGACCCGACTCGCCAGGCAGCGGCAGCGGGGTGAAGCTTCTCTACAGGCCCAACTTGCGGTGGCTTTAGAACGTGAATCTGGCCAAGACTGGTGGGGGCAAACGTTGGATGCTCTGACAACGCGTCAGGATCACTCAGCCATCGAGCCTCGTTTGGATCAATTACTGGCCTTGCAGGACGAAGGGGCGCCGCCTCTGGCACAGCAGTTGGCATTGGGGACAGAGCTCAGTCGCGCTCAGCTCCAAAAGTGGCGGCCCTGGAGCTTGATTCAGTCGGTGGCTGGCCGAACCCTGCTCCCGGCGGTGCAGGAACTTGCTGTGGCCGCTGGTCCCGACCAAGAGGAGGGCGTTGGTCAAGCAGGCTCCAACCGCTTACGACTCCGCGCTCAGTTGCGATTTGGTTGACCTGCTGCTGTTGCGTCACGGCATCGCAGTTGAGCGCCACCAAGGTGTGGATCATCCGGATCGTTGTCTGACGCCTTTAGGAGTAGAGCGCACATTCAAGGTGTGCTGCTGTCTGCGCGATCTCGGATTGATCGCCGACAGCTTGTACAGCAGTCCCTATCGCCGAGCGCTTGAAACAGCTGAGCTGGCTGTAAAAAGTGGTTTAGCTCCTGCGGTTGAGCTCGCCCGTTGTCTTGAGCCTGGAGGGGATCCATGGCCCTTGGTTCAGCGCTTGCAAGGCTCGTGTTTGCTTGTGGGGCACGAACCCGATTTGAGCCAGCTGGCTGCGGAGCTGATAGGTGCGCGATCTGGTGGACTGCGCCTGCGCAAGGCAGGGCTTTGCCATCTCCGTTGGGACCCCTCCCATCAAGATCCACGTGGCGTAGCGCAGCTGCAGGGGTTACTAAGGCCACGTCTGTTGTTGCCGGGCTGCGTTTAAATTGCGTTTATGAGTTGTAGTTGTTGGTGGTGGTAGATCAGACCGGCGGCAGCGAAATCCGTCATGAACGCACGGGGTTGGTGTTCAGACCCGGTCTGGAGGGTGTCCCCGCCACCCAGTCTTCGATTTGCGACATTGACGGCCTGCAGGGGCGTCTCTCTTATCGGGGCTACTCCCTTGATGACCTCGCGGTCCACAGCAGTTTCCTGGAGACCACATATCTGTTGATCTGGGGAGAGCTGCCGACACCTCAGCAATTTCGTGATTTCGAGCACGAAGTGCAGATGCATCGTCGCGTCAGCTTTCGGGTGCGCGACATGATGAAGTGCTTCCCTGCCAACGGGCATCCGATGGATGCTCTTCAGTCGAGCGCGGCCTCCTTAGGGCTCTTTTATTCCCGTCGGGCCATTGATGATCCTCAATACATCTACGACGCTGTTGTCAGGTTGATTGCCAAGATTCCAACGATGGTGGCGGCCTTCCAGTTGATCCGTAAAGGCCAGGATCCAATCCAGCCCCGCGACGACTTGGCTTACTCAGCCAATTTTTTGTACATGCTCACAGAGCAAGAGCCCGACCCTCTCGCCTCTCGGATCTTTGATCGCTGTTTGATCCTTCACGCCGAGCACAGCCTTAACGCCAGCACATTCAGCGCCAGGGTGACAGCAAGCACTTTGACTGACCCTTACGCCGTCGTGGCATCGGCCGTAGGAACGTTGGCAGGCCCTCTCCATGGAGGCGCGAATGAAGATGTACTCGCGATGTTGGAGGAGATCGGGACTACGGAACAGGCCGACTCCTACCTCGAGTCAGCCGTTGCGAACAAGCGCAAAGTGATGGGTTTTGGCCACCGCGAGTACAAAGTTAAAGACCCGCGGGCGGTGATCCTTCAGTCCTTGGCTGAGGAGTTGTTTGCTCGGTTTGGTCACGACGCTCTCTACGACGTGGCCCATGCGCTTGAGACGGCTGCCGCCATTCGACTCGGGCCTAAAGGGATTTATCCCAACGTTGACTTTTATTCAGGCCTTGTTTACAGGAAGCTTGGGATTCCAAGAGATCTGTTCACCCCTGTGTTTGCGATTTCCCGCGTGGCTGGTTGGCTGGCTCACTGGAGGGAACAGCTCGGTGCGAATCGAATTTTCCGCCCATCTCAGATTTATACCGGCAGATCCGCACGTCATTGGGTCCCTGCGGACGAGCGGGTGAATGCCGCGGGCGCTTAAGTTGCATCAATCTGTTCTCCGACCATGGTGACTTCCCTCGCCACCACCGCGCCGGCTCTGGTGAGCCCGGGTCTTGATCTTGAGCAGAGCTTCAGTCAGGCACTTGAGGGGCTTGGGCTCTCGGCCCAGGCTGCACGCATGCTCTGGCTTCCCTTCCCGATGTTGCTGGTCCTTGTGGCAGCCGTTGTTGGGGTTCTGGTCACGGTGTGGCTGGAACGAAAAATTTCTGCGGCCGTGCAACAAAGGGTTGGGCCTGAGTATGCAGGGGCTCTCGGCGTTCTTCAGCCTCTTGCCGATGGTCTCAAACTGCTCGTCAAGGAAGACATCATTCCGGATCGCGCAGACAGCATTCTCTTCACCCTTGGCCCTGTGCTGGTGGTGGTGCCAGTCATTTTGTCCTGGTTGATCGTGCCCTTCGGCCAGAACCTGTTGATCAGCGATGTGGGCGTTGGCATTTTCCTTTGGATCTCGCTCAGCAGCATTCAGCCCATTGGCCTTTTAATGAGTGGCTACGCCTCTAACAACAAATATTCGTTGTTGGGCGGCCTCCGTGCGGCAGCCCAGTCGATCAGTTATGAAATTCCTCTCGCGTTGGCCGTCCTGGCCGTCGTGATGATGAGTAATTCCTTAAGCACCGTCGATATCGTTAACCAACAGACTGGAGCTGGTGTTCTCAGTTGGAACATCTGGCGCCAGCCTGTCGGCTTCTTGATTTTCTGGATCTGTGCGCTCGCGGAATGTGAGCGTCTGCCTTTTGACCTCCCAGAAGCGGAGGAAGAACTCGTTGCTGGCTATCAGACCGAATACTCGGGAATGAAATTTGCCCTCTTCTACCTGGGCAGCTACATCAATCTCGTTCTTTCGGCTCTCCTCGTTTCCATCCTTTATCTGGGTGGTTGGGGCTTCCCGATCCCCGTTGAATGGCTTGCTTCGTGGTTAGGGCAGCCCATTGACGCGCCTCTTGTGCAGCTGATCACAGGCACCGTGGGCATTGTGATGACTGTGTTGAAGGCCTACCTGCTTGTCTTCATCGCAATCCTTTTGCGTTGGACCACCCCACGGGTCAGGATCGATCAGTTGTTGGACCTGGGTTGGAAATTCCTGTTGCCTCTGGCCTTGGTCAACCTCCTGGTCACAGCAGCCCTCAAGCTGGCCTTCCCGGTCGCTTTTGGCGGCTGATCTCGTCACTTCTCCATTCCCGGCGGCATCATGAAAGCCGAGTTTTGATTCCTCGATCGTTCACTTCCCCGATTCCAAACCATGTTCGGCTTCCTTAAACAGGTTGGTGATTACACCAGGGATGCAGTGGATGCGGCCCGTAATCTCACGCAAGGCCTGTCGGTCACCTTCGATCACATGAAGCGCCGTCCGGTCACGGTGCAGTATCCCTACGAAAAGCTGATTCCTTCGGAGCGGTATCGAGGACGCATTCATTACGAATTCGACAAGTGCATCGCCTGCGAGGTCTGTGTGAGGGTGTGTCCCATCAATCTCCCAGTGGTTGATTGGGTGATGAACAAGGAGACGAAGAAAAAAGAGCTACGTAACTATTCAATCGATTTCGGAGTTTGTATCTTCTGTGGCAACTGCGTGGAGTACTGCCCCACCAATTGCTTGTCGATGACTGAAGAATATGAATTGGCCGCCTTCGATCGCCACAGCCTGAATTACGACAATGTTGCGTTAGGTCGCCTACCCACCAGTGTGACTACCGATCCATCCGTCCAGCCGTTGCGGGAACTGGTGTATTTGCCTGCTGGGGAAGTTCATCCCCATGGCGTTTCTCCTGACCGGCCCCGAGCGGGCAAGCTCCCAGAGCAAATCCTTGAGGAACTCAGGGCAGCTGGATCCATTAAGGCTGCCGAAGATGGGAGAGAATCCTCTTTATCAGCTTCCAACGAGGAGGAGAGCGCAGGATGACGATCGCAGCGTCAACGCAGCTCATTAGTTTTTTGGTACTGAGTGCCGTCATTGTGCTCGGAGCCCTCGGTGTTGTGCTCTTAAGCAACATCGTTTATTCAGCCTTCCTTCTAGGTGGTGTGTTCTTGGCTGTGGCAGGTCTCTACCTCCTATTGAACGCCAGTTTTGTGGCAGCGGCCCAAGTGCTGGTGTACGTGGGTGCTGTCAACGTCTTGATCCTTTTCGCGATCATGCTGGTAAATAAGAAGGAGGATCTGGCTCCGATCCCTGGACTCCTAATACGGCGTCTTCTGTCTGGGGGTGTATGTGTGGGCCTATTTGCTCTTTTGACCCGTGTGGTTGTCACCACTCCCTGGGCGAAGGGTCCAATGCCGATCGGGGAGGAAGCAACCGTGCGTATTGGTGAGCACTTGTTCACCGATTACTTACTGCCTTTTGAGTTGGCTTCTGTTTTATTGTTAATGGCCATGATTGGAGCGATTGTTCTGGCCCGTCGTGACGTTCAATCCGAAGATCCAGTTACTGGTGAAGAGGTTGATCAGGGCCTTATCGAGAAGGCACGTACCCCATTACTTGTTGACCAGCCTCGCGCCTGAATCCTTTCTTCTTTTTTGTGATGCTCTCCGAGCTTCTGACCGGTTCCGTTCCTCTCCAGGCCTATCTGCTGGTGGCGGCAGTTTTGTTTTGTACAGGGGTCTGGGGTCTTATCAACAGCCGTAATGCTGTCCGCGTGTTGATGAGCATTGAGTTAATGCTTAATGCAGTGAACATCAACCTGATGGCGTTTTCGTCCTATGTCGATGGCCAACTCATTCGTGGCCAGGTGTTCGCGGTGTTTGTGATCACAGTTGCAGCAGCTGAGGCTGCGGTCGGTCTGGCGATCTTGTTATCGCTGTACCGGAACAGAGTCACTGTGGACATGGAGCGCTTCAACCTTTTGCGCTGGTAAAAGCGACACGCTGTTATGCGTCTTCAACGGGTCTGGCTGATATATCGCGCAGATAGCCCACTGGCGTTAAAAGAAGCTCGTCGCTGCGCCGATGAGCTCGAAAGGCTTGGCGTGACTTGCGTCCTGGCGATGAGTGGCCTGACGGCAGACCCTTTCCCAGGGCTGCTGGCCTCTGAGCCTCGGCTACCGGATCTGGCGGTGGTGCTGGGTGGTGATGGAACCGTGCTTGGTGCTGCCCGACACCTCGCTGTTCTTGATGTCCCGATTCTGAGTTTCAACGTGGGAGGCCATCTTGGCTTTCTGACGCATGATCCTGGCTTGCTCAGGAGTGAAGGGCTCTGGCAGCGCGTGCTGGAAGATCGTTTTGCCTTGGAACGGCGCATGATGTTGCAGGCGGTGATCCAGCGCATGGGTGATCTCCATGGTTCCGAGGGGGGCTCTGGCATAGAAGATGGTTCTCCTGACCATCAGGAGATTCACTGGGCACTGAATGACCTGTACCTCAAGCCTTATCACGAGGATTTATCTCCAACCTGCATTCTTGAAATGGAGATCGATGGAGAGGTCGTTGACCAAGTTCGTGGAGATGGCTTGATTTTGGCCTCGCCTACTGGCTCGACGGGTTACGCGATGGCGGCGGGCGGCCCGATCTTGCATCCAGGCATTGATGCGATTGTCGTCAGTCCGATTTGTCCGATGAGTTTGTCGAGTCGCACTGTGGTGTTGCCTCCTCGATCCAGGGTTGTGATTTGGCCTCTTGGTGATGCCAGCCGGCAGGTGAAACTTTGGAAAGATGGGGCTGCCGGAGAGGTCTTTGGTCCAGGTGAATGCTGCGTGATTCAGCAGGCTGCTCATCACGCGTTGATGGTGCAGCTGGAGCAAAGCCCCTCCTATTACCGAACGCTGTCACGCAAACTTCATTGGGCGGGAAGTTTGCTGGATAGTGCTCCCTCCTCAAACTGAGATGGCACTGGAGATTGAACGGCGATTCCTAGTCACAAATCCCGGATGGCGACTTGTGGCGGGACCCCCGCAATCGCTGCGACAGGGATATTTGTCCGCCTCGCCGGATGGATTCACTGTTCGCATGCGTTTGCGCGCAGATGGCAGGGCATGGCTGACGTTGAAGGCTCCTGCGGCCGGGATTGCTCGCCATGAATTCGAATACGACATTCCGGAGACGGATGCGGAGGAGCTCTGGGCATTGGCGCCCCATCGCGTGGTTAAAACGCGCTATTCCCTTCAACTGGAAGGCGGCGACTGGGTCGTTGATTGCTTTGAAGGAAGCAATTCACCCTTAATCCTGGCTGAGGTTGAGCTCGACGCCCCCGATAGCCCCTTGACCATCCCTGACTGGTGTGGCGTTGAAATCACAGGGGATCAGCGCTGGAGCAATGCAGCACTCGCTTATCAACCGCTTTCGATGTGGCCCCAGGATTGGATTGACCAATATCGGCGGCAAGCCTAAAAATTCTTTTGATTTCCTTTAGATTTGGAGGATGGCTCGCGAGAAGAACGGCATGCTTGGTCTTTACGACTCTGATGGCATCCTGCGTTTCACAGGCTTAGATCGAGAAGCCTGTCTCGCTTATGCCAGCTTGTTTGGCCTTACTTTGGCAAGCTGCTTCCTTACAGATATCCCAATCCCTGTGACTCTTCCGGTCAGGTCTCGTCGGAGGCATCAGGGGGAAGGGTGCAGCAATTGAAGCCGTCTCGACAGATTTTCCCGTGATCCATAGCCCAGTTCAACAGGGCCACTCGATTTTTTGAGCCGGTTTTAGTGAACACGTTGCTTACATGGTTGTCGACCGTGCGCTTGCTGATCGTTAGTCGTTCAGCGATCTCTTGATTGGTTAGCCCCTCGGCTACCAGTTCGATGATCTCGATTTCACGGCTGGAGAGGGAAACAGTCATTGAACAGGGCTCCTAGCCGATAGCCATTCTTCTTGGACCATGCTTTGCATCTTAAGCAGGTATGGAGAACCTGATCTTCCATAGTGTTCTGTAGTAGCGATCGTTCATTTGAGTTCAGCGCTGCAAAGCAGCCTCGAGGCTGGGGCCGTCACCATTACGGCTGAAGTGATGCCTCCACGTGGTGGAGACGCATCCCATGCTCTCGAGATGGCAAGGGGCCTGAAGGGTCATGTCCATGCCGTCAATGTCACGGACGGCAGTCGAGCAGTCATGCGGATGAGCAGTCTTGCGGTGGCTCGCCTCCTTTTGGAAGAGGGCATTGAGCCCGTTCTGCAGATGGCCTGTCGCGATCGCAATCGCATTGCGATTCAAGCTGATCTCTTGGGTGCCCATGCTTTGGGGATTCGCAATCTTCTTTGCCTCACAGGTGACCCAGTTCGTGCTGGTGATCAGCCCAAAGCACGTCCTGTGAATGAACTGGAATCAGTGCGATTGCTACAGCAGGTCACGGCTTTCAATCGGGGCGATGATCCGGTGAAGGGTGAGCTTGCCGATGGCCCGACCGACATCTTCGCTGGAGCGGCGGCTGATCCCCAATGTGCGAGTTGGTCAGGTTTGGTACGACGCATGCAGCGAAAAAAAGCCGCAGGAGCACGTTTTATTCAGACGCAGATGGTGATGGATGCTGCTGTGTTGGAACGGTTTTGCCGTGAGATAGCCGAGCCCATGCAGCTTCCAGTCCTCGCTGGTGTGTTTTTGCTGAAGTCGGCGCGCAATGCAAGTTTTATCAATCGGATGGTTCCTGGTGCTTGCATTCCCGACCACCTGATCGCCCGATTGGAGGCCGCGGCAGACCCGGCGGCTGAGGGAATTCAAATTGCCGCTGAACAGGTTCAGAGATACCTAGGAGTGGCTCAAGGCGTTCATTTAATGGCAATCAAGGCCGAAGAACGCATTCCCGCGATTTTGAAACAAGCTGGCGTCAGCCTGCCTGGGTGAGATCGGTGCCCAGGAGTTCTGCCATGGCTTTCTGTTGAGGAGAAGGCTCTACCAAGTCCTGGCGGCGGGCATCCGTGATCAACCAATCGAGTGCCGCTTCCTGGAGATCAATGTGATCACCTTCTTTGTCAACGCAATAGCGGCCAAATACAAGCTTTTCGACCAATTGCACCCCCGCCCCGATCCTGGAGTAATCAAAAATGATCGAGTTGTCGATGGTTGCTCCTTCGCAGATGTAGCAACTTGGTCCAATCATCGTGGGACCGATCAACGATGCACCATCCTCAATCTTGGTCATCCCTCCCACGTAGACCGGGCCTTCAACGTTGATTTTGTCCCAGTTGGCCGCCACATTCAGGCCCGTAAAGACCCCTGGTCTGACCTCTTTCCCTGGGATGCCAACTTGGCGAACTTCTCCTTGGAGAACGCTGCGAATGGCTTGCCAGTAATCAGGCACTTTGCCAATGTCGACCCATTCAAAATCCATGGGCAGGGCATAAAAAGGAGCCCCTTGCTTCGCTAAAGCGGGGAATAGATCAGCTCCGATGTCGAAGGATGTTCCTGAGGGAATGTGCTCAAAAATCTCAGGTTCGAAGAGATAGATGCCGGTGTTAATCGTGTCGCTTAAAGCGTCCTCAACATTGGGCTTCTCTTGGAAAGCTTGGATTTTGCCGTCGTCATCACTTACCACCACTCCATAACTGCTCACCTGGTCCTTAGGTACCGTTTTGGTGACAAGGCTGGCAAGAGCCCCCTTGGCACGATGACGCTTAACGGCCTCGGTGAGGTCGAGGTCGATCAGAGCATCACCACACAACACCACAAAGGTGTCATCAAAAAAGGTCTGAAAATCTTGGATTTTTTTGAGGCCTCCCGCAGATCCCAGGGCGTCTCCGATTAGTTCGCCATCTTGAATACTGCCTTCGAAGCTGTATGCGATTTCGACCCCGAAACGCTGGCCATCGCGGAAATAATTCTCGATTTCCTCGGCTAAGTGAGACACGTTGACCATGACCTCATTGAAACCATGCTCTTTGAGGAGCTCCAGCAGGAACTCCATCACCGGTTTCTGCAGGATCGGAATCATGGGCTTTGGGATCACATGTGTGATCGGCTGTACCCGGGTTCCCTTGCCTGCGGCCAGGATCATGGCCTTCATTGACTTACCAAGCTTGAAAAAGTATTTATCAACATACGAGGGTGATCAAGCGGCAATCGCGGGCAAGGTCGGCGTGATATCTGGCACTTCCAGACTGTTGATCGGCAACTGAGTGATTTCACCGGCAACGAGCAGACGCTTTAAACGAATGGGTGCATGCAGCGAGCCCACTTGCTCTAGTTCCACCTGGCCCTGAGAGGACAGAAATAACAGGGCCCAAAACACCCCAACACGGTCGGTGTCGAGGTCAGGTGCAGCCGCCTTTGCCCAGCGGTTGACGAGAAACTCGAAATCAATCCAGTGCAAGGCCTGCTCCCATTCTTTCAAGAAAATCCCCAAGGCCGCAGTGGTTTCAGGGAGTTTTTCCCGGTGGGCCAACGCCGCTACTTGAGCGATCGCTTCGCGATTGCTGAAGCGCTTCTGCCGCTGCCGCCGGCGCATGTCTAGTTCGTCGGTCTCTAATTGCTCAGCGATGGACTCCAGCTGTTCGATCAGTTCCCCAAGCGTGACTGGCCGCCTTAGGGGAGGTGGAGCAACAGGGCGCCTTAGAAGGTGGCGTTCAGGATGTCTGGGCAAATTGAAGCGGGGATCCAGCCAACCCTGCTCCATTAAGTCAGCGTCGAAGGCTTCTTCCATCATTGGTTCTGGAGTGAGAGTGCTGGCTTCAAGCACCTCCGCTTTAAGCCCCACCAACACTGAGGCAGCGAGAAAGGCTTCGCTGCTCTCGGCTAGATCACGCTCGTAGCTTCCTCCCTGTTGGCCCAGCTGAGCGGCAACGCGTCTGGGGACTTCGATGCGTTGTCTGAGTTGATCTAAGAATCCGTCTACTACTGAAATGACATCAACATCCCAAGGATCGAGAGTGCCGCTTTGGGCGGCATCCTGAAGAAGACGGATGGCAAGACGGGCGCCGGCATCAGCTTTCGAGGTCAGGCCGGCATCAGACAAAGACAACCTCAATCTGATCGAAAGGTATCGGCCCAATCCCGGGGACGCCAGTCCCCACAGGAGATTCGCTTGCTTGTTTTCGTCAATCTTTCAATCTTTAGGGCTGGGAATCGATGTCGATGGTCGAATTCGCCATTGAAGTCGAGGGAGAGTTCGTGTTGCCTGAGGGCAGGAGCCCTAGTTGGGTCTGCACCGTTGAGCGGTAGCGATCGAGGTCGGTTTCTAACTCTTGAATGCGAACCTGCTGGGCTTCGAAGTCAGTGGCTTTGCCCAATCGTTCCACTGTGTTGAGCATTCCGCTCCAGCTTGCAAAAAGCCAGGCAGCAGTAGCACCGATTCCCGCTGATAGCAGCAGCAGGGCGGCCAGAGGCAAGGTGTAGTGCATCCACGGCAAAACGTTCACCGTGGTGGGGTTGGTGTTTTCCAACGTGAAAAACACTGTGCCGAGTCCGAAGATGAAAATCAGACTGAAATTGATCTGACGCATGGCGAACAGAGTGTGCGACAAGCTTCAGAAAATTAAGGAGCGATTCAATGTCTGAATCGCATTCGCAGAGAAAGGACGAAGATCTTTACGAGATGGGCTGGGTGGCCTCTATCAGTTTTGGTGCTGAGAACAGAGCTGGCACAAGGGAAGTGCTGCGGATTAAAGGTGCTGTTGGTCTTGTGATCCTTTCCATCGCATCGACATCACGCTTTACAAGAGCTGAGATTGTGCTGCTGTAGCTGTCAGTCATCAGCTTTGGATAGAGCCCGATGCCGATGATTGGAACCAGAAGGCAACCAATGATGTAGACCTCTCTGGGCTCAGCATCCACAAGATTGGAGTGCGAAACAAGTTCGCTGTTTTCTTTTCCGAAGAAAATCTCTCTCAACATCGACAGCAGATAGATCGGAGTCAGGATCACGCCGATGGCAGCTAGCCCATCAATCACGATGCGGAAGCTGAGGGTGTAGGCCTCATCGGTGGCAAAGCCTGTGAACACCATCAGTTCGCTTACAAATCCGCTCATTCCAGGCAGGGCAAGGGAGGCGAGGCAGCAAACAGTCCACAGGGCAAACATGATGCGCATTTTTTGGCCAATTCCACCCATCTCATCCAGCTGAAGGGTGTGGGTACGGTCGTATGTGGCACCCACGAGGAAGAACAGACTGGCTCCGATCAGTCCATGACTGATCATTTGAAGCATGGCGCCACTTGTTCCTAGCTCACTGAAGCTGCCAATGCCGATCAGCACGAAGCCCATATGGCTGATTGAGCTGTAAGCGATCTTGCGTTTGAGATTGCGTTGAGCGAAGGATGTGAGCGCTGCATAGATGATGTTCACGACTCCCAGCACCACCAGCAGGGGTGCGAATTGGGCATGCGCTAGAGGCAGGATTTCGGCGTTAAAACGCATCAACGCATAGCCACCCATTTTGAGCAAAATGCCAGCCAGCAACATGTGCACAGGTGCGGTGGCTTCGCCATGGGCATCAGGAAGCCAGGTATGGAGTGGAACGATCGGTAATTTCACCCCGAATGCGATCAACAACCCCGCGTAACAGAGCAACTCAAATCCACTGCTGAATCCTTTTTGGGCCAGAACGCTGTACTCAAAATTGGGCACTCCACCGCCAAAAAAGCCCATGGCCAGGGCTGCTAAGAGGATGAAGAGAGAGCTTCCAGCTGTGTAAATAATGAACTTTGTAGCTGCATATTGACGTTTCTTTCCGCCCCAGATGGCCAGCAAGAGATAAACCGGAAGCAGCTCCAGTTCCCAGGCGAGGAAAAACAGCAGCATGTCTTGGACGGCGAAGACGGCAATTTGGCCGCCATCCATCGCCAGGATCAAGAAGAAGAACAGCTTGGGTTTAAAGGTCACGGGCCAGGCGGCCAGAACTGCCAAGGCCGTGATGAAGCTTGTTAGCAGGATCAGAGGCATCGATAGGCCATCAGCCCCAACAGCCCATGTGAGCCCGAGGCTGGGCAGCCAGCTCACCCGTTCCGATAGCTGGAGTCCGCTGTAACTGGGGTCATATCCCGTGAGATACGCCGCAACTGTAATGAGGAAGGTGGTGAGGGCAATACCGAGCGCAAACCAGCGCACCTTTTTGCCATCACCATCATCTGGCACGAATGGAACGATGAAAGCCCCAACGATGGGGAACAGGATCGAAAGGCTCAACCACGGGAAAGTGGCAGGGACAATACCGCTTGAGATGTCGAATGCCGGATCAAAGGGTGCACTAACGGCAAATTCGAGCACGAGACAGGTCTTTCACCACTGCTCGGAGTGTAGAAATCTTGGGCGAACGCGCATCCACTCGATAGGCGTTGACACACATAACCCTCACTCCTGAAGGTCTGGAATCAGAGGATCCGGTCAGCCCAGGGCGCCGAAGAGGACCACCAATGCAATCACTCCACCGAACACGATCAGGGCATAAAACTGGGCTCTGCCGGTTTCGAAGTATTTGAGGCCTTCGCCGCTGCCAAGGGTGAGCAGACCTGTGAGATTCACCACCCCATCGACAACCTTTGCATCCACTTCCAGGACTTCACGGGCCAACTTGCGGCTGCTGCGAACGAACAATTTCTCGTTGATGGCATCCAGATACCACTTATTTGCCAAGAAGGCGTTGATGGTTGGGAAGCGAGCGGCAACAAGTTCTCCGAGATCGATGCGGCGCAGGGCGTAGGCGAGGACGGCCACCGTTAGCCCTGTTACTGAAATTGCTACGGAGGCTCCCGCGAGCGGAAGGAATTCTCCCCAGCTGAAATGTTCGGCCATTTCCGCTGCCTCTTCGGGATTCAGCAGCCCAGCAAAGCGACTGTTCCAGGGTGTTCCGAGCAGGCCGATCAGGGCTGAGGGAACAGCGAGAACCACGAGCGGAAGCGTCATCGACCAAGGTGACTCATGGACACTTCCTGCGGCGTGGTCATCGTGAGCCTCCTCGACTTTTTTGCCTGCTGCAGCCATAAGCTCCTGTTGAAGAGCTGAATTGTTGCCTCGGAACTCACCTTCAAAGGTGAGGAAGTAGAGGCGGAACATATAAAACGCGGTCATGCCCGCAGTGGCAAAGCCAACTGCCCAGAGCAACGGGAAACTATTGAAGGCCTGGCCAAGAATCTCGTCCTTGCTCCAGAAACCAGCCAGTGGTGGGATGCCACTAATGGCAACACAACCGATCAAAAAAGTGATGGCCGTAATCGGCATCTTTTTGCGAAGTCCACCCATCAGTCGCATGTCTTGGGCGAGGACAGGTTCGTGACCCACCACATCCTCCATGGCGTGGATCACAGATCCAGAGCCAAGGAACAACATCGCTTTGAAGAAGGCATGGGTCACTAGGTGGAACATGCCAGCAACGGGAGCGCCGCAACCCATGGCCAGCATCATGTAGCCCAATTGCGAGACAGTGCTGTAGGCAAGCCCCTTTTTGAGATCCATCTGGGTCAGAGCGATCGAGGCGCCTAAGAAGCAGGTGATCGTTCCAATTACAGCGATGAATGTGCCTAC
Organism: Synechococcus sp. ChBW.bin.23; assembly: GCA_037620855.1. Lineage (GTDB taxonomy): Bacteria > Cyanobacteriota > Cyanobacteriia > PCC-6307 > Cyanobiaceae > Synechococcus_C. Next base: position 16,491 of record JASJLK010000024.1, on the reverse strand, counting down.
AGCGGGGAACTGGCTGTAAAGAGGTTCCAGCCTGGCAACAAGGAAAACGCCTGCGGCGACCATGGTGGCGGCGTGGATCAAAGCAGAGATCGGTGTGGGCCCCTCCATGGCATCAGGCAGCCAAACATGGAGAGGAAATTGGGCTGACTTGGCCATTGGCCCCATAAACACGAACAGGCAGAGAGCGAGCGCTGCCCATCCAGGCACCACACCACTGCTGACCGCTGCTGCTAATCCATCGGCAATGCCTTGGAATCCAAAGCTTCCGGTGGCCCAGTAGAGCCCGAGAATGCCGAGCAGGAGTCCGAAATCGCCAACGCGATTCACGACAAATGCTTTCTGAGCGGCATGAGCGGCGCCTTCGCGGTCGTACCAAAAGCCCACCAAAAGGTAGGAAGCCATCCCCACCAGCTCCCAGAACACATAAATTTCCAGAAGATTGGGGCTGATCACGAGCCCCAACATGGAGCTACTGAAGATGGCTAGATAGGTGAAAAATCGCACATAGCCCTTGTCGTGGGCCATGTAGCCGTGGGAATAAACCATCACCAGCAGCGCCACCGTTGTCACCAAGGCGAGCATCACAGCTGCAAGTGGATCGACGACGTACCCCATCGGAATGCTGAAGTCTCCAGCGCTCGCCCAAATGAACAGATGCTCGACGGGGGGGGCTCCACCCAACTGCTCGAACAGAACGGCGTAACTAAGGACCGCTGCAGCTCCAATGCAGCTGATCAGAAGCAATGCAACGGGTTTTTTAAGCCGGTTGATGGTGCGATTGAAACTAATCAGACCAAGCCCTGTGATCAATGCCCCAACGAGAGGGAGCACTGGGATCAGCCAGGCAAAATCGGCAGCCGAAGGCATCCGAGTGAAGCAGAGTGATTTGAGTGTAGGCAGCTCAGCTCAAAAGCCCCTCAAGACGTGAGTGAAGGAACGCGATGCTTCCTAATGAGATAAAGCGATGAGCCCACCAAAAAACACCCACGGCGATCGCGATGCCGAGTTGTGCTGGCCGCAGAAACTCACTCCAAACCAGGGTCTGGCGTCCATCTAGAACAGCGGCAAAAGGCAACACGGACGTGCTTTGTTTCAGCTTTACGAAGTCATCACCAAATCGAGCTTGTAGGCGTCGGTCTCCATGCCACACCGCGAAAAGGTGATGTCCGATGAGGCCGATGCAGGTCACGACCATGAAGCTGCTTCCGATCCAAAGGGCATGGCTAAAGCACCAGAGGACTTGACCAACGGCCTGAGGGTGTCGGCTAATCCGGATGATCCCGGTGGCGTAGAGACGCACTTGTGGTTTCAGGACAGCAGGAATTTCAAGCAGGTTGTAGGTGGCTGGATACAGGAACAGAAAACTGATGGCTGTTAGAACCCAGATCACGGGTACTAAGCCCTGCACACCTTGAAGGTTCCAGAGTCTGAGGCCGTCATACCTATGGGGAAGGAAGTAGCCGATCACGACAATCGCCGAGGGAATGCTCAAGGTGGCGAAAAAAACTCGCCAGGCTCTAGCCCCGATTTTGGCTTCAGCGCGAGTGCGAAGGGCAGCCCCACCGCTGTGAATAACAGCGAAAACCAAGAGCAGCAATAGCATCACCACGCTGGAGTGATGCATTCCGCCGCTTAGGAGCTCATCCAAAGAGTTGCTGCATGATGCCTAATTCTGACGGGCGGTGGGTTTCTCCCCTCTAAGGTTTTGGAGCTATCCCTGCCGGGTCGGCTGTCGCTTATGGCCGATCTGCCTTTCACACTGGATCAGCTGCGTATCCTTCGCGCCATCGTCAGCGAAGGCAGCTTCAAAAAAGCTGCTGACAGTCTTTACGTCACGCAGCCAGCGGTCAGTTTGCAGATCCAGAACCTGGAGAAGCAGCTTGAGGTGTCCCTGTTTGATCGTGGCGGTCGCAAGGCTCAGCTCACCGAAGCAGGTCACTTGCTTCTGAGTTACTGCGATCGAATTCTCAGTCAATGCCATGAGGCGTGTCGTGCTCTGGATGACTTGCACAACTTGAAGGGAGGATCTCTCGTGGTGGGTGCGAGCCAAACCACGGGCACCTACTTGATGCCCCGAATGATTGGTCTCTTTCGGCAAAAATTTCCAGATGTGGCAGTGCAGCTGCATGTTCACAGCACGAGACGAACGGGCTGGAGCGTGGCGAATGGTCAGATCGATCTGGCCATCATCGGCGGTGAATTACCTGCTGAGTTGAATGAGTTGCTTCAGGTGGTTCCTTACGCAAGCGATGAATTGGCGCTTGTGCTTCCGGTGAAGCATCCCCTGGCTCGTTTGCCAGAACTCAGTAAGGAAGATCTGTACCGATTGGGTTTTGTTTGTTTAGATGCTCAATCCACTACTCGGAAAATGGTGGATCAGCTCCTGGCTCGTTCTGGTTTGGATGTGCAGAGGTTGCGGATTGAGATGGAGCTCAATTCCCTAGAGGCCATCAAAAATGCTGTGCAATCCGGCTTGGGAGCTGCTTTCCTTCCTGTGGTTTCGATTGAGCGGGAGCTCACAGCAGGAAGTTTGCACAAGCCAACAGTGGTGGGCTTGCAAGTGCGGCGCCAATTAAGGCTGATTACCCATCCCGCTCGCTACTGCTCTCGGGCTGCAGAAGCATTTCGGTGTGATGTTTTGCCGGTGTTTGCCAGCGCCGATAGTCCTTTGCGTCAGCCAAGGCCTGCGGCCGAAGGGCCAGAGCCCGTGGTCGCAGATCTCGACAAGTCTTAAAACCGATCAGCTTCCGGCGTGAGTCCAACAGTGTCGTCGGCGATGCCTTTTGTCAGAAATTTGTTCTGAGTGATGTCGGTTTGGTAGACGCAGCGAACAACCGGTTTGTCCCTCACGGATCCGATGTAAGCGAAGGTGTTCATCCTCTGTTTGCACTGCCTTTCCTGAGCAGCGGTGACAGCACCTTCTTTGCGTAAAACAGACCAGTTTTCTCGGCGAATCACGCAGCCAGGCTGGAGGGTGGGCTGCGTGACAAAGCTGCTGGATGGGTTGAGTGTGGTGTACATCTCAATGTCCATCACAAAAGCACTCGCTCCCCACTGTCTGCAAAACTCCGGATCAGGCACCGCCATATCCAATTGTTGGCTGCTGGCGATATTGCCTTGATCACCCCCTGTGGTGCTCGTGACGGCACTGCCGATGCCTATCCCCACCACCAGCACTCCGGCGAGGACAGCGATTCTGGTGGTGTTGAAACGACCTCCTCCATCGCCACCATCTTTGTTGCCCTGTGGAGGGGGGCTGTACCGAGCTCCTCTGCTCTCGTCAGGGCGACGTGGATTTCCACCCCGTGGGCGGTCGTAAGGGGAGCGGCTCACAGCAGTTCAGGTGTGCGGGGCAGGCCCATTGAGTAATTCAGAACCCTGCAATCAGGGTTGTAGCTCAACTGGCCTGCCTGAAGGAGCTGGCGAATGGTTCCTTCTAATTCTGAGCCGATTCGGCGGAGGTTGTAATCGTTCAGAGGTTGGCCCGCATGGGCGTCCACTAGCTCACGGAAGCGTTGTTGAACGGTTTGGACACAGCTGTCGTTCCAAAGGAACTCATTGTCTGGATCCAGGTCGAGAGTGAGCTGATTGGGGTCTGGAATGATCCTCCCGTCATTCACGCGAGCTGTGAAAAGGCGAACGTGACGAGTGGTGCTCTTTAGCAGGGTGTCGGCCATGGGGGCTTGCATTGCGTAAGGACACCGCGCTTGCGGTTGAAGTCGACTTTAGGAAGCGAACCGGGACGTGATCCTTTTAAGGTTGGTTTCAAATTAGGGTTTGGAGCATGCGTATCGCCATTGCAGGAGCAGGTCTGGCTGGTCTCTCCTGTGCGAAATATCTGGCGGACGCGGGTCATACCCCCATCCTGATGGAAGCCAGGGACGTGCTTGGCGGCAAGGTTGCGGCTTGGAAAGATGAAGACGGCGACTGGTACGAAACGGGTTTGCATATCTTTTTCGGGGCTTACCCGAACATGCTGCAGTTGTTCAAAGAGCTGAATATTGAGGACAGGCTCCAATGGAAGAGCCACTCGATGATTTTCAATCAGCCAGAGGAGCCTGGTACTTACAGTCGCTTCGATTTTCCAGACTTGCCGGCGCCTATTAATGGTGTCGCGGCAATTCTGGGTAACAACGACATGCTGTCCTGGCCAGAAAAGATCAGTTTCGGTCTTGGCTTAGTCCCAGCGATGCTGAGAGGTCAGGGTTATGTGGAAGAGTGCGATAAATATTCTTGGACTGAGTGGCTCAAGCTTCACAACATCCCTGAGCGTGTGAATGATGAAGTTTTCATTGCCATGAGCAAGGCGTTGAATTTCATTGACCCCGATGAAATTTCATCAACAGTGTTGCTCACGGCTCTGAATCGTTTTTTGCAAGAAAAAAATGGCTCCCGGATGGCGTTTCTCGACGGAGCGCCCCCAGAGCGTTTATGCGATCCGATTGTTGAGCATGTTCAATCGCTGGGTGGTGAGGTGCATCTGGACAGCCCGTTGAGAGAGATCAAGCTCAACCCTGATGGAAGCGTTGCTGCTTTCCATATAGGAGGGGTCAAAGGTAAGGAAAGTTTTGATCTCTTTGCTGATGCTTACGTGAGTGCTCTACCTGTAGATCCATTCAAGCTTTTAATCCCAGAGCCATGGCAGCAAATGGATGTATTCCGTAAGTTGGATGGGCTCCGTGGAGTGCCGGTGATCAATATTCATCTTTGGTTTGACCGAAAGTTGACGGACATCGATCACTTGCTTTTCAGTCGCTCACCTCTGCTGAGTGTTTACGCCGATATGAGCATCGCTTGTAAGGAGTACGAAGATCCGGATCGATCGATGCTCGAGCTTGTGTTTGCTCCTGCGAAGGATTGGATTGGTCGTAGTGATGAAGATATTATTGAAGCCACCATGGGCGAGCTACAGAAGTTATTCCCAATGCATTTTGGGACTGAGAATCCCGCGAAACTTCGTAAATCAAAAGTGGTGAAGACTCCACTATCTGTTTACAAAACTACGCCTGGTTGTCAGCAGCTTCGGCCTGATCAAACGACCCCAATTAAAAACTTTTTCTTGGCAGGCGATTACACCATGCAACGATATTTAGCTTCCATGGAAGGGGCTGTGTTGAGCGGCAAGCTCTGTGCTGAGGCTGTGGACTGCAAGCAGGATCAACTGTCATCATCGCCATCTGTCAGCGAGCCGGTCTCGGCCTGAGTCATGACCCTCGCAGCTTCGGCTCTCGATGCAGCCTTTGAGGCTTGTCGCTCTGAGACAGCGGAGTGGGCAAAGACGTTTTATTTGGGGACGTTGTTGTTGCCGCTGCAGAAGCGGCGTGCGATTTGGGCCATTTACGTCTGGTGTCGACGAACCGACGAACTCATGGATAGCGAGGAGGCTCAATCACGTTCGGTCGATGAGCTTGCCGAGCGACTCGATTGTTGGGAAGAAAAAACCAGAGCGCTGTTCAACGGCCACGTTGAAGACGACTTGGATGCGGTGATGCTGGATACTCTGCAGAGATTCCCACAGGGAATTCAGCCTTATCTCGATATGATCGAAGGGCAGCGTATGGATTTATCTTGGACTCGCTATCCCACTTTTGATGATTTAAAACTTTATTGCTATCGCGTGGCTGGCACCGTTGGCTTGATGACTCAAGGGGTCATGGGCGTTGATGAAGCGTATACCTCTGCTCCATGGAGTGACTGTCCCGACCCCTCCGACGCAGCCGTTGCTTTGGGGATTGCCAATCAACTAACCAATATTCTTAGAGACGTAGGGGAAGATCGTTCGCGTGGTCGAATTTATCTTCCGCAAGAAGATTTGCGCCACTTTGGAGTAAGTGAAGATGATCTCTTGTCTGGAAGGATCAACGAGGCCTGGATTGAGCTGATGACGTTTCAACTAGCCCGTGCCAGGCAATGGTTCGTCCGCTCAGAAGCGGGCGTGCGCTGGTTGTCTGCAGATGCGCGCTGGCCTGTCTGGACTTCTCTTCGTCTCTACAGAGGAATATTGGACGCAATTGAGCGTAACAACTACGACGTTTTTAATCATCGTGCTTTCGTGGGCAAATTGGGCAAAGCTCTTGAACTTCCAAGATGCTTTGTGATCGCCCAGTCTCGCTAAGTGATCACAAAGCTCAGCTAAATTAGACTGTTGTTTTCTGGTCTGCGAGCAAATCCTTTAGTCTGGATAATTCTCCAGCCCAGCGTGGGTCGGGAGCTGATTCGGCTTTTGCGTCACTGTGAACGGTCTTGTTCACAGCCTTTCTCGCTGAGCCTGGGGCGTTGCCAGGGCCGCCGGGGCCGCTACGACGGCCGCCTGCACCACCTGCGTTGCTCTCGCGTCGTTCAGATCGTTCCACCCGCAAGGTGTTGCCGTTGAAATCCTTGCCATTGAATTGCTCGATCAAAGCATCAGCAACTTTTTCATCGTCGACATTGGCGAAACCAAAGCCGCGGCATGCTCCCGTTTCTCGGTCGAGAACGGTCTTGAAGCGGATTCCCTCCCCCACGCTGGTGAGTTGGGTCTCCAACTCTTTGGCTTCAAAGGTTTGCGGCAAGTTGCCGATGTAAAGACGCACGCTCATGAGACGGAGGGGAGAGAGAGAAGAAAACTGCCGATCAGGCCGATCGCTGTCGTTAAGGCAAGTCAGTTAATCACAGCGACTTGTGAATCCAAGCGCGTGCGCACTGAATGGCGTCGTTTTGGCTTTGGATTCTCCCAAAGGCTCGTTCAAGGCAAAGATGCTCAATGAGTTCTCCTAATCGGGGTCCTGGGGCCAAGCCAAGCTCCGCCTGCAATGTTCGACCATTGAGTGGTGCACTGGGATGGAACAGCTTGTCTCCCTGATCACGCCATCGACTCAGCCATTCCTTTTGGCGCTCCACTGGCCAAGCCAGTGTGAACGCAGGAAGATCCTCTTCAAGCTCTTGATGCAGTTTTAATCGCTCCCTCTCATTCAGAGTGTCAGCGCTTTGTTGTTGATCTCGCATCCACCACTTCCGCAGTCGCAAGCAGCGTTGGATTTGCTTCCGGCTGAAGCGCAAATCACTCACGCCTTGATCGCTGAGTAACTGCGTTAATCGCGCGAGCGGTAAGGCGAGTTGTTGTTCTTGTTTTGTTAATGCATCAGCGTTAATCGTTCTTTGTGGTTGGTCGGAGCTCCATGGCGCGATCAATTGCAAGGAGTGCAGCAAACGGATCGCCTGATCGGCGCTCTGGGCTTGCACCAGCTTCAGCACTTCAGCCTGAATGCGTTCTGGTGCCACCTTGGGTAAGTGGTGGCGATGGCGCGCAAGCATCTCAAAAGTGTCCTCGTCAATCGTCATCGAGAGCTCGGCAGCCAGTCTTAGGGCTCTCAACAGCCGAAGGGGATCATCCAGCAGGTTCTGTTCGTTTATGGCTGTGATGCGTCGAGCGCATAGATCAGCAATGCCGCCGCTGGGATCCAACAGTTTTGGCTCAGTTGTGAGGGTGAGAGCAATCGCGTTGATTCGATAATCACGTCGCAAAAGATCAGCTGTGAGGTCATCACCGTCTTGTCTTGCAAGATCGATGGTCCAGCTCCCCATTACCAGGCGGGCTATGTCTCTTTCACCATCGAGCACCACGCAGGCGCCACCAAACTCTCGAGAAAGTTTGCGGACCTGTCCCAGCGCATCCGCTGGAACCACCATGTCCAGATCTGGATGCTCTGGTAAACGGTTCAGTAATCCGTCACGGACGGCTCCGCCCACCAGCACCGTTCCTGCTGGTAGACGATCGAGTGGGATCGGCCAGCGTTGCGGCTGCAGCCGTGTCATGAGTTGACGTGCCATGAGGCCGACCTCCCCCTCCAGAATGGAGTCCTCTGCAGAGGTGGGGTATATGTGCATCTGCGTGAATTGCCGCTGGGTGGATCGTTGTCAGGCCTATCACGCGGTGGAACGGCAGCATGGTGTGGCTCATCTCACTGACATGCCTGACGTGAGGCCCCAAGATCCACGCATTCACATCAGTCTTCATGACCTCAGCGGGGGTGGCGTCGGCGTGGAATGGGATGTGCGAGCTTGCGGCAGCTTTGAAGCTGATCATGGAAGATGGCAGCGATTGCGCCCTGAGCAGGAGTTGCCCCGATGAGCCGTTGGCTGCTGGCAATGCATAGCTCGAGTGAAACCCTCGGCCTTGCCGTTTGCGACGCTGAGGATCCCGCTGGGGGAACTCGCATTCTGTCTCGCCTGATGGGACGTCAGCTCACCAACGGTTTGATTCCTGCTGTCGAGGAACTGCTCCCTCGAGCGGAATGGGCTTCGATTGGCCGTTTGGCAGTGAGTACAGGTCCGGGAGGGTTCACGGGGACTCGCTTGACCGTGGTGATGGCACGCACCCTGGCCCAGCAGTTGGGATGTCCTTTGCATGGTGTGAGCAGTTTCGCTTTGATGGCCGCACGTTTATCTGTGGGCTTGCCGGCAAGTAAGGCCTTGGAGCCCTTCTCGATCGTGCAGACCCTTCCCCGTCGGGGTCGAGTGGCTGGGCGCTACCGCCTACGTTCAGGCTCAGCTTCTGTGGAAGAGCTGGAACGTCCTCGTTTACTCAGAGAGGACGAGGTCCCATCTCCCGCGCTGACCATGGAGCTTGATGTTGCGTCGGATGTGCAGCATCTACTTGAGCTTTGTTGCCAATGGGAGCAGGAGGACACTCCAGGCCGATGGGAGCCTGTGCTGCCCATCTACCCCACATCGCCTGTTGGACCGGTCTAATGGTTCCAGGTTGGCGCTCCTCGCTCGTGATCCTTGCTGCTCTGGGGTGGGCGACCACTACAGGGCCCTTAAAGCTTTTTCGTCAGGCTCTCTTAACGGTTGAGCCTCCGCAACGCATTCTCGTTCTGGGTGGAGATCTCGATCGCGAACGGGTAGGCCTGCGCTTGGCGCAGCAGTTGGAGCTCCCCTTGGTGGTGAGTGGCGGCAGCAATCCGGAGTACGCGCAATGGCTATTCCGGGATGCGGGGATGGACCAAAGCCGGGTTGTGCTCGATTACAGAGCCAAAGACACCTTCACTAATTTCACATCTTTGGTGGATGACTTGAAACGCGATGGTGTGAGGCACGTTTATCTGGTTACGAGCGAAGATCATTTGCCCCGTGCCATGACTGTGGGACGGGTGGTGGCGGGAAGTCGAGGCATTCGTCTCACCGGGGTGCCCGTTGCTTGTCAGCCTTCCTGTCGAAAGGAGACGTTAGGCAAGCGCTTGGGTGATGGGATTAGGGCGTTGACCTGGGTTATCACAGGTCAAGACCTCAAGCCTTGGGCGCTACGGAATTGGCCTCAAGGATTTCCTAAGCCTTGATCGATTAAGGCATTGATTCGCCGCTGAAGCTCCTGGGTGGTGGCCTCTAATTCAGGCTTTCTCCTACTGGTCGGGGCTGGGATTGGCTCTCCGATGCGAAGTGCAACGGGAACAAGTCTTGGCCAGCCTCTTCCACCGCCTAGGGCGCGATGGCTGTTGATGATTGCTACTGGAAGAAGGGGGGCTCCACTGCGCGCAGCAAGCAAGGCTGCACCTGGTCTTGGTTGATTCACGCGGCCGTCTGTTTGACGGGTGCCATCAAGAAAGACACCGATCGCCCAGCCTTCTTCAAGTCGAGCTGTTGCTGTTCGAATCGCTTCTCGATCACTGGCTCCCCGTTTCACGGGGTAAGCACCGCAGGCGCGAATAATGCTCCCCAAAATTGGAATCTGGAACAGTTCCGCTTTTGCCATGAACGCCACAGGACGACCCAGGGCGTGGCCAAGCAAAGGTGGGTCGAGATGGGAACCGTGATTCGCGACCACCACCAACGGTCCTTGAAGGGGTACCAAGGCGTTGCCGCTCGTGCGCCCCTTTAAGAGTCCTCGAAAGACAGGAAACACCAGCAAGTAGCTCACGAGCTGATACATCAGGCTCGGTTTTGGCGTGACTGACGTCACAACAGCAGAGCCGTCGCTCGGGCTGGTCACAAGAGGGGGCATGGCTTCTTAGAGGCCTAAATCAGCGGAGCTCGAGAGCTGGGCGGTTGTGACACCAGCCATGGCCCTTTTGGCCAAGCCACTGAGCACATTCCCAGGCCCCACTTCGATCAAAGTGTCGACCCCCGCTGATGTCAGTGTCTCCATGGTTTCTCTCCAGCGAACGCCCGTGGTCATCTGCTGAGACAAGCGTTGCTTCAGTTGAGAGGCGTCGATGCAGGGGGTTGGATCGGTGTTGCTCAGCACAGGGAAGCGAGCATCTTTGAAAGTCAGGCTCTCCAGATGGAGATTGAATGCTGCAGCCGCTTCTGCCATCAAGTGCGAGTGGAAAGCTCCGGAGACGGCCAGGGGAATCGCGCGCTTGCAGGTGAGTTGGTCACTCACGCTCTTAACAGCCTCAGGGTTCCCTGAGATCACCACCTGTGCAGCGCTGTTGTCATTGGCGATCACTACACCATCCGTACTGTTAACAAGGCTTTCAAGCTGATCGCGGTCAAAGCCGATGACAGCAGTCATCGCTCCTCCTCCAGCGGCTGCCATGAGCTCGGAGCGCCGCTGCATCAAGCCAAGGCCTGTTGTTGTATCAAATACCCCCGCGGCGTACAGCGCTACAAGTTCTCCAAGGCTGTGGCCAGCTACAAAGGCCGGCTCGCGCTCCTGCCTGCGCAGTTCATCCACAATCAGGCTTTCAACGATAAAGAGCGCTGGCTGGGTGTTGCGGGTGTCGTTGAGATCAGCAGGATCAGCTTGCGCATCGGCCTCCCCTTGGCAGATAGCTAGTAAATCTCTGCCGAGCAGACGGGACGCAAGTGCAAATCGTTCTTCCGCTCCGGGAAGGCTCAGCACGGGCGCAGCCATGCCCGATTTCTGAGACCCCTGTCCGGGGAACACCCAGGCAATCGTCATCGTTGGGAAGTAATGATGGCTGGGAGCCTAGGCGGGACCTTGCCAACGCAACAGTGCGGCTCCCCAACTAAGGCCAGCTCCAAAGCCACTACTCGCAAGAAGGTGACCAGGAGCCACGCGGCCGTCGCGCACTGCTTCGTCAAGCATGAGCGGGATCGTGGAGGCAGAGGTGTTGCCGTAGTTCGCCAAGTTGCTCAAGACCTTGGAGTGAGGGATAGAAAAGCGATCCGCCACTGCATCCAAAATGCGCTGGTTGGCTTGATGAAGCAGAAGCCAGTCCAGTTGGTCAGGGGTTGTATCTGTTTGCTCTAGCAGCTCCTTGAGGATGGCTGGGACTTCGCGCACGGCAAATTTGTAAACCTCTTGTCCATTCATCTGAATCGGCAGATAGCCGCCGCATTGATGGCGGGTGGTGTTGACCAAAGGAAGACTGGTGGGGATCTGCGGCAAGGTAAGGGAATGGCCGCGAGTGCCGTCGCTGCGTAACCGGAAACCAAGTAAGCCGTCGTCCTCTGCAGAAGTGGCTTCGAGAGCAACGGCGCCAGCCCCGTCTCCGAAGAGCACGCAGGTGGTTCTGTCGTCCCAGTCGACAAAGCGGCTCAACTGGTCGGCGCCAATCACTAGAACTCTTTGCATGGCGCCTGTGCGCAGATATTGGGCGGCTGTAACGAGCGCGAAAAGGAAGCCGCTGCAGGCCGCCGTGAGGTCAAAAGCCACGGCATTGCGCGCTTTCAAGCCGGCCTGAACCCTTGGTGCAGATCCAAACAGGTCGTCAGGGGTGGAGGTGGCTAGTAACACCAGGTCGAGGCTGTCTGGCTCCCACTGGGCCATCGCCAGGGCCTGTTGCCCAGCACGGACAGCCAGATCGTTCAGCGATTCGTCCGGGGTGCTGACACGTCGAGACTGAATTCCGGTGCGGGTGCGAATCCATTCGTCGCTGGTCTGCACCCGCTCGCTGAGGGCAGTATTGCTGATGGTTTGGTTCGCCTGGGCGCTGCCACTTGCGACCAGAGCCATGCCACGGAAGGGTGGGGGAGAGCCAGCCAAAGTGGAAGCGCTTTGAGTGGCGTCAGTCAATCACAGTCCAGAAAAGGTGCTTTAGCTTTCGAGGGGTGCTGGCTTGCTGAGTTCGGCGAGATTGTCCATCACACCATGACTTGCAGCGGAGTGAGCCAAGCGCAGAGCGTTCACCACGGATAGGGCTTTGCTGCTTCCATGGCCGATAACGCAAATACCATTCACACCAAGGAGAAGTGCGCCGCCATGTTCAGCATGGTCGAGCCGTTTCTTGATGCGTTTGAGATTGCTACGTAAGAAGGCTGAGCCAACTTTGCCGCGGCGTCCCCTCGGTAATTCAGCCCTGAGCACGCCGAGCAGAACGCTGCCGACGGATTCAAGGAATTTCAGCAGCACATTGCCCGTAAAGCCATCGCAAACCACCACATCAAATTCACCGGACAGCACATCTCTTCCTTCGCAATTTCCTGCGAAATGAAGACGTGTTTCCTCCCGGAGTAATTCGTGTGTGCGTAGAGCTAGTTCATTGCCTTTGCATTCCTCTTCGCCGATGTTGAGTAAGCCAATTCGAGGGCGATCGACTTGGAGGACGTCGCGGCAGTAGATGTTGCCGAGCAAAGCAAATTGATGCATGTATGAAGGCTTGCAGTCCATATTCGCTCCCACATCCAGCACCAGCACGGGTTGACCGGGGTCTTTAGTGGGGAACAGGGCTCCAATGGCGGGGCGATCGATCCCGGCTAGGCGACCGAGGCGAAAGATGGCCGAAGCCATCACAGCACCAGAATTTCCCGCGGAGTAAATCGCCAGGGCGTCTCCGCGTTTCACCAGATCCATGGCCACATTCACGCTGGCATCACGCTTGCGGCGGACAACAGTGGCTTCCTCGTGCATCTCCACTGAAGGTCCGCTGGGGATCAGCTCCAGGTGCCCTGAATTGATCGCGTTGTTGAGCGATTCTGTGAGTCCAGAAGTCTCAGCGGCCTCCATGATCCGGCTGGTTTCGCCGACAAAGCGGATCCGCAAGGGAAGCCGATCGATGGCTTGAAGAGAACCCTCCAGGATTTCCCCAGGAGAATGGTCTCCACCCATTCCATCCACGGCTACCCAAAGGCGATCACTGTCATCGATGAGCCCGTCATCACCGACCTCTGCGGTTTGCAGACGGCGCAAAGGGTCAATCACCGGTTGGAGCATCTGTCCAGCCATGCTCCCGGCGTTGGTGACGACGCTTCCTGCAATCGATCCGACCGATTCAGCTACATTGCCAGCAGCGCTGGCAGAAGTGGTAGCAGTGTCGACAAGACTGGTTACTGCGCTATTGCGCCGATACCAAATCACAAGTCTTCTCACCGCCTTGGATCGGCGTGGTTTACTCCGGGCTTCGTCTGCCGGGCTGAATTCAGGATCCTTCGGGTGCAACGGAATCGATGATGCGCTGGAACAAGTAACCGGTTCCCCGAGCCGTCAGGATTAGTTCGGGATTGGCCGGATCGTCTTCGAGTTTGGAGCGAAGCCGTGAGATATGAACATCCACGACCCTGGTGTCCACATGACGTTCAGGTGTATATCCCCACACATCCTTCAAGATCTCACCGCGGCTGAATGGTTCGCCAGAGCGACCCACGAGCAGTTCAAGGAGGCTGAACTCCATTCCAGTGAGGCGGATCCGTTCATCTGCACGGAACACCTGCCGTTTATTGGTGTCGATGCGTAGATCTGCTACTTGAATCACCCCAGAGTTGGGAATTCCAGCGACCTGCTCTTTCTCAACTCGGCGAAGAACGCAGCGGATTCTTGCTTCAAGCTCCTTGGGACTAAACGGTTTGACGACATAGTCGTCAGCACCGAGTTCAAGGCCAGTAATTCTGTCTGCAACGTCACCTAAGGCGGTGAGCATCACGATCGGAACATCCGACTCTTTGCGCAATTCTTGACAGACGCCGTAGCCATCAAGTTTTGGCATCATCACGTCCAAGACCACTAGATCTGGATTGCACTTCTCAAAGCTTTCGAGGGCTTCAGTGCCGTCGCAGGCGGTTACCACGTTGTAACCAATCATCGACAGACGAGTCTCCAGAATGCGTCGGATACTGGCCTCGTCGTCGACAACGAGAATGGTTTCTTTGCTGGCGGCTGTGGCCGTCATATCCGGACTTATTGCGTACTGGTATTGGCTACACATAAATGGACGGAGGCCCCGTTCATTCACCGAAAGCCAACTTTCTTCATAGTTCGACGTGTCCCGACCCGCATCAATCTTCGTTTGCCAGAGCTGCGGTGCGCAGACTCGGCAGTTTTTTGGCCGCTGCAGCAGTTGCGGGAGCTGGAATTCTCTTGTCGAGCAAACCGCTCCGAAACACGACGGCCGGCGCAGACGCGCTCCTGCAGAGTCAGCAGCAGCTCCAGTGGCGCGACGTTCCACCGCTATGGCCGATCTGGGTGATCAGCCGATTCAGCGTCTTGAGAGCGGCTACCCAGAATTGGATCGAGTATTGGGCGGTGGAGTTGTACCCGGTTCGCTCGTGCTCGTAGGGGGCGACCCAGGGATTGGCAAAAGCACGCTGCTGCTGCAAAGCGCATCGGTCATGGCGAATCGCCTATCCGTTTTGTATGTCAGCGCTGAGGAATCAGCTCAGCAAGTGAAGTTGCGCTGGTTACGTTTGGGTGGAGGGAGCGAAGGACTCCAACTGCTTGCTGAAACAGATCTGGAGTTGGTGTTGGAAGAGCTCGAGGCTCTGCGGCCCGATGTGGCGATCATCGACAGCATTCAGGCTCTGCATGACGCCAATCTGTCGAGCGCTCCGGGATCAGTGGCTCAAGTGCGGGAATGCGCCGCGTCTCTGCAGCGATTGGCCAAGCGTCAGAACACGGCTTTGCTCCTTGTAGGCCACGTCACCAAGGAGGGGATGTTGGCAGGACCGAAGGTTCTTGAGCACTTAGTAGATGCCGTGCTCACCTTTGAGGGGGATCGTTTTGCCAGTCATCGACTGCTGCGTGCCGTTAAAAATCGCTTTGGTGCCACCCATGAACTTGGCGTGTTCGAAATGCAGGGCCAAGGTCTTGTGGAGGTCAATAACCCGAGCGAGTTATTCCTGAGTGGAGATGAGGCCAGCGGAGTCGCCACGATTGTGGCCTGTGAGGGCACTAGGCCCCTTGTTGTGGATCTCCAGGCCTTGGTCAGTACAACGAGCTATGCGAGTCCAAGACGAACGGCTACAGGCATTGCTGTGAATCGTTTGCATCAGATTTTGGCGGTGCTGGAAAAGCACATGGGCCTACCTCTGTCCCGTTTTGACTGCTACCTCGCTGTGGCGGGTGGTCTCGATGTGGAGGAGCCTGCGGCTGATTTGGGAGTGGCTGCAGCTGTTGTGGCGAGTTATCGCGATCTCATCTTGCCGGCAGGCACCGTCCTGCTAGGTGAACTTGGTCTTGGTGGGCAGCTCAGGCCTGTTGGTCAGTTGGAGTTGCGCTTGCAAGAGGCCGTCCGTCTTGGATTCAGACGAGCTGTGGTTCCTAAAGGGTGCGGACTCGGAACCGGGGAGGCCAGCTTGAACTTGGAGCTGCACGAAGCTGGATCGATCACTGAAGCGCTGGTGCTAGCGCTTGGTGTGAATCCTGCTGATCACGACGCATGACGCTTAGAAATAAACGTCCACGTTGCTGCGACCAGTTGATTTCAACCAATTCTCGATATCGAGGTAGCCACCTGGATTCAGCCTGACGGCTTGGGTCCAAACATCTGCTGCTAAGTCAAACCAGCTATCCGCATCATCACGACGACCCTCTTCTTCCGCAGTGCGACCGCGTTTTTCATAAATTAAGCCCATGTTTTTGAGGCATGACGGTTGTTTGGGGTTCTCATCCAATGCCTTTTGGTAGGTCTTTAGGGCGCGCTCTTCCTCCCCATTGCTCATGTAGATGATGGCGATGTTTTTGAGGGTCTCGCCCCTGTCGATCGCGTTCTCTTCCAGCTTCAGGCTTTCCTCGTAGTTTTCCAAGGCTTCGGCATAATCACCGTCGTTCTGGGCTGAGAGCCCGTCGCGGTAATACACATAAGCTTCTTTGGCACGGGCATTAATCGGCAGTAGCTTCACGATGAGATCGGCCATGACCGTGAAGCTTTTGTCGATAAAGTTGTCGTTTCGGTTGCTGCGAGGCACAGGAAGCCAAAAAAGGTGTGACTCCATCCTGACTGGAATCAGCAGCCCTGCCTAGCGTTCTTTGATGCGTTCTGCAGTCGTGACAAATTTCGCCAACGCCACAAAGTCGTCCCCCACGATGCTTCTAGAAGTGGATGGCATGAAGTGCGGTGGTTGCGTGCGTTCGGTTGAGCGCACGCTCCTGGATCAGCCAGGGGTGTGCGAAGCCAGCGTGAATTTGGTAACTCGTAGCGCTTGGCTTCGCTTTGAAGAGGATGCCGTTGCTGATCTTGCTGGCGTCGTTGAGGCTTTGACGGCGCGAGGTTTCAGTGCCCATCCTCGAGAGACAAACGCGTTCGGTTCATCGGTTGAGGCAGATCGCAGCTGGGGTTGGTGGCAGCAGTGGCGTCAGTTAATCGTCGCCCTTGTCCTGCTCGTGTTGTCCGTGGT
>JASJLK010000023.1:0-3738 GCA_037620855.1 Synechococcus sp. ChBW.bin.23 | reverse complement strand
GCCTCTGGGAAAGCCCTGTTTGAAGTGAGTGGGCCAGTGCTTGTGCTCAGTACACGCATGGCTTGCACGTCGGAACCAGCCAAAGGCAAATCTTTCCTGTCACTTGGTAAGCAGCCCTATTTGATTCCCTACAACGCGTCTTGGCCAGTTGTGGTGGATCTACCCGATGGGGTGGAGTTGCGTTGGAGAGTTTGGAAAGCGGAGAGGCGTCAGCAGGAAGCTGTACAGCTTTGACGCATTAGAGCTCTCTTAAGGAATCGGTTTTACTTTGGAATGTATTAAGGAGAAGCTGCAGATAACTCACGCTACGTAATTTGATATTGGCTGTGAGAGACATCCCAACTTGTAATGGCAATGTTTTTCCGTTTTTAATCTTTAGTTGCTGGCTGTCTAATTTGATGACGGCAGGGTAGGCATATCCTTGACGCATTTGTTGTTGATTAGGTGGGAGAGCATCTGACCCTACTGAATGAACTTTTCCTTCTAGCACTCCAAAATCGCTGGCTGGAAAAGAATCAATGCTGATGTCGGCTGGTTGGCCAACGCGCACGAATCCAATTTTGTTGCTCGGAATTTCCACATCAGCTTCTAGGGTGTTAAAAGGCACAACCTTCAGCACAGCCTCAGAGGATTGGGCCTGCGAAATATAACCAGGGTTATTCAATCTCAAATCAAAGACGATGCCACTGACAGGAGCTCGAAGGGTTTGATTTTTGTTGGTCACTCTCACTTCTGTGAGGTTGGCATTGAGCTGAGCGCGCTCACTTCGAAGTCCGGCCATTTCGGCTTTCAATTGTTCAACCTGTTGGTTGATCTGATTGATTTGGCGTTTGCCTTCAAGCTCCAACTTGGTCAACTCTCCCTTAATGCTGGCCACTTTGTTTCGTTGCTGCAGATACTGGATGTCAGGAGTTGCTCCTTCACGGGCCAAACCTTGAAGTCGACCAAGAATCTGGTTCTCAAGTTCCAAATTGTTGCGGGTCGTTGAGAGCTGTTCACGATTGAGGTCGAGCGTGCGTTCGCGCTCCAGGCTTTTTAGGGAGAGTTGCTCCTGTTTTTGGAGTGTTTGGGATGTTTTTTCCTTGACGCCTTGTTCGAGCGAATTCAGCTGTTCGGCTGTGCTCTCCTGATCAAGTCGAATCAGTGCCTGGTCTTTGCTCACTCGTTCACCGTTTTTCACGAGGATTTCTTCAACAACAGCGCCTGGTGGGATACGAATCTCTTTGACGTTGCCCACAGGTTCGAGTTTGCCTGTGGCCACTACTACCTCTTCGGTGCGCGCGATGCCCAGCCAGCCGATAAAGAAAACTGTTGTACCGATCAAACTCCAGGTCACCGCTTTGACCCAAACCTGACTTTGCTGGAGGACCGCTTCATTGTGATCACCACTGCTGACGCTGCTTTCGAGCTTGTTTTGGGCTTTGCGCACCAGGTTGCCGATGGGATTGCTGCCGGGGCTGCTGCTCTTTGGGGGGAGCTTTTTTTTTGGTTCTGTCATATTTAAGTGGCGTCCTGCTGGCGGTAAAGGGCGTAGTAGCGGCCTCGTTTTTCCATCAAGGCTTCGTGGGATCCCTGTTCGACGATGGCTCCCTGATGCATCACCACAATTCGGTCTGCCCGGCGCACTGTGGATAGGCGATGGGTGATGAAGAAAACGCTGCAGTCATGCAATGCATTGATCAAGTTGTCGCAAACCTTGCGTTCGGTTTCGTAGTCCAGAGCACTCGTGGCTTCATCCATCACCAGAAGTTTTGGATTTGCGAGCAAGGTTCTTGCGATTGCAATCCGTTGCCGTTGTCCACCACTAAGGGATGCGCCCCTTTCACCAACTGGCGTGGAGTAACCACTTGGCAGCTGCATGATGAATTCATGAGCGCAGGCGATCTTTGCAGCTGTCACGATCGTGTCGCTTGCAACATCTGGCTGGGTGAGTGCGATGTTTTCACTCACACTCCCCGAGAACAGAAGTGGATCCTGGGGCACCATGCCAATTTGGCGACGTAGCGAATAAAGCTCCACCTTGTCGATGTCGTAGCCATCGATCAGGATCCTGCCTTGATCAGGGGAATAGAGCCTGGGGAGAAGTTTCATCAGGGTGCTTTTCCCGCTACCGCTCTGCCCCACGATTCCCACGAAGGTCCCAGCTTTCACATGCAAATCAACGTCATTCAGAACAGGTGGTGAGCCTTTGCTGAATGTGAAGCTGAGGTTTTCGAAACTCACATCTCCCTGAAGAGATGGAAGCGGAACTTTGGCTTTATCGAGTTCGTTGGACTCCTGAGGTGTATCGATCACATCAGCCAGACGTTCGAAGCTCACCTTCAGCTCCTGGATGCTTTGCCAGATGGTGGAAAGCCGCAGCAATGGTTGGGTCACATACCCGGAAATGATCCGGAAGGCGATCAATTGGCCCAGGGTGAGGTCACCAGAGAGAACCAACGTGGCACCCACCCAAAGCACGAGCAGCTGGGAGATTTTTTGCAGGACCTGGGAGGTCTGACTCAGAGCCGTGCCGCTGATTGTTTTTTCAAAGGTGCTGCTGATGTATTCGGCGTAGCGCTCTTGCCAGGTGTAACGGCTCACCATTTCCACGTTTTGACTTTTCACCGTTTGGATGCCAGTCAGCACCTCTACTAAATGGCTCTGTGTTTTGGCATTGGCTTCTGCAGCTTTTCGGTATTGACGCCGAAATAGAGGTGCTCCAAGCAGGGTGAGTCCTACCTGAATGGGCAGCACCGCCAGGGCGATGAGGGTAAGCAACCAGCTGTAAAACAGCATTACCACGATGTAGATCACCGAGAAAGCAGCATCAAGAATCGTCGTGAGGGCCTGACCCGTTAGGAAGTTGCGGATCTTCTCCAGCTCGCTGATCCTTGAGCCCAATTCACCAACAGGGCGCTTGTCGAAATAGCCAAGGGGCAAGCGCAGAAGGTGATCGATGACCTCTGCACCCAGACGCTGGTCGATCCGGTTGGTGGTTTCGGCGAAGAGGAACGTTTTGAGGCTTCCAAGTACTCCTTCGAGAATGGTGACTGCCACTAGGGCGATACCCAGCACTTGAAGCGTGTCAAGGCTGCGCTGATTAATCACCTTGTCGATGATCACCTGAATCAGCAGAGGGTTCGCCAGTGTGAACAGTTGAATGACGAAACTGGCTGCCAGCACCTGCACCAGAACGGTGCGGTAGCGCTTGAGTGCTGGCCAGAACCAAGCCGGGCCAAACTTTTGTTCAGGAGTGGTATTCGTGCGATCCAGCAGTAATAGTTCGATTCCCTCTGGGAAGACCTCGTCGAGTGTTGAGGCTGGAAGGTCTACGAATCCTTGGCTTGGTGAGGCGAGCATGACTCCGCGTTCATCACTACGTGTCACCAGCGCAAAGCCGCCCTGCCAGGGAATCATGGTGGGCGTCTGCAGGCGGGTTCCGAAACGGGCAGCAACCTTGGCGCCCGAGACATGCAAGCCAAGACCTGCTGCGATCTGGCCGCATAAGCGCAGGGTTGGGGTTTGGCCACGCCTTAATTGATCGCGCAGGACCTTCTCAATGGCATCGCGCCGGAATGGCAGCTTCATCAGCTTGGCCAGCATCTGGAAGCAGGCCAGGGTTTCCTGCAATGGCCCCTCTCCGCCCACGAAGAAGTCCTGATCGTCCTCTTTGCTGCTGTTGAAGCGGCTAACCGGAGGTCTCAGCGGTGCCTTGGGGATGTCTTCATTGTTGGAATCGTCTTGAGCGGCGGTGCC
>JASJLK010000022.1:0-15282 GCA_037620855.1 Synechococcus sp. ChBW.bin.23 | reverse complement strand
CTGTTCTTGGCAATGAAGCGATGAGCCCAACAAGGTTGCTGTTGGAGGAAGCTTGATGCGATCACCATGCCAATGCAACACCAATTCGCTGGGTTGTAATCCCATTAAGAGTGGTTCGCTGCTTGGCTTCATGAGCCAATGTATGGCTCCATAGCCAACTTCTTTCAAGGGTTGAGACGGCAATCCCACTTGCAAGGGTTGTACGTCTCCACCGGCAGCGACCGCCAAAAATTGTGCGCCGAGGCAGATTCCCAGCACCGGCTTGTTGTGCTGATGCCAAACAGAGAGCCAGTCCAACTCGCGTTGCATCCATGCCAGAGCGTCTTGATGTCGCTCTCCAAGACTCATCGGACCACCTAGCAGCAGTGCAATTGTGTTTGAGTGCTGGTGGGGTTTGGGAGAGGCTCCCCCTGATCAGGGCGAATCGTGTGAATGCTCATCCCCTGCTCCCGCGCGATTGCTGCAACGAGATCAGGGCCTTCTCGATCGATGTGCTGCACCACCAGCAAGGTGGGCGCGTTTGTGATCAAAGCAGTAGGTAGCGCTGGGCGAGTGGCAACACCTCCGCTGGTTCACAGGTCAGAAGCTCGCCATCGGCAAACACCTCATAGGTCTGTGGATCCACGCTCATCTTTGGAAGTGCTGAGTTGAGTTTGAGAGCACTTTTGCCAACGCTGCGGGTGTTTTCTACGGCGATGCAGGTGCGTTCCAGCCCGAGTTTGCCTTGGATGTTGTCGTTCATGGCTGCATCACTCATGAAGGTGAGGCAACTGGGGGCAAGGGCTTTGCCGAAGGCCGCAAACATCGGTCGTCCATGCACTGGACCTGGCGTGGGGATTGAGGCGTTGGCATCACCCATTTGGGCCCAGACGATCGAACCGCCTTTCACAACGAGTTGAGGTCGTATCCCAAAGAATCCTGGCTTCCAGAGCACCAGATCGGCGAGTTTGCCTGTCTCCACCGACCCCACCTGACTGTTGATGCCGTGTGCGATTGCTGGATTGATCGTTACTTTTGCGATGTAGCGCTTCAGGCGGTGGTTGTCGTTTCGGCTTGAGTCCTCGGGTAAGGCTCCGCGTTGAACCTTCATTTTGTGAGCTGTTTGGAAGGTGCGTGTGATCACTTCTCCCACCCGTCCCATCGCTTGGGAGTCGCTGGCGATGATCGAGAAAGCGCCCATGTCGTGAAGGATGTCTTCAGCAGCGATGGTTTCGCGGCGGATGCGTGATTCCGCAAAGGCCACGTCTTCTGGAATTTTTGGATCGAGGTGATGGCACACCATCAACATGTCGAGGTGTTCTTCGAGCGTGTTGCGGGTGTAGGGCCGGGTGGGATTGGTGCTGCTGGGAAGCACGTTTTCTTCGCCGCAGATTTTGATGATGTCTGGTGCATGGCCGCCGCCTGCACCCTCTGTGTGAAAGGTATGGATCGTGCGGCCTTTGATCGCGGCGATGGTGTCTTCAACGAAGCCGGCTTCGTTGAGCGTGTCGGTGTGAATGCAAACTTGCACATCCATTTGATCGGCTACCGACAGGCAGGCATCAATGGCGGCCGGCGTTGTGCCCCAATCCTCATGCAACTTGAGCCCACAGGCACCCGCGCGCACTTGCTCCTCAAGTGCTTCAGGCGTGCTGGCGTTTCCTTTCCCGAAAAATCCCAGGTTGACGGGCAGCCCCTCGGCGGCCTGGAGCATTCGGCTGATATGAAATGCACCAGGGGTGCAGGTGGTGGCATTGGTCCCGGTGGCCGGTCCGGTGCCGCCGCCCATCAAGGTGGTCACACCACTGGCGAGCGCCGTTTCGATCTGCTGTGGACAGATGAAATGGATGTGGGTGTCGATTCCCCCAGCGGTGAGGATGTGCCCTTCACCGGCAATCGCTTCGGTACCGGGTCCGATCACGATGGTGACGCCCTCTTGGATGTCGGGGTTGCCGGCCTTGCCGATGCCAACGATGCGGCCATCTTTTAGGCCGATATCTGCCTTGACGATGCCCCACCAATCAAGGATGAGGGCATTGGTAATGACGGTGTCAACGGCTCCTCCAGCCCGCGAGGTTTGGGATTGGCCCATCCCATCGCGAATCACCTTTCCGCCGCCGAACTTCACTTCATCGCCGTAGGTGGTGAAGTCCTTCTCCACTTCGAGGATGAGATCGGTATCCGCTAGGCGAATCCGGTCTCCAGTGGTTGGCCCGTAGGTTTCGGCGTAGGCCTGGCGGGAGATGCGATAGGGCATGAATCAGGCGTCGAGGGGTCCGTTGATTTGTCCGTTGAAGCCCACCACGCGGCGTGCTCCAGAAAACGGGATCAGATTCACGTCGCGGTTGTCACCGGGCTCGAAGCGAATGGCCGTACCGGCTGGAATGTCAAGCCTTTGACCGCGTGCAGCGTCACGGTCAAAGATCAGAGCAGCATTGGCTTCTTGGAAATGGAAGTGGGATCCCACCTGTACGGGGCGGTCGCCACTGTTGGCAACGCTGAGGGTTGTGACCTCTTTATTGGCGTTGAGTTCCAGTTCGCCGGGTTCCGGTATCAATTCACCGGGGATGAGGGGTGCCATCAGAGGAAGCCTTAGCGAATGGGGTCATGCAGGGTCACGAGCTTGGTTCCATCGGGAAACACAGCCTCGATTTGGACTTCATCGACCAACTCTGGAATGCCCTCCATCACCTGGTCGCGGCTTAGCCAAGTGCTGCCTTCCTGCATAAGGTCTGCCACATTCTTCCCATCGCGTGCTCCCTCTAAAACCAAGAAGCTGAGCCATGCCACAGCTTCCGGGTGGTTGAGCTTGAGGCCGCGCTGGAGTCGACGTTCTGCCAAAAGCGCAGCCGTGACGATCAGTAGCTTGTCTTTTTCCTGGGGGCTGAGGTGCATGGTGACCTTGCACTCCTTTTAGTTTCTATCTTCCTGGGCCAACGGAATGTTCAATTTGAACGCTTAGGTCCTCAATGGATGTTCTTGTAAGGGCCAGACCCTAGGAATCTGCGGCGCTGCCAGGTTTCTTGCTTGACGGGTGCGAGCCCAAATCCTGCTGAACCAAAAACGGGCATCACGGCTTGACTCGCCGCTGTAACGGGCGATCAGTCCCTGGGGGAGAACGCCGCAATGCATGGTTCCTTCGAGCCCCTTTCGATCCTGGCGAACGTCATCGAGAAGGGAGTTGAGCTTGTCTGTTGGGAGAGGGAAGGGTGCCGCCCAAACCAAGGTGCCGAAGACGGGTTGTTGATTGAGTCCATGGATTGCCTTCAGCGCTTCGTCGGTGATTTCGAGCCGATCAACAAGTTCCCAGCGTCTTCCCTCAGAGGTTTGGCGTTGGATTTGAAGGCCTGATCTCCAGCATCCGCGGCCCAATGTTTCGTTTGCGGCGGTGCGTCCGAGACGCACAATTTCTGCGCTGAGAAACGAACCATCCATCGGCAAGGTGACGCTGAGGTTTTGTTCATACAGAGCATCGGCATAGAGAACAAGTTCTTGGGGAAGCCACTCCAGATCGGCCTCGGCATCAAGCTCTGCCAAGACCTGTTGGCGGGCCCAAGCTCCCTGGGGATGGAGCTGGCTGCGACCCACTGATCCATAAACCTTTTGCGCGGCCACGCTGGTGAGCAAGCAGCGACTGTTTGGCCTCAAGCCGAGGTTGATGCTCAATTGGTCTCCCCCCACAAGACCGCCAGCGGTGTGAAGCAGGGGAAGCTCGCAACGCCCGTTCACACCCCGTTCGGCGCGCATCAATTTCAAGGGGGCGGTGCAGCCCCCTTGAAATTGACTGCCGCTGCTGCTTGCAAAAAACTGCAGGTTGCAGGTGCCGTGCCATGGATCAAGTCGATGCATGGATGCACGCTCGACGCCAACTCTCCTCGGCTCTGTAGCAAGCACTACCAAACGATGGTGTGCTGTTTGGGCACTCTTTGTTGTGTGATCTCGTTGGTTGTCTGAACTCTTGGATGTTGGCTTGATCGTGTTGGACCATCGCTTCTTGTCTGAGAAGTTATTGCCGAACTCCACCCCCGCGATGATGGAGTTGCCGCTGAGCGCGGATCAGCGCACGGTGCTGCGCGGCCGTCGTCGCACAGCCTGTGGTCGAGAGGTGTTGTTGCAGCTGCCGCGCGAGCGAGCCCTGATGCCTGGTGATCGCCTCACCGATTCATATGAGCAGGTGCATGTGTTGGTGACCGCTGCTGCTGAGGAGTTATTGCGAGTGGAGGCAGCAACGTCGCTGGCATTGCTGGAGGCTGCGTATCACTTAGGCAACCGCCACGTGGCGCTTGAGTTGCATGAGGATGAGCTGTTGTTGCTCAACGACTCCGTACTCGTCACCATGCTCAACGGTCGTGGATTGAAGGTGACACGGTGTTGTCGTCCATTCATGCCCGAAGGTGGCGCCTACATCGGCCATCAGCACTCATGACATCGCTTGCGTTGTTGCAGTTGGTGAGTCCTGCCTTGCCCGTTGGCGCGTTTAGTTATTCCGAGGGTCTTGAAGTTTTGATCCAAAACGGTTCTCTGATCGATGCATTCGATCTTCAAGATTGGATTGAAGCCGAGCTTCAAAGGGGTGCATTGAGGTTGGAGGCTGCGGCGTTAAACCCCTTGCGTGTTCAGTTTCAAAGCTGGGAGGACAAACAGTCAGAGAGGCCAACTGAGTTGATCTCTTTGGATGGCTGGTTGCTGGCTTTGAGGGAGTCGGCAGAGATGCGTGCCCAGCAAAAACAGATGGGCGGTTCGTTGTTGGAATTGATGGCTGATCTTGGACATTCATTACCTCAGCCATTGGCTTTGGCTTGGCCAGCGGCCTGGGCTTGGGCTGCCTTGTCGTTGAAGATTTCTGAGCTGGAGATGGTGGAGGGTTATCTCTATGGCTGGGTTGCGAATCAGCTCAGTGCGGCGGTCCGCTTGGTGCCGCTTGGTCCCACCACGGCTCAACGGATCCAGCAGCAACTGTTGCCGATGATTCGTGATCAGGCGAGTGTTTTGAAGGATCAAGATCCGCGCACACTTTGGTGTGGTGGTGCTGGTGCAGGGCTCGCCCAGTTGGCTCATGCTGAGTTGTATTCACGTTTGTTCCGAAGCTGATGAGCAGCAAACTCAGGCTTGGCGTCGCCGGCCCGGTGGGCTCAGGCAAAACAGCGCTCGTGGAAGCGCTCTGCAGGCGATTGCGTGATCGTCTGCAATTAGCGGTTGTGACCAATGACATTTACACGCAAGAGGATGCCCAATTCCTCACGCGCTCAGGTGCATTGGAGCCTGAGCGTATCCGTGGTGTTGAAACCGGGGGGTGCCCGCATACGGCGATACGAGAAGACTGCTCCATCAATCGAGCTGCTGTGAGTGAACTGGAGCAGCAATTTCCCGGGCTTGATCTGGTGATGGTTGAAAGCGGCGGTGACAATCTTGCGGCCAGTTTTAGTCCAGAATTAGTGGACCTTTGTATTTACGTGATTGATGTAGCGGCTGGGGACAAGATTCCTCGTAAGGGCGGACCTGGAATTACACGGTCCGATTTATTGGTCATTAACAAGATTGATTTAGCTCCCCTCGTTGGTGCCGATTTGGGCGTGATGGAACAGGACACATTGAGGATGCGCGGAGATCGACCCTGGTGTTTTACCAACCTTCGGACGGGAGAAGGACTCAATCTTGTCGAAGCATTTGTGTTGCAACAGATACCAATTTGACGCGTATTTGGTTGGCTATTAGGCAAATTGTCTTTCTTGATACAGGAACTCAGATCTCTTGATCTGTACCTTTCGAGCTCCGGCGTTGAAACGTCGATTCACTTGTTTTTGGTATTCATGAGTTCATCATTGTCCAAGCGTCTCTTTGCCGGCATGGCCGCAGCGTCACTGGGTCTTGCCGTCACTGCGTGCGGTGGTGGCGATGAGAAGGCCTCCAGCGTCGAATATGACGACAGCGTCACTGTTGGGATCCTTCATTCCCTGACGGGCACGATGGCGATTTCTGAGTCCACCTTGGTGGATACAGAGAAGATGGCCATTGACGAAATCAATGCAGCTGGTGGTGTTGAGGTAGACGGCAAGAATTACAAAATTGACTACATCGTTGAAGATGGTGCTTCTGATTGGCCCACCTTCGCCGAGAAGTCCAAAAAACTCATTGATCAGGACAAAGTTCCTGTTGTGTTTGGTGGCTGGACCTCTGCTAGCCGCAAGGCCATGCTTCCGGTTTACGAATCAAAGGATGCTTTTCTCTATTACCCGATTCAGTACGAAGGTCAAGAGTGTTCGAAGAATATCTTTTACACCGGCGCGACTCCTAACCAGCAGTCCGAGCCAGCAACCAGCTTCATGTTCGAGAAGTCGCCTGCTGCCGGAAAGCCTTTCTATTTAGTGGGCTCTGACTATGTGTTCCCTCGTACTTCAAATACCATCACCAAGGAGCAAGTGAAGTCTCTGGGTGGAAAAGTCGTTGGTGAAGACTATTTGCCTCTTGGTAATACGGAAGTTGCTCCGATCATTGCGAAGATCAAGAGAGCTTTGCCTGACGGTGGTGTGATCATCAACACCTTGAATGGTGACCAAAATGTCGCTTTCTTCAAGCAGATTCAGGATGCTGGCATCACTCCTGAAAAGGGTTACTACGTGATGAGCTACTCCATTGCTGAAGAAGAAATCAGCACAATTGGACCAGAGTTCCTTGAAGGCCACTACGGAGCTTGGAATTACATGATGTCGATTGACACTCCTGCCTCTAAGAAGTTTGCTGCTGATTTCAAGGCCAAGTATGGAGCTGATCGTGTTGTCGCTGACCCTCAAGAGTCTGCATACAACATGGTTTACCTCTGGAAGCAGGCTGTTGAAAAAGCCGGTACTTTCGATGACGACAAAGTACGTGAAGCCCTGATTGGTATCAAGTTTGATGCTCCTCAAGGACCCATCGAGGTTCGTCCTAACCATCACATCTCTCAAATCGTTCGGATCGGAGAGATCACTGCAGATGGTCAGTTTGAAATCGTAGAAGAGTCGGACAGCCCAATTGATCCTCAGACCTGGAACCAGTTTGAGCCCACATCCAAGGGTTTCGCTTGCGATTGGTCTGATCCCAGCAAGGGAGAGAAGTACAAGCTCTGATCATCGATAGCTCCATCGATTGATGGACTGCTGTAGGAGGGGTCCCTTGGGGGCTCCTCTTTTTCTTTGTTTCGCTTACTAGACCCCCCCCCGTGCAACTGCTTTTCGAAAGTCTGTTCAACGGTGTGGCCATCGGCTCTGTGTTGCTGATGGCCGCCCTTGGACTGGCAATTGTGTTTGGCTTGATGGGTGTGATTAATCTCGCTCATGGCGAATTAATCATGCTTGGTGCCTACACCACCTATGTGGTGCAGCTCATTTTCAAACTTCCCCTACTTGCACCTATTTACAACGCCTACGTATTGGTTGCTATTCCGTGCGCCTTCGTTGTAAGCGGTGTTGTTGGCATTTTGCTTGAACGCACAGTGATACGACGTCTCTATGGGAGTCCACTGGAGACGTTGCTTGCTACGTGGGGTGTCAGTTTGATTCTGCAGCAGTTTGTGCGCAGCGTTCCGCTTGCTTATGCGGCAGGAATGGTTCTGTTTCTCGTGTTCGGATTCAGCGTTCCGTTGTTTCTTCCGAAGCACTTATTGGAGGGACGTCAATCCCGGTTTGTGCGATTAGGTGGTTGGGCTGTTTCCGCTTTCATTGGAGTGTTATTTGCGGGTGGATTGGCCTCGCAAATTAGCCGGATTGCTAAGGCGACATCTCGCAATGTGGACGTCACCGCTCCGAAGTGGATGCGCGGTGGCCTCGAGTGGATGGATCTCACATTTCCGGTGCCACGTCTTGTGATCATCGTGATGACGTTGATCGCAGTCGTTGGGGTGATCTGGTTCCTTAACCGCAGTGTTTGGGGTATTCGGATTCGGGCAGTCACTCAGAATCGTTCGATGAGCGACTGCCTCGGCATTCCGACTGACACCGTTGATGTCCTCACCTTTGGGATCGGTTCTGGTTTGGCTGGGGTGGCTGGAGTTGCAGTGTCGTTGTTGGGTTCGGTAGGTCCCAACGTTGGAACGTCTTACATCGTGGGCTGTTTCATGGTTGTGGTGCTCGGTGGTGTTGGCAATCTTTTCGGCACCGTCTTGGCTTCATTTGCGATCGGCTTGTTAACTGATCTGATTGGAGCGGGGCGGCTGCTCACGATTTGGCCCGATATGCCTGGGCCACTGGCTGGTGGCGTTGAATTTTTTGCGACCACGAGCATGGCTCAGGTGATGGTGTTTGCCCTCATTGTGGTGTTCCTTCAGTTCCGTCCTTCAGGCCTGTTCCCGCAAAAAGGCCGCATGGTTGAGGCTTGAACTGATGTTTCGTTCGTTTCAACAGCGTCCATGGCTCTCGGTGGCTGTTTGGGTGTTGATCATCGCGGTAATCGTTGCCGCTCCATCGGTTCTTCCTGTTTTCCGTCTGAACCTGTTGGGTCGGTTTCTATCGCTAGCGATTGTGGCGCTTGGGATTGATTTGATTTGGGGCTTTACAGGTCTTCTGAGTCTTGGTCAGGGAATTTTCTTTGCTCTTGGAGGTTATGCCGCTGCGATGTATCTCCAACTGAGGAGTTCTATTGATATGCCCAATTCTATTCCTGAATTCTTCAGTTTGTATGGAGTTGATCGGTTGCCATTGTTTTGGGAGCCTTTTCGTTCTCCTCTCTTTACGCTCATTGCAATTTGGCTAGTCCCTGCTTTGCTCGCAGCTGTATTGGGGAACTTGGTGTTTCGTAATCGGATTAAGGGGGTTTATTTTTCGATTTTGACCCAGGCTGCTCTGTTGGTCTTTTTTAACTTCTTCAATGGACAGCAAAAGCTGATTAATGGGACCAATGGTCTCAAAACGGATGTCACTGTTCTGTTTGGGCAGCTCGAGTTGGGATCGGCAGAGATGCAGCGTGGTTTCTTTTGGTTGACGGCTGTCGTTGTGATCTTGGTGTGGATCTTTCTACGTTGGGTTGTGCATGGTCGCTTTGGAAACGTTCTAATTGCAATCCGTGATGATGAGCCGCGGCTTCGCTTTGCTGGGTATAACCCCACGCTATTTAAAACAATTGTGTTTGCAATTGCTGGGGGATTGGCGGGTATTGGTGGGGCGCTCTACACCGTGCAATCAGGCATCGTTTCGCCGCAATTCATGACTGTCCCGTTTTCGATCGAAATGGTGATTTGGGTCGCTGTTGGTGGTCGTGGAACATTAGTTGGAGCGATTCTTGGTTCTGTTTCAATCATGTATGCCAAAAGTCTGGTGAGCGAAGCATTGCCTGAAACTTGGCTTTTCATCCAAGGCGGTTTATTCATTCTTGTCGTGACGGCACTGCCTGAGGGGGTGATTGGTTGGTTCCAAGGAGAAGGACCGAGGAATCTGATGTCCCGTATGGGCTTTATTCGGCCGATTGGTACTTATCCGCAACTTGAAGTTGATGGCAATGACGAGGTGCAGCCATGAGCAATATTGTTTCTGGTTCCAGAGCATTGCTGGAGCTCAAGGACATCACGGTGAGTTTCGATGGCTTTCTTGCTCTTCGAGATCTCAACCTCAGCTTGCAATCAGGAGAACTACGAGCGGTCATAGGTCCCAATGGAGCTGGGAAGACCACGTTTCTAGATGTCATCACTGGAAAGGTTGCGCCTAGCTCAGGAGGCGTCCTCTTCAAAGGTCGCTCTCTGGTTGGAATCCCTGAACATCGCATTGCTCGACTTGGAATCGGTCGCAAATTCCAAAGCCCGCGTGTGTTTGAAGATTTAACGGTTAAGGACAACTTGGCATTGGCTGTTAGTCGGTCTAAGCAGCCTTTGACCTTGCTTTTTGGTCGTATCAGTGCAGAACAGCGCGACCAAGTTCACCATCTCATGAACATCGTTAATCTTCAATCTCGCGCCGACTGGAGAGCTGGAGCTCTGTCTCATGGACAGAAGCAGTGGTTAGAAATTGCGATGTTGGTTGGTCAGGATCCTGACCTCCTGCTGGTGGATGAGCCGGTTGCAGGCCTTACGGATGAGGAAACCGACCTTACGGCTGATTTGCTGAAGTCTTTGGCTGGAGATCACACTGTTTTGGTCATTGAGCACGATATGGAATTCATTCGTCGTCTTGAGAGTCCGGTGACCGTGCTGCACCAAGGCCATGTACTTTGTGAGGGCTCGATGGACCAGGTGCAACAGGATCCTCGAGTGATCGAGGTTTATTTGGGAACTACGGAGGACGAAGCCCAATGACAATGCTCGAGATTCGTGGCCTCAATACTTATTACGGCGAGAGCCATATCCTTCGAGATGTTGATCTGAGGGTCCTTGCTGGTGAAATGGTTTGCCTTATTGGTCGGAATGGGGTGGGTAAGACCACGCTTCTTAAGTCTCTGATTGGTTTGCTTAAACCACGGTCCGGTGAGATTGTTTTTGAGGGTAATGGAATCGAGCGTCAGCCTCCTCATCAGCGTGCAAGGTCAGGGCTTGGTTATGTGCCTCAGGGGAGGGAAATCATTCCTCAATTAACTGTTGAAGAGAATTTGATGTTGGGGATGGAGGCTCTACCAGGAGGTCTTGCTCGAAATCGTCGTATCGATTCTTTTGTCTACGAACTTTTCCCAATTCTTCAGGAGTTTCTTTCACGTAAAGGTGGAGATCTTTCAGGTGGTCAGCAGCAGCAGCTTGCTATTGCTCGTGCTCTTTTAGGTCAGCCTAAATTGTTGCTTCTTGATGAGCCTACTGAGGGTATTCAGCCCAATATTGTCCAGGATATTGAAGCTGCCGTCCAGCGAATTATTGCGGAGAAAGGGATTGGCGTTTTGCTTGTTGAGCAGCATTTGCATTTCGTTCGACAGGCGGATCGCTATTACGCCATGCAGCGCGGAGGAATTGTCGCAAGTGGCTCCACGTCTGAGCTCAGCCAAGATGTGGTGGATCGGTTTTTAAGTGTGTGAGCGCATGGGGTGAAACCTCCGGAAGAGCGCTGTTGACCGCGATGGGCAGCACCAGAAGGGCCATCCCCGCCAAGACTGCGAGATGGGCCAGGTTCGTGAGCTCCAGTGGTTGTCCTTTGCTGAATAGCTCCATATCCAAAACAAGAAGGCCTAAATAAAGGCCCCACCACAGGCCTTCTTTGGTTTCAATCGGCTGGTGTTTCCTCCAGTTGTGAAGCGCAAAGAGCAGGCTTGGGATTCCGATGGCGAGCACCGCTCCCTCTAATGCTGTGCGCCCACACCAGTTCGTCGCCCATGTCGCCATCACGAAGGCCAAGGCACTCAAGGCCGTGGGATAGGGAATCTGAAAATGGCCTCTCTCTTTCGGGAGTTGTTGGCGCAGGGCTAACAAGCTTGCTGGCCCCATGGCTAGGGCGATCATTTGGGCTGCAGTGAGGAAGGCCACA
This sequence comes from Synechococcus sp. ChBW.bin.23, assembly GCA_037620855.1. Lineage (GTDB taxonomy): Bacteria > Cyanobacteriota > Cyanobacteriia > PCC-6307 > Cyanobiaceae > Synechococcus_C. Next base: position 3,895 of record JASJLK010000022.1, on the reverse strand, counting down.
ACTTGTTGCCAGCCTGGACCGATCAAGAACAGGGTGCAGCCGACCACCAAGCTGCTGACGACGGCAACATCCGGCACTCCATTTCTGTTGACCCGATTCAGGGACTCAGGGAGCAGTTTGCAGCGACCCATCATCCAGCTCACTCGAGCCGATACCCCTAGATAAGCCATTGCTGTTGTGCTTGGGGAAAGTGCTGCGTCGATGAGTAAGAGCACCACCATCCAGCTGAGCCCAAGACCAAGGGCGATGGCTGCAAGCGGACCGCCATGTTGGCTGAGGCTGAGTTGGCCCCACCCCTGTTGGAGGGCTTCCGGTGGCACGCTCACCAGGAAAGACCACTGCAGCACGAGGTAAATCAGCAAGCTGATGCCTAGCCCTAGACCCATGGCTAACGGCACATTGCGTTGGGGGTTGCGCGCTTCTCCAGCGAGGTCAACGGCTGTGCGAAAGCCAAGGAGGCAGAACAGGATGCCGCCGCTTCCTACGGCATTCACAAGTTCCGTACCGCTACCAGCTTTGATGGCAGATGGGTCGCTGCCAATCGTGACCGGGATGCTCAGATTCCCCCAGTGCTGACTGAGCAGCATCAACACACTCGCCACCAGAAGCGGCACGATCAACTTCCAGATGGTGAGGTTGTCGATCCAGCGGGCCAGGCCCTTCACGCCGTTGAGGTTGATCCAGGTGAAGAACACCATCAACACGATGGCGACAGCCAGACCGCCTCCGCTGAGAACTTGCGTGCCGTTCTGATCCTGCGTGAGCCAGGGCAGGCTGCTATCCAGATAATCGAGCATGGCTATTAGCTCGATCGTTGGGACGCACAAGTAGCTGATCCAGATGCTCCAACCACCGATGAAGCCAGACAAGCGCCCATGACTGAGAAGTGGAATCTGGGCCAGTGCTCCGGAACTGTTGATGAGTGAGCCCAACTCCGCAAACACCAGAGCGAGCAGGAAGGAAACCAATCCCCCTAGCAGCCAGGCGGGCAGGCTTGCGGGTCCAGCTATGCGAGCGGCGTAATAGGAGGCAAACAACCATCCCGAGCCAATGGTTCCGGTGACGACGGTCAGGGTGAGGCTTTTGAGGCTTAAGTCACGCCGTAATTCCATATCACCAATCGCTTGTTGCTGTGCTCAGGATGGCAATGAATTCTCAGGATGACAGAGCAATAAGGATTTCCAAAAAGCTTCTCCATTTCCGTGATTCGTGAGTGGTTCTCCATTCACTTGGCTGATCGTCCGGCAGCCAAGGCTGTTGATTAACAACCATTGATCACCAGGTTGCGGTTCTACTGAAAGCGACTGCTCTTGCATTAGTCCTTGCTCGATGGCTTGGCCCCGCATCACTCCTGGCAGACAGCCATCACTTAAGGGGGGTGTGAGCCATTGGCCATGGCGTTGCACAACAAGATTGGCGCTGCTCCCGCAGCAAAGAGAGCCATTGGTGCTGAGCATCAATCCATCCTCAGCTCCCCTTTGTTGAGCCTCCCGGCGCACTTGAATTGCTTGTCCATAGGAAAAGGTTTTGCATCGGCTCATCAGGCTGGAGGCATGCCGATATTCGTGACGGCTGATCCATGTGCGTACCGACTCGAACGTTGGCGTATGGGCTTGCAACGTCAGCCAAAAGCGATGCCTGGAGGGGTCGGCAGAGTGGTGATCGAGACCAATTCCTCGCTTGCTTCCATCGCCTCGACTCCAGTTCAGGCGCAGGGCCCCATACATCTGCGCGAGTCCAAGGCGTGCGATCGCTTCTTGCATCAATGGATCCAACCAGGTCCTTTTTGGGGGTGGTGCCATTCCCAAAAGTTCAGCACTTTCTTCCCATCGGCGGAGGTGTGCGTCTAATAGGCAGGGACGATTGTGATCAATGAGGACCGTTTCAAACAGTCCATCGGCGAGCTGCAGCCCCCGGTCGCTCAGTGGCAGTGCCAGCTCTGCGGGCCGCCCCCAGGTTCCGTTGATCCAGGCGATTGAGTGTTGTGGCTGAGATGTTGTCACTCCAGTGCCTCTAAAAGAGGAAGCAATTTCCAGTCCAGTTCGTCGGCTTCTGCTTGAGGATCTGAGTCGGCAACGATCCCGCAGCCTGCATGCACCCGAAGCTCATTGTTTTTGCGTAAAACGGTGCGAATTAAAATATTGCTATCGAATCGCCCATCCCAATTCAGCGTTAGCAAGGAGCCGCAGTAGGGACCTCGACCTTTGGGTTCTAATTCCTGAAGCCTTTGGCATGCTCTCAGTTTTGGTGCACCACTAATCGACCCACCAGGCCAGCTCGCTTCCAGCAGATCCACCCAGTTCAGTCCTTCCCTGAGCTGGCCCTTCACCACTGAGGTGAGGTGGTGGACCCGGGCGTAGCTTTCGAGATGGACCAGCTGTGGAACATCGACGCTGCCAGGCACGCTGACCCTGCCGAGGTCATTGCGCAGCAAGTCCACGATCATCACGTTTTCGGCACGGTCTTTTTCACTGCACACCAATGCAGCGGCATGATCGGCATCCCGTTGTGGATCGGAATCTCGAGGGCGTGTTCCCTTGATCGGCCTTGTTTGAATAGCTCCATTGGGCAGTACTTCCATAAAGCGCTCCGGTGATGTGGACAGGAGTGCTTCGCCAGTGGCATCCCCGTTGGCAATGACCAGACCAGCAAAGGGTGCCGGGCAGGCTCGCCGCAAGCGCCGAAAGAGCTCCAGGTTGTTGATCGATTCCTGCAATGTTGTGCTGGTGCAGCTGGTGAGATTGGCTTGAAAGAGATCACCCATCGCGATCAGCTCACGGATGTGCTCAACGCCTTTGGCATAGGCCGTCCTGTCGCTGTGGTGGACCCAGCCTGTATGCAGGGGTTTGGGGTTGGGTCGCGCGGGAGGGTCTTGATTCAGTCGTTCACTCAGTCCCAGAATCCAGCGCTCCATTGCGGCATGGCGCTTGGCATCAAGCCCCTCAATCCAAACCTCCCGTTGTTGTAGGTCAAAGCGCAGAACGGGGTCGTGGCGCCCGATCCAAAGGCTCGCCATGGCATCGCTTCGCCAGGTGTTTGTGGGTTCGAGCCAGGCGGCGGCGTCGTAACTCAGCCAGCCCGTCCAGTGCCCCGGATCGAGCGAGCGCAGAGTTTTAAACGGATTGGTGGCTCCAACTTCTCCCGGTAATCCCCGGCTACAACGTTGCTCGAGAGGATCAGCTGCCAGGGTGAGCCAACGGCCCAGGTCGCTGCCATCCCCGTCCAGCCAAATCAAACCCGCTTCTCCATGCTCTTGAGCGAGCGCTTGGGCCACTACATCAGGTTCGATCCAGGGATGCTTGCTGCGAATCAGTGTTTGGGGACCGGCTTGATTGGAGTTCATCGACGGCCTGGGCTGCATAAGTCCGGCCGACCGGCGCCGAGCAGCGCCTCATCGCGGATTCGGCAGCTATCGCAGACACCACAAGGCACGTCGCCTCCGCTATAGCAACTCCAGGTGCGTTCGATGGGAACCCCTAGATGTAGTGCTTCCTCTGCAATTTGCTGTTTACTCCACTCCACTAGTGGTGCCCATAGCGTTGGACCATGGCCTTCTCGTCCAGCGCGGCTGCTGAGGTCTGCGAGAGCCTGAAACGCCTCCAGATAATCGGGCCGGCAGTCGGGATAGCCCGAGTAATCCACGGCATTCACCCCCAGCACTAGCCGATCCGCACCTCGCGCTTCTGCGAGGCTGAGGCCGATCGCAATGAACACGGTGTTTCGCCCTGGGACATACGTATTCGGGATGATGCCCTCCTCCACGCCGCTCGTGGGAAGAGTTTGGGCGTGATCGGTGAGTGAGGAGCCTCCCCACATCGCTAAATCCACATTGATGGTGTGATGTTCAGCCAGATTCAGGGCTTTGGCGATGTCCACGGCGGCATCAAGCTCCCGT
>JASJLK010000021.1:0-24332 GCA_037620855.1 Synechococcus sp. ChBW.bin.23 | reverse complement strand
GCGTTCAATCTTAAACTATGAATAGAGGTCATCAAACTTTTGTTTGCATACTTCTTATAGCGGAACTTATGACTGAAGCTTTGCTGGTTTTGCTTTTTCTTCCCTGAGTTCTGCGTCAATGATCATCATTGCTGCACGCTCATTATTTGCGTACTTGACCCTTCCCAATAAATAGGCGGCCTCATGTTCAGAGACTCTCTGATCGTCAACAACTGGATCAAGAAATACGGTTGTTCTTTGGTCGGAGGCTCGCTCAGCTATTGCATAAAGCAGAAGAACAGAGGTTGTAACATCTGCTTCCATTCGGAAGACATTTACCATGACTTCTTCTGGATCAGGCCATGTCTGCCGAGGTGCTTCGATCGTGTCTAATTCAACTGTCTGACCACGTGAGATCAGGTAGTCAGCGAATTTTGCTGCATGCTCTTGCTCTTGCTTACCCTCATCGCGCAAGTATTCAGCAAAGCCAGTGAGTTCGCGCTCTGCAAACCAAATGGCCGCTGCGAAGTAGGCAGCTGAGGACTGCCTTTCCATATTGAGATGGGCTTGAAGCTGATCAACCATCTCTTGTGTCATCGTCTCTGCCATTGCACGACCAGAGGGGCCTGTTGCAATGGTGAGCCTGGTTTGAGCTGTTGCTGTTGTTTGAGTCATGAATATGTCCAAGAGGAGGACTTCTCTGTTCTATTGCACTTTTATGCATTTGTAAGTGGTATTAACCGAACATAATTGGATAATTATATGCTGTTGAGAATCAACTTCAACTAGGCTTATCTCGCAATCTTCGTATCAAATAATCTGACTATTGTTGTTGATAATCCTTTTCAATTAGAGCTTCCTTTTTGTCTGCTTTTGATCAGCACAAAGCTGCATAGCGGATCTCCTGCAGGTTGATCCACATCTCGATGCCTAGGTGATAGAGCATTCGCTGCTGCCTGACGGGTTGCCCAAGGCGATCTGACAACCGACAGGAGCTCACCAAAACGAACTGCACCTACTCAGCTGCTGCACCGAGTTTGATTTGGATGAGCATCCCTTCTTGCCTGTTCAGCAGCCAGCCTTCGCCGTTGAGCTTCTCTTTGTGTCTGGCGTAATAAGGCTGCTGCTGGCACATGGGTGCAGTTTGGGCAGATTGACTGTACTTGTAAGCGAGAAGAGCCTTTGTCGCAGAGTGTGGCTTAAAAGCGTTAGCACCAAAGGTGGTCAGAGAGGAACTGTGCGCTTTCAGTCGAGCTGGTTATTAACAACTGATGGTTGGGTCTTTGAGCCTGTTTGGTGGGGGCAATGAAGAGCGCCTAATCCCTGATCGGTTAGTTCAGACATTCATCTTCTAATGCCGCCATATCGCCCAAGTAAACAGAGCCGCCCAGGTGACCCGCAGCAGCGTTTCAGATACGCCGTTTGTGATCACAGCGATGGATGCAGTGCTGATGTCCAAGTTGCTGCTTAAGCGGTTTGGCTGATGATTGGAGACAATTGGTGGGATGTGTGTACACCTGAATGTCCTTCCATCTGCAGCACGAATTTGTTGAGGCTCTCAGCGATCACCAGAAGGTTGAGTTATTCAGCAATGTTTGCGGATACTTAGAGGACAGTGGCGATTACCTGGACAACTTCAACGGCGCCGCTCGATGGAGTAAAGAAATCGTGCTCAAGTACATCAATACCCAGTTTTGGAAAGACTTCTCGGCTGCTGCTATCGCTGACATTAAAAGTGGCGGAGACAGGAAACGTCTCTTTCAGTTCGTTGTGCTTCCTCAATGTCGCCACCTTCTTCCAGAAGCAGCAGATCAACCTCACATGGAAGAAACAGGTCAGGTCACTCGGCATACAGGGCATCTTGTGACTTGTCTTGTCGTACCTAATTTCTGGAGCCTCACCATCCCAGAAGAGTGGAAGAAAGAATGGTTCCTGTCTTTTTACGAACTTGAAGAGGAATGGATCGTGGGAGGATATTCAGGCATTGGGGTCGATGGCTAGGTAAGTACAAAAGACATATTTCATGCACTCAATATGCAAACTCAACAGACCACGCCACTTTTGACTAGGAGTAAACATCGGAGCAGCGATTCAGTTAACTAATTTTCAGAGTTCAGGGGTTCAAGTTAATTTCTTTGTTTGCTGAATTTGTAATTTTTAGTCCTAGATTAAATCCCAGCTCACTCGGTTCTCTTATTTTGATTCCATATTCATAACGTTCAACTTTGTGGCATAATCGATATGTTTTAAGTAAACTTGAGCTATTCTATAGACAATTCCATATCTCAAATTTTATCGCACAAAGCGGATATTTGCCCAAATCCAGATCCTAAATAAAATACGTTCCTTCGCTCAGCTTTCAGCTCATCCTTCACCTCTTCTGTCTGGACGAGAGCAGTAGTTGGCAGGAAATAATTGATGACTCCAAGAGATAAGGCAGCCATAAATAAAGAGGATAGAGCGATATGATTTGAGATTTCGATCATTAGAAATCATTCCTATCCTCTTATAACGAGGACTTATTGTCACTTAATATACAATATTTGACTGTATCAGTTGATATGTATTTTATATTTTTTTAAAGCCCAAAAGCTTAGAGAATTCTCATTTTATGTGGAGCGTCAGCGATACATGACAGCTAGCTAATGATCGATTGGTTCAAGCTTCAGCGTTTCGTCCAATGCAGGTCTTCTGTTGCTTGACCGATCGCCTTGCGTGCTGCCACAAGCGCCTGTTCCAGTCGGCGGTTGAAGTCTTGATCGGAGCCTGATAGGTAGGAAGCCCGTTTGGCGAATTGCTCGAGGTCATTGACGAACTCTTTCAGCAGTTCAGCCTTACGTTTGCGTCAATCTTCATCAGTCTTCAACATGCCATCACAGTCGATGCCCAAAGGGCACATGGCAGGTCGTCTCATGCAGATGGCTTAGATCCTGTTCAGAGAACCCCCAGAACGTGAGCTTGATGTTGTATAGCTTGCCCAGGATGTCGTTGATCTCTTCAACGCCTTGTTGACTGATGTATGTCGAGTTGAAAGGTGGGGCCCAGAGGTAGGCCTTACACAGAAGATCAAATCAAAGACGAACGGCGCTATTGGCATCACTTGTGTACTGTAAAAGAATCCGTTGTGGCCACAAATTTGGCCACAACATCATACAGATCCCTTGAAATCAATAATTAGATCATGGATCGCTTGGAGTTATCCCCCGTATTGCCATCCCGTGCTGCTGAGCTCGAGGGCAGCAGCATCACGGTGGAGAACCGCTGATTTCACTTGCCCAAGAAACACGGTGTGATCGCCATGGGCGAGTTCACCCACGAGTTCACACTCCACGGCACCCAGAGCATCCTTGAGAATCGGTAAACCCAGCTCGCCCGTTGTGAAGGGCGCGGCATCAAAGCGTCCGCCCACCGCTTGCTGAGGCTTGAAAAACACAGCGGCTAAATCCTTCTGATCGGCTGCCAACACGTTGAGGGAGAAGCGGCGCGTGCGTTGAATCATGCCATTGCTGGTGCTATCTGCACGAACAGCCATCACTACAAGGGGTGGATCAAATGATCCTTGTGTCACCCAACTTGCGGTGAACCCATTGACTTGATCCCCTTCTGCGACACCACAGATAAACAAGCCATGGGGAATTTTTCTGAGGAGAGTTTTCTTGGCGTCGAGATCGAGCGACATCTTGCATTCGAGGCGGTTATACAACTTAGGAGTCAGAGCTCAGACCGACGCACAGGTCCGTAGTGACGCCACATGGAAGGAAGAAGAAGGATGACCACCACAGCAAGGAGATGGTGCCGAATTGCAAAAATTAAGCTGGTCAGCGTGATGTGATCGAACAGGAGCTGAAGCTCCACGCGTAAATCCAACAGAGCCAGAACGCCCAAAAGCAGGGGGACCCAACGTTGGGATGGAGAGCTGGGTGTAATGGCCAAATCACGCACCCGCCGTGCGTTGTCTTGGCCAGATACTGAGAAGGGAAGGGGCAAGAGCAATGCTCGACCAGCTGCCCACAATCACGCCAATCGCAAGCGCCACTGCAAACCAAAACAAGGTGGATCCGCCAAACAGAATCAGTCCCAAAAGGGGGAGCAAGGTGGTGCCACTGGTGTAGATCGTGCGGGTGAGAGTCGCGGAAACGGCACGATCAACCTGAGCATCCAGGGGAAGGTCACCGTCTTCACGTTGGCGTTCGCGGATGCGATCGAACACCACCACGGTGTCATTCACGGAGTAGCCGGCGATGGTGAGGATTGAAACGGCAAACAAACTGTCGACTTCCAAACCGCTGATCAATCCAAGCCAAGCGAAGAATCCACAAACGATCAACACGTCATGGCCTAAGGCCACTAGGGCAAGAACGGCATAACGACCGTCGTAGCGAATGCTGATGTAGAGAGCGATGCCGGCAAACGCCACTAGCAAAGAGATCAAGCTGCTACGCAGCAACTGACCACCAAGACTGGGTCCAATCGTGTCAACAGATTGGCCACCTACTTCAAAGGGACCAGCGATGGGCTCAACAGCCTCGATCACGGCCTGCCCCTGTGAGGCGGTTAAAGCGGGCATGCGTAATACCACCGATTCACCTCGATCGAGCAACTGAACCCGAGCCGAAGAGAGATTAGGAAGGGTGTTGGCGTCTTGATCGCGACCTTCAGCAGGCAACGTGAAGCTTTCAAGCTTCTGCTGGATATCAATTGCCCTGACGTCTTGGCAACGATCTCCGCACAATCGCTCAAGCTGGATTTGGGTGCCACCTGTGAAATCGAGTCCAGGCCTTAAAGGCGAGCGAATCTGAGGATTGGTCCAGCTCAGGACCAAACCAAGCATGCTGATCAACAGCACAATCACAGAGATCAACCAAACCTTGCGCCGTTGTCGGCTCAGAGGAAAACGCAAAGGGCGTTCTTGACCAGTTGGGGAGGACACAGCCATGGCTCAAGCAGGGGAAGAAGGCAGCTGCCCTGCGGGCAGAAAATTAGTTGGGCGGCGCAGCGATTGATAGCTCATGAAGAAGCGCAAGAGTGTGCGCGTGCAGGTCAGTGCCGTGAACAGGCTGAGCAGAACACCAATTCCAAGCGTTGCGGCAAAACCTTTCACCAGGCCCGTACCGAGGAAAAACAGCGCAGCGCAACTAATCAGCGTTGTGATGTGACCATCAACGATCGAGGAGAAAGCTTGAGAGAAGCCAGTTTCGATCGATCGGATCAAGGTATTGCCTCGACGTAATTCGTCTTTGATGCGCTCAAAGATCAAAACGTTGGCATCCACCGCCATACCAATACTGAGAATGAATCCTGCCGTTCCCGGTAGCGTGAGGGTGACCGGTATCAGCGCATAGGCCGCCATGTTGAACAGGGCGTAAAGACTGAGTGCCAGCACAGCCACCACTCCTGCAAGTCGGTAGACGAGCAGCATGAAAATGGCGACCAACACGAGGCCCGCAAGCGCAGCTATGAGGCTGCGACGCACATTTTCAGCACCAAGACTTGGTCCGATCGTGCGCACCTCAAGAATTTCAACGGGAAGAGGCAGGGAGCCACCACGCAGCTGCACCTCGAGGTCCCGGGCTTCCTCAGCGCTGAAATTACCTGTGATTACAGCAGAACCACCTGTAATACCAGCGGCTTTAAATTGATCACCCACCCCGGCTTCGCTGATGGGACGGCCATCCAACACGATGCCAAGGAGACGACCGGTGCCTGCGATTGAGCGGGTGAGCTCTGCAAATTTGTCACCACCCTCTCGATTGAAGGTGAGCGTCACTTCCCAGCTGCTGCCGTTTTGCTGCTGTTGGCGCCCAGCAGTGACGAGATCCTTACCGGTGAGAGCCGCCGGCTCGAACCGATCCACAATCTCTTCGTTGGCACGAGCGAGTAGCTGTTCCAACTGTTCTTGCTCAGAGTCAGCAGTGCCTTCAAGACCCAACTCTTTTTGAGCCTTTGCTAGTTGCTCACGGGTGGGTCCATCGTCTTGATCAGCGGCCTCTGATGCCTCCTTGCTTTCGTTCAACGCAAGAACGCTTTTCAACTGCGCTCTGAGTCGAATCAAGCCGCGTAATTCCTCTTCAGACCCAGGCTTCTGTGCCCGAAACTCCAACAACGCTGTGCTGCCCAGCACCCGAGCTGCTCTGGATGGATCGGTCACGCCTGGAAGCTGCAAGACCAGTTGGTTATCGCCCACGGTCTGGAGGGTTGATTCGGCAACACCTAAACCATTCACGCGACGATCCAACACGGCCTTCACGGCTTCCAGCTGCTCGGCTTTCACTTTGGTGATCTCACCCGATGGCTGCACTTCGAGGGTGAGCTGGCTACCACCGCGCAGATCGAGCCCCAACTGAAGAGGGAAGCTTGTGAGAACGGATCCAGCAGCGATGGCCAGAGCGAGGATGAGGGCGAACCACCCCTGTTGACGGGCCATGAATCAGAGCCCCTTGCGCACGATGGCCTGGGCCGTTTCCACGATTTGATGAGGCTGGATAATCGTCAGATTTTCAAGATTGCCGTTGTAAGGCGTGGGAATGTCCTGGCTAGACAAGCGAATCGGCCGGGCATCGAGATCGTCGAAGCAATGCTCCGTGATCAGGGCAATCAATTCAGCACCAATGCCGCCGGTCTTCATGCACTCTTCCACCACAATTACCCTATGGGTCTTACGGATCGATTTTGCGATCGTTTCCATATCGAACGGCTTAAGACTGATCAGATCAATCAACTCAACACTGATTCCATCCGACTCCAGCTGCTCCACCGCTTTCAAGCAATGTTGCCGCATGCGTGAGTAAGTCAGGATCGTGACGTCACTGCCTTCTTGCACTAGATCGGCTTGATCTAAAGCGCAGATGTAATCACCATCAGGCAATTCTTCTGTGAGGTTGTAAAGCAACACATGCTCAAAGAAGAGCACAGGATTGTTGTCTCGGATCGCAGCCTTCATTAGCCCCTTGGCATTGGTAGGCGTGCTGCAAGCCACAATTTTGATGCCAGGGACGGCATGGAAATAGGCCTCAAGGCGCTGACTATGTTCTGCTCCAAGCTGACGGCCCACGCCTCCTGGTCCACGCACCACCGTTGGAATCGTGAAGTTGCCACCACTGGTGTATCGCAGCATCCCCATGTTGTTGGAGATCTGATTGAACGCCAAAAGCAGGAAGCCCATATTCATGCCTTCCACGATTGGCCTCAGGCCTGTCATGGCAGCACCAACAGCCATACCCGTGAAACTGTTTTCAGCAATTGGCGTGTCGAGGACACGCAACTCACCGTATTTCTCGTAGAGGTCCTTGGTGACCTTGTATGAGCCGCCGTATTGACCGACGTCTTCACCCATCACGCAAACGTGGGGGTCTCGGGCCATCTCCTCGTCGATGGCCTCACGAAGTGCGTTGAAGAGAAGAGTCCCTGCCACGGCTTTTCTGCAATCCCGGCCAAACCGGCGTGAGTGGCCAAGCTATCTCAGCAACGAAAAAATCAGCCCCCTGCAGCAAACGTCGTGAGCAGGAGCACCGAGAGAAGCAACCCCGGAGAGAGCAGCAGGATCAGCTGACCAAGATCGTGGGGAGTCATTATCAATAACTGCCTATGGCAGTTCAGGACAGTGATCTGAGGCTAGACAGCGTCAGCTTCTTTGCCTGTGAAAAGACTGCGAAGAAACACCAAAAACAGGCCAACACCAATAAAAGCAAAGCTGAAAGTGGCCAGAAAACACATGCCGGTAAACAGCGTCTTCAACGCTGAGGTAATGCTCTGAGCGATGGCAGAACTGGAAGTTGATGGATGTTTTGCGAAATAGGCCACCATCCCTTTACTCAGACCCAGGCTGAGCCAGCTCAACATCAAGCTCGTCAACGAGCCCGAAAGGAAACTGATTGGCCCCTTCTTGCGCTCTGAAGGAGCCTCTGGCGTCTGGATTTCACCGCTGCTCACGTCACCGCTGCTCATGCCATTCCTGCTCATGGCATCAGCTTGGCGCCATGACCGACGAATGAACAACTCCAGGAGTCCAAACCGACTTTTGCGAAGGAATCACGGGCTGCATCCAGAGCCTGATCAGCATCCAAGCGATTGGGAAATAGGGCGAAACAGCTAGGGCCGGAACCACTCATCGCCGTTCTCAGTTGCCCGGGAAGATCCTGGAGCAAATGCAGGGCCGTTTGCACTGAGGCTGTTTGAGGAGCCACAACCTCCTGCAAATCATTGCGAAGCGGCGGTGGCTCAGCCGCTCGCAGGGGGTTCAACCACAACGCTGCACGTAGATCCTGTCGCCGCTGTGCAAAAGCCTCTTCGTTACTTAAATAGTGATCGCCCTTGAGACGACGACACTCGCTATAGGCCCAGGGCGTCGAAACACTGACGGTGGGATCTTTCACCAGCACCACCCCTAAAGACTGCGCTGCCGCTGGGACGGATTCAAGACATTCGCCTCGACCGAAGCAGAGCTGAATCCCACCTGCAAGACAAAACGGCATGTCTGAGCCAAGTTCAGCAGCCATGGCGCGTAAGTGGTCTTGGCTGTGTCCAAGCCCCCAGAGCGTATTCAGCGCCAGTAGAGCTGCAGCACCATCACTGGAGCCTCCGGCAAGACCAGCGCCAATCGGAATCCGTTTGCGCAGATGAAGATGAGCACCAAGCTCATTAAAGCCAGACCGCTGCCGGAGCAGTTCGGCGGCACGCATCACCAGATTGTCGCTGCCGCAACTGAGTCCAGGCTGATCACAGCTCAGTTGAATCAAGCCATCAGCGCTGTTGGAACAGTCCAGCTGATCAGCGAGGTCGATGCTTTGCATCACCATCGCCAATTCATGAAACCCATCAGAGCGCTGACCAAGCACCTCGAGATGGAGGTTGATTTTGGCGGGAGCGCTGACGCGAACGGTGGCGGTCATCCGATCAAGCAGCAGAGTCGAACTGATTCAAACCCTTCGCTAGGGCAACCCAGGCTTCTGGTGCCACGTCCTGCGGTCGTTGCTGAAGGCTGATGCCTGCGGCTTCTGCCAACCCTTGCAAGTGGTCTGGAGAGCAGACCGGGGCCAGAGTATTGCGCAGCATTTTGCGGCGACTTAAGAAGGCCATCTTGAGCAGACGTTCCACCCCTCGGGCCAAGGCAGCAGTAGGCCGCAGCTCAGCAGGAAAAGGGTCGATGCAAATCACCTCCGACTGCACTTTTGGGGGTGGTTGAAAGCAGCGGGGGGGCACAGGGCAGACGTGGCTGCACCGTCCCATCAACTGCATGCGCACACTTAAAGCACTGAAATTGCTATGCCCAGGACGAGCACGAATGCGTTGAGCAACCTCATGCTGAACGAGTAATACCAGTCGTTGATAAGGGGGGTCGACGGGACGGTCGAGACGACCGATCAAACGATCCAGCAAGGGCCCTGTGATGTTGTAGGGGATATTGGCCACAACTTTGTCGGCCGGTTCCCCATCGGATAGTTCCAAGGGAACAGCCAGCACATCTCCCTCCTGCAACGAGAACTTTGGATGGCTTCCAAAGGTCTGCTTAAGCCCAGCAACGAGGTCACGGTCAAGCTCCACCGCATGGATCGCAGCTGCTGCTGAGGCCAGGAGACGTTCGGTTAGAGCCCCGCGACCTGGACCCACCTCCAGAACGCGAGACCCGTCTTCTAATTCGGCGGCCTCAACGATTCGATCCAGCACTCGCTCACTGATCAGCCAGTGCTGGCCGAAACGCTTGCGGGCCGTGTGCCCTGAAAAAGTCATGACATTCACAGCGTTGATTCACTGTGCCTTATGCAGGATTAACCAACTGGGGCGACGACGTGATGGCAAAGGTTCCTGTGGTTTGCATCACTGGCCCTTCCGCGGTTGGGAAAACTAGCTTCACCCTGGCCCTCGCAAAAGCACTGCGCGAGATCGACCTTGAAGTGCTCGTGATCTGCTGCGACGACTACTACAGGCACCATTGGCGTCCTCACCCACGCTTTGGATTCGACACGGCGGCAGCCATTGACATCGAGGCATTGCGAGCTGAGCTAGATGAGGTCAGGCATCACGCTGCAATCAGCTTGCGCACCTACGACATGAGCACACGTGATGTAGCGCGCAAACCGCTGAACCAGAGCTACCAGCTTGTCTTGCTCGAAGGCGCCTATGGACCGCAAAACCTACGGGACGATGGCTCGATCACAGCTCTTTTTTATCTCGAAGCACCCTTGCTGCTGCGGATGATTCGACGGTTACGACGGGATAGACAAGAGCGCGGTCGAAATCCAATTCAGATCATCCAACAAATGTTGATGCACATGATTCCTGGTGAATGGAGTTTTATCCGTCCACTGCGATCGGTCTCGGGGCTTGTCATCACCAACCCACGCCAGGGACAAATGGCTGCGATTGAGCTCATCCAGGCCCTGATGACTGAATCATCAGCAATGTGATCACCGACTCACGCGATCGAGCCCGTCGATGCGGATCCAGCGCACACAATGCCTTTGCACTGGAAGTGCCACGAGCGCCAGCACGACTTCGAAATAGCTGCTCTCACTCCAGGGGTTGGCGGCTTGCCAGCAAGACACACTGCGGGCCAAACACTTTTTTTTTGCTTTATGAAACGCAGCAAGACCCCAGCCATCCAACCCTGAACGGCGACGCGCCTTCACCTCAACCACCAAGATTCGACTACTCAGACCAGAGTGCTTGGTTAAAAGCAGATCAATTTCTCCATACCGACAGCTCCAGTTGTGCTCCAGCAAGCGCCATCCATGACGCAGCAAAATTTCTTTCACGAAGCGCTCTGCTTGCGCTCCTTGCACTTGAGAGTGAGGCAACAAGGTATGGCAGTACAACGTGCATCAACTATTCCCCCGATCAGCACGGTTAAGGAACGGTGCTTGGGGGCTATAACTCTTAAAAACTGAATCATTGTATGCGAATTGCTATTAGTGGCACACATTCACAAGGGAAAAGCACATTCGTGCACGACTGGATAAAGCGCCATCATCACTACATTCGTGAAGAAGAGCCTTTCCGAGCATTGCACGAAGAGGGATATGACATTCGCTTCCGACAAGAAAGCACGAAGTTACATAACGGAATCCAGATGTATTACAGCATCAGCAGATTGATGCATTATCGGCAACCAAGTGACTGCGTTATTTTCGATCGCTCCCCAATTGATTATATTGCCTATTCGCAATACACATCCAATCATGAAACCACCGACATTGACGATCAATTTGTTGAGTCTTTAGCAGCAAGAGTTCGCGACTCTCTTCAGAACCTTGATCTGCTGATCTTTTTACCGATAACAAGTGAATGGCCCGTTGCAATGGAAAATGACGGAATTCGCCCAATTGACCTTCCCTACCGCGATGAAGTGGATGTCATTTTCAAACAAATTTATAGGGAACAACGGTTCTCAGTGATGCCAATCAACAATCCGCCAGTCTTCATGGAGCTTTGGGGTGCCAGGGAGAATCGCTTGAACAGCTTGGAACAGGCAATTCAACGCGAAAAGAACGAACGGATCTAAAAGTCCTAGGCTGAACAACAGATACCTCACTCCCGATGCGATTGCGCTTATTGGCTCCGCTGATGGTTCTTTGGGTCATGCTCGCTTTGCCGATGCAACCGGCATTTGCCGCCATGGATTATGCCAAGCAGGTGTTGATCGGAGCAGATTTTTCAAACCGGGAAATGCAAGGTGTGACGTTCAACCTCACCAACCTTCGAGAAGCCGATCTCTCTGGAAGTGATCTGCAGGGTGCAAGCCTTTATGGAGCCAAACTTCAAGATGCCAATCTGAGCAACACCAATCTCCGTGATGCCACGCTTGATTCAGCGATCTTTGATGGCACCAACCTCACCAATGCGGTGCTGGAAGATGCGTTTGCTTTCAACACACGCTTCATCAACGTCACAGTTGAAGGCGCTGATTTCACCAACGTGCCTTTGCGAGCGGACGCGCTCAAGGTGTTATGTGCCAACGCTGAAGGGGTGAACCCTGTCACCGGTCGAGACACTCGCGAAACCCTGGGCTGCTCATGAGCTTTGATCCCCGAAGCTTGAAGCGTCTCAAGGAGTTGGGCCGTTCGTTGCCTGAGCCGATCGCGCCACCCCAACAAAACACTGATCGCCCAGTGAAGGCGACCGAAAAGCGCCATCGCATTGAAACCGAAGACAACCCAGAACGTCTGTTTCAAGAACTAATGAAAGCGAGCAGTAATGGCACTATTCCTGAACACTTGATGGCACGGCTCAAGGACGCTGAGCGCCACGTTGCGACTCAGAACAAAGCGAAGGCAAAGGCGCAAACGCTGCCGTCATCCCAAACCCTGTCCAGACAACCGCTGCGCGGCGGCCAGGGGAAAACAACCCGTCCCTCTCGTCCGAATGTGGCGGCTGGGAGCGAAGAAGAGTCGCTTTACGTGGCGTTTGGCCAGCTTCTTCTGGAAGATGACGAAGACTCAGTCTGAGACCTACATTCGTTGGGATCTCCAGGGATGAATCCATCTCGCTGCCGCATCATTGCCATCGGGAAAGTTCGAAAGACCTGGGTTCAAGAAGGAATTGAGCTCTATCGCAAACGCCTTCCTGGACTCACGATTGTTGAGTTGCGGGATGGAAATCCTGAGAAAGAAGCTGAATTGATTCGTCAGACGCTGCGAAGCGATGAATGGCCTGTGATGTTGATGGAACAGGGTGAAACCCTGACATCAGTCAGCTTGTCTGAACGGCTCCGCAGCCTTGGATCGCAGCGGCTGGCCTTCGTGATTGGTGGTGCTGATGGATTAACAGCTGAGCTGAAGGCCCTGGCCCATTGGAAGCTCAGCCTCTCACCGATGACATTCCCCCATGAGCTTGCAAGACTTCTCTTGATCGAGCAATTGTTCAGAGCCCAAGCCATCCAGCAAGGAAGTCCTTATCACCGTGCCTAAGCAGGAGACTTCATTATTGACCTACGGCTGAACCAAAACTTTATGGAGCCAAAAAGTATTTTGTGTTTTGGAGACTCCAACACCTGGGGAATGGCTCCTGATGGGAGTGGGCGCTTGCCATTTGAAACACGCTGGCCCAATCGCCTCCAACAGATTCTGAATCAGCAGAATCCCAATCATCAGCCCTGGGTTGTCTTTGAACAAGGCTTGAATTCCAGAACTTGGGTGATGGATGATCCTCTTGGAGCTGTTAATTATGGTGGCGACTACAGCTGCAATGGCAGGCAAGACTTGCCCATGATTCTGCATAGCTGTAAACCTCTTAACGTTGTTATTCTTGCGCTTGGATGCAACGACTGTAAAAGCCACCTACATCTTTCTCCAGAAGAAATTACATCTGGAGCGAAAATCCTGATCCACGATGTACGCATGTCCTATCAATGTGGGGCACACCATTCCAATCAACCACCCACAATTATTTTAGTCACTCCTGGAGTGATTCAAACCACACCACAATCTCTTGCTTGGGGATTCAAAGATGCCACCGAAAAGTCCCGGTTGCTTCCCTCCCTTTATTGCAACCTTGCTGAACAAGAGTCGGTGTTCTTTTTCGATACACAAGCAGTTGCCGAAACCTCTCCTCTTGACGGTGTTCACTTCGGTGGCGATCAGCAGAACTCCATTGCGGCTGGATTAGCAGATCTCATTGCAACGATTCCATCCTGAGACCGTTTTGAGTGACCCGCTCAGCCTTCCGTCTGCGACGCTTCAAGTGCTGTGAACGTAATTGGCTCAATTTAGCCACGCTCACACTCCAACACCTTGAGGTGATCGCCAACAGTCCTCGCCGAAAGGCTTGGCTATCCCCTGTGGTGAGCCAAGCCGCTTTGAGACGCGGTAGATCCTCCGGCAGATGCTTCATGCCTAATTCAGCCAACAGCAAACTTCCTAGCCCCGCTTCCCGTTGCAAAGGCCCCTGATCACTGCGTTGCCAGATGCGAAGCAGGAGTTCCAAAGCCAGCTCACTGGCTATCTGCGCACGTCCCCCCGCATCCTCTTTCGTCGCATCCTTCGGCAAGGAGCGTCCTCCGAGAGGCATGGCTCGTTTCCCATTCTATGTAAACAGGGCAATGGCCAGGAGATAGGGAGAGTCGGCCATCAACAGCAGCTGCAGAGGCAGCCATCTTGATCGATTCGACCTCCATGCCTTGATTTGGCGTCTGCTGCAAACGTCTACAACTCCAATCCAAAGAGCCAAGACGACACCTACAACCGCCTCATCGGCCTGCTGGTCCGTCGGACGACATCCCGCCTCCCGCCTCTTCCATGACGGAAAAGGCAAAGACTCATCCCAGCTGAACGCTGAAACTCTCGGATTAAGTCAATAATTCCGTTAATCCCTACAAGCCAATAAAGGCGAACGACGTAAGGCTTTAACAATATCAAATAAACTTTTATTTTGCTTTATACGCCTTGAGCTGTTTGCGCCCAAAACTATTGAGACAAGCCAGTCTTCTCACTTGAAAAAGCCTGAAATACCCACAAATGAGTCAGAAAGGCTGAAAGCTCTGAATGAATACAGAATCCTTGGCACAAAGCCTGAGGAAAATTATGATGATATTACAAAAATAGCTTCTTTAACTTGTGGCGCTCCTATTGCTCTTTTGAGCCTTGTTGACTCCAATCGCCAATGGTTTAAAGCAAAGGTTGGCATTGAGGCTGAAGAGACTGTTCGCGATTGGTCATTTTGTGCCCATGCAATTAACTCCTCTGAACCTTTAATCGTTGAAGACGCTTTAAAAGACGAACGTTTTTTTGACAACCCCTTAGTGCGAGGAGAGCCCAAAATTAGGCTGTATGCAGGCTTTCCGCTACAAAATGACAAGAACCTCAGAATCGGCACGCTTTGCGTGATTGATAGAGAGCCCCATGGCCTAACTGATACACAGTTCAGCATCATGGAATCTCTATCAAGGCAAGCCGTTGCTTTTCTGGAACTGAGGAAGAGATCAATCAATTTGATTGAATCTTTCTGTTCACATACTGATGCCGACAGCTTTATCTCAACATGTTCTTATTGCAGAAAAGCAAAAGACACCGAAGGGAATTGGTCGCATCTAGATCAATATTTGTCTACGCGTACAAATTTGAATTTCAGCCATGGGATTTGTGATTCATGCATAGAAGTGCATTTCCCCGATGTTCTCGAGGTCTGGGAAGCAGAGAAGCAGGAGAAGGTTTTGCATACGTAAAGGCGGCTCTTTCCCTTTGGCTTGGCCTAAGCCAAGAACAAGGCACGCTCGGCATGCAGCCACAGCACAAGCGCTAGAACACTTGTACTATCAAATGGTCGTCAGTGTGGGCTTCCGTGAGATTGGATCGGATATCGCTTCAACCGCCTCAGCCTCTGCGGCTCCAGCGTCAAGGGCTCAGCCTTCCTCTAGCGAGCGACCAGATTGCCGCAGGGTTTCCCTCCCCTGCTGACGACTACATCGAAGTAGGGATCGATCTCAATGAACAACTGATTCGCCATCCAAGCAGCACCTTTTTTTTGCGCGTGAACGGCGACTCCATGACTGGTGCGGGCATTCACCATGGCGATCTATTGGTGGTCGATCGCAGCCTCGACCCTCGACCCGGCCGAGTGGTGGTAGCTGTGCTGGATGGCGCCTTCACTCTCAAACGCCTCGCTCGCTATCGCGGCCATCTACGCCTGGAAGCGGCCAACCCTGACTACCCCCATTTAGACCTCCATCGTTGCGGAGATGTACAGATCTGGGGCGTCGCCATTCACGTCATCCATCCGCTTTAGCGCTCAGGTCGTCGCGATGAACCAGGTCACGGCTCTCATTGATGCCAACAATTTTTATGCCTCTTGCGAGCAGAGCCTGGATCCGGCCCTGATCGGCAGGCCAGTGGTGGTGCTCTCAAATAATGATGGCTGCATCGTCGCCCGTAGCGCTGAAGCGCGAGCTCTTGGCATCGCCATGGGCACCCCCTACTTCAAGGCGAAGCGGGATCTGGAACAAAACCAGGTTGTGATTCGCAGCTCGAATTACGCGCTCTACGCCGACATGAGTCAACGGCTGATGAGTTTGTTGGAAAGCCAGGTTGAGGATCTGGAGATCTACTCCATAGATGAGGCTTTTGCCCGGCTCAGCCGCCCGTCGGACGGAAATCTGCGTCCATGGGCACAGCAGTTGCGAACCTTGGCTCGACGCAACCTCGGATTACCCATTGCCATTGGTCTCGGAGCCAGCAAAGGACAGGCGAAGCTCGCCAACCGCCTAGCGAAAGTGGTGCCGGCCCACGCCGGACTCTTTGATCTTGGATTGTGTCGCGATCCCGATCACTGGCTGGAAACAATTTCGATTGAAGACGTCTGGGGCATCGGCCGCAAACTCGCTGTCTGGTGCCGAATGCGGGGAGTGATGAACGCACGGGAGCTGCGTGATATGCCCAGCGGATGCCTACGCGCGAAGGCCGGTGTGGTGGGAGTTCGACTCCAAAGAGAACTGCAAGGCCATGCCTGCCTACCGCTTGATCTCCAACCCTCTGCGAAGCAGGAAACCTGCGTAAGCCGCAGTTTCAGTCATCCAATCACCAGCCTGGAAGAGCTCCGCGAAGCGATAGCAACCTATGTGGTGCGAGCAGCTGAAAAGCTGAGAAAACAGCATCAACGCACAGCTGCTCTCACCATTTATACGCGCACCAGCCCATTCATTCCAGGCTTTTACAGCCGAGCTGCCAGCACCAGCCTTGATCTACCCAGCAACGACACACGTGTGTTGTTGGAAGCTGCGTTACCCCTAGTGGAACGAATTTTCCAACCGCATCGACCGCTGGCGAAGGCAGGTGTTCTGATGCAACACCTGCAGGGAGTCGATCAACTGCAACAGCATCTATGGGTGCCGTGCACAGAGGAAGAGCAACGGAAACGGGAGAGCTTGATGGCAACGGTCGATCGCCTTAATCACCGATATGGGCGCGGCACGGTGCAATGGGCTGCCTGCGGTCTGGATCCGAGCTGGGCCATGCGACGCGAACGGCTGGGTCGAGCCGCCACAACTCGCCTGAGCGACGTGCCGGTCGTGCGGGCCTAAACCAACAATGCGTACAGGCGAGGCCAAGATTTAAGTAACAAAACACACAAAATTATGGCCACGAAAAATTGACAACATCACTTTTCACACCTTAAATAAAGAGATACACATAAGATAAAAATGCCAGGATCAATCCTCAAGGCAATCTTTCCAATCATTGCATATTTATGCATTGGCTACATCGCAAAACGAACCAAAAAGTTCGATCCCAGCAACAGCGGAATCCTAATCGGCTACGTCTTAAACATTTCAATTCCCTGCATGATTGTCCTTGATATGACAAGGCAAGACATGTTTAAAGATCTTTCAAAATATATTGAATTCTTTGGCGGATATCTGTTGGTATCCTTTATTTTATTCATCATAGCCTACTCCTATGCAAGGATCGTCAAACGCCAGAATCTATTAATTGGATCTTACTTTTCAGCTGCAGCTTCCTACTCAAACACATGCATGATTGCATTGCCAATTCTTGCCATCATGCTTCCAGTAGGAGGTGCAACATACGGTGTTATTGGGGTCATTGTTTTAATTATTGGACTGCAAACAACATCGATCATCTACGAATACACATCAGAAGAAAACTCAAAACTAAATTTTAAAAAAATACTCATTTCTATTGGCAAAGCAATGAGAGCCAACTATTTCATTGCCATGATTTTAGGCTTAATACTGTCCTTCCTGGGCTTCCAATTCCCAAGCGTCTTGGGAACGAGCTTGAATGCCGTTGGCATCACAACAGCACCAGTCGCACTCTTTGCTATTGGAGCTCAGTTGAACTTCACGCTTTTCAAAAACCACATTCGCATCGTGAGTGAATGTACCTTTTTCAAATTGTTCCTAATGCCAGTGCTTGCTTGGATGATTTGTGACCTCGTCAAACTGCCCCCAGCACCTTCAGTTGCCGTCATTCTATGCAGCGCAGTCCCTACAGCAAAATGTCAATATGCAGTAGCGCGATCCCATGACGTCTATGTTGAAGAAACCGAATCAATTGTGGCAGGAACAACGATTCTTTCCATGGTGACTCTGGCGGTGGTTATTGCCATGCTCGCAAAAGAATACCCAACGCTTGTCACTTGATCGTTCACCAAGTCATGAACACAAATTCACAACGCATCTTGCAATAACTGCACTTCTAATTCAAGTCGACTAAGCAATAAAATCATGCGATATCCATGGCTGTTCAGACCTGTCTGTTCTCGGACAAGATCTGTGTGAGCGAGAGCCAGGCCACAGGTTTCAACGAAAAGAACGGGAAGACTACCGGCATGACCACTCATGCCTTGAAGATCAAGAGCTTGACGCACTGCTTGTTGAGCCTTCTCAGATCCCAATCGTTCCACAAAAGCGGGCCAGAGATGGTTCACCGGCGTATAGGTCGAAAAGTCAATCGTGGAATCAGTCATCAAACGGGCAACTGCTCAATCGCGACTGCAATCATCTGAGGCGTCACCGTAATCACTTCAAGGGCATCCTGATTATCAAGATAGGAATCGAAGGAAGCGAAACGCTCGATATGAGGATTAGCCCCCTCAACAGCACATGCCTCAATCCAATCGTTGTTTTCAGGCTTCACAACCACAAAGGCCTGAAGGGCTTCATCGAGATCGCCACCATCGCCGATTCCTTCTCCATGCCAGATCGCTTCAAAAAATTCAGACATCACTGAGACAAGTTGTTCAACCATTATCAGCGATGCAGATCTCCAGGACTATTACAAGCCCTTCTCGAAGGCCATTAAGTTGGGTGGCGTGGTTGGCTGCTTGCCAAACCAAACACTATTGGTCCGTCTCAGTGATCGCTATCAATACTTGATGCTTCGGGATAATCACCGCAGCCAAAAGATATTGAGAGTGCTCCAGCCTTGAAGGACCCGAAAGGATGTTCCATCACCATCGCAAACCATCCGTGTGGAGCAGTGCCGATTCTCACTCTCAGCCATCACGATAATTTTATGCTGATCATGCGCTGCCTCGCCCATCGCTGTGACATAGGCGCGCGAGCTTAAACAGTTGCTGGCACAAAACAGTTACCCTCAGGTCAAATCAAGCCACTAAATCTACAACAAAGCCAACTCTTGACCAACCAAATACAAGATCAAATGATCATATATTAATCATTTCACTTAAGAGGCGAGCATATACTTAGCAAGGAATTCAGTCTGATCCCGAAAGCCAACAGCATTGTTAGCCTTGTATGCTGAATAAGCAAAAATCACTGTTCGCACTCTGAACAACAATTAGCCCCCCAATACATCAAGATAACTAAAAAAAGCCCTGCTGTTAGCAGGGCTTAAAAATAAGATTTAGCTATAGGCCGAGAAAAGACTCAAGCTCAACTTCTATCGCTTGGATCAGCGATGTACTGGTAGTCCTCTCAGTTGGATTTCTTATAAACCGCTACTGCTCTTGCAATACAGTTTTCATCTGATTGAGTAGCTTGACTGTTACCAGCAACAGAGGCATTGCACGCCTCTTCAATTGCACCCATGACAGAGTCAGGCACTCCTGGAGCAGCTGAGACAGCCATAGGTGCTGCAAGAGCAACAATGAGAGTGGCGAGCGCAGTTTTCATTGGTATTAAAGAACACCCATGAGGTCTAGCTCGAAAAAAACACTGCGGCATCATCTACGAGGTCAAACGGGGCAGATCTCCGCCTGTGGTAATCATCTTGAACACTCCTTCGGATCAAATGACACATCTCAGCAACGATCTGCATCCGTTGATTCAACAGTGAGGCCTCACGGTTGTTGCGAGATCAAGATATGCAGGTAAATGGGCTAGCGCCGATCCATCAAGCCGCAGGAGGAATGGATTCAGGGGGATTCGCAACAACAACCTCATAGCCAGCACAGCGTTGTTGATCAAGATGCTGAATATGCTTCCTCTCGGAGTAATACAGCTCTTGCAATCGAAGGGCATCCGCATTCAACTGTTCAAACATCTCCTGAATACGACCTTCCATATCCACTGCCTCGGATGTCGGCGTCTGCTCTTGCTCATTGGCAATGAGTGAAGCAATGCACCGCTCCAGCGTCTCAAGCCGTTGACCACCCCATGCCTCCAGCAGGTGGCGACAGCGTTTATGGCTTTTTTGCCGCTCCAAAATCGCCGCGGTGCCCCGCAAAACATCCATAGGACGCGCCAACGCCAAACGCTGTAGCTCAGCGGGTTCCAAAAGTGGCGTCAACCTGGCCACTAACGCACTGTTTTCCAGCAACAGCTGATCGGTGAGCAAACGGGGAAGATCAAGGTCGGACAACTCATGACCAGGATCTGTCCCCCGACTGATCGCCTCCAACCGACCGGAACCGATGTTGCCTTCCTCAAGATCGGTGATCGCAGACCACAACAAACGGTGGTGCTGAAGAGCGAAGTCTTCCAACTCCCGTTGGCGTAATTCGCAACGCACCTGCGAGCGATGAATTGGACAGTGCAAGTAAATACGCAGGATCTCGGCTTCGCAACGCTCTCGTTGGCTGACTTCACCAGCCTTTTCATGCCGGGCTGAACGTCCATGCCAGCGCTGACCTTGAACCTGTTGGCGCAAATCATGCTCCAACTGCAACGCCAAACGACCTTGACCACCGCTGAGCCGCTCCGCTACTTGCTGGAGGTAGTGCGTGCGAATCGCGGATTGAGGCAGCTTGCCTAACAGCTCCACCAACCCGCTAACTGCTTGTTGGAACTGATCAGACTTGGTCAGATCACGGTCTTCCAGCACCTGTTCGATCTGCCAATCGAGCCAAAGCGGTGCCTGATCAAGCAGGGCGCGATAGTCCCCAGCTCCGTGATCCTTGAGGTACTCATCGGGATCCTTCCCAGAGGGTGTATGGAGCACTCGCAGCTCCAGCTGTCCTTGAAGCGCAAGCTGCTCCACCTCACCGATCGCCCTGTTCGCAGCTCGGATCCCCGCACGATCGGCATCAAAATTAAGAACGATGCGTTTGCCGTCACTACACCGGCACAATTGGGTGATCTGTTGACTACTGAGAGCGGTACCAAGCGATGCCACAGAGTTGGTGACTCCCGCCGCATGCAAGGCAATGACATCGAAATAACCCTCCACCACCACAGCTCGATCGTCCTTGCGGATCGCATTAGCCGCCTGATCGAGACCGAAGAGGTGCTTGCCTTTTTCAAAGACTTCTGTTTCGGGAGAATTCAAGTACTTGGGATCGCTGCCATCAAGGCTTCGACCACCAAAGCCAATGACCCGTCCCTGCCGATCGCGAATCGGAACGATCACCCGGCCACGGAAGCGGTCATAAAACCCGTTGCCACCTTTTCTTGGGACAACCAAGCCTGCTGACTCAAGCAGTTCTGGAGATAAGCCCTCAACGTGTTGAAGATGCTTGAGCAAACCGTCCCACTGATCAGGGGCATAGCCGAGCTCGAAGGTCTCCATCGTGGCTTCGCTCAAGCCACGTTGATCGCGCAGGTAAGCCAGGGCATCGGCTCCCGATGCACTCTTGAGCTGACTGCGAAACCAACCTGAAGCAAGGGCCAACGCACGATGCAGGTGATCACGCCTTGAGAGTTGTTGACGGAGACGCTCCTGTTGAGGACCATCAACCGTTTCCACCGGCAGTTGATACCGGCGCGCCAAATCCAGAACAACGTCGCTGAAGCTCTGCCGTTGAAACTCCATCAAAAACTTGATGGAATTGCCTCCCGCTCCGCAGGAGAAGCAGTAATAAAACTGCTTCTGCGGCGACACCGTCATCGACGGCTTGCTGTCGTCATGAAACGGGCAAACACCAACGAATTCCCGTCCCTTTTTTTTGAGCACCACGTGCTCGCCCACAACATCAACGATGTCGGCACGCTCCTTAACGGCGTCGATAGTGCGGGGGTGAAGACGGGGCATCGCCATGACGCCATTCTGCGAGCCCAGATGCCGTTATGACTGTTCAGCCCGATGCGCATGGCTGTTCAGCGCGATGAGCCATGGTTGGCAGGTGTCGTCGTGAACCACCATGCAAGGGCTGTTAGGCGCGATACGAGGCAGCCAGTCCGCTAAGGAATGGCGAGCCTGCGGAGCCCTGATCGCCTGTGCGTTGGCGTTCAGTTTGATGACCGTTTGCGTGAAACACCTAGGGGGACGGCTGCCAGTTGCAGAAGTCGTGCTGGTGCGCTCCCTCATCAGCATTGCCATCACCCTGGCGATGTTGCGACGTCTCAAGGTCTCGCCATGGGGAGAACAACGTGGGTTGTTGTTGATCCGTGGGGGATTGGGGACTGCGGCCTTGTTGTGTTTCTTTGAGGCCCTCGCTCAGCTTCCACTCGCGGCAGCAACCCTGCTCCAATACACCTACCCAACGCTGACGGCAATCGCAGCATGGGTGCTTTTAGGTGAACCCATCCGACGCCGAATCGGCATCGCTGTGTTGCTAGGCCTGCTGGGAGTCACATTGGTGGTGCAGCCGGAATGGGTCGGGGGAACGATGGGAAGCCTGCCCGCCATGGCGACTCTGATTGGCCTAGGCGGTGCATTGCTGACGGCACTGGCTTACGTAAGTGTGCGCCAGCTATCGGTTCAAGAGCACCCTCTAGTGATCGTCTTTTACTTCCCCTTGGTGTCGGTGCCTGCAACCCTGCCCTTGCTTTGGGGGCAGGCCGTGCTGTGGCCAAATCCAACCGAGTGGGTCTGGCTGATCGGGGTTGGGTTGTTCACTCAGATCGGGCAGATCTGGTTAACAGAAGGCCTATCGGCCCTGCCTGCAGCACGCGCCACTTCGATTAATTACGTCCAAGTGGTGTTTGCCTCACTCTGGGGCGTGCTGTTTTTTGCTGAGCCCATTACGAGCGCTGTGGTTCTTGGAGCCTTATGCGTCTTGGGGGCCACGCTGATCAGCCTGAGCGCCAGGACGGCTCGAAAAGTAGAAGCCTGAATCCTTTCGAACCCGGAATCAGAGCGAATCAATCGGCAATGGATAGGTGATCCAATCTTGAGAGGTGCCATCACTCGAGCCAACCGGTTGGGCTAGACGCCAGCTTTGGCCGCGTTCACCTCGCTCTAAAAAGAGCTCAAAAGGACTATCAACACGCACGGAATCAGCGGGGAGTCTCCAATCGAAACGCCCGGTGAGATGGATTCCACGTTGATCACCAAGGGTGATCGACTCCTGCTCTTCCACGCGCACACGACTCACTTCAGGCACACCAACGGGCTCTAACTCAAGGGAGCGCGCAATCGCTGTTTGGGTTAATTGAATTTGCAGCCCCAACGCTTTCAGCAACACACCGCGTGGAGGTTGATCAGAGGGGCCACATCCAGTTAATCCAAGGTTCAGGAGCAACACCATGCAAACAACCAGCAAACGTTGAACGCTGCGCTTAAGCGGTGTGATCCAAACGTTCGGGCTTGGCAGAGTAGGCAGCATGAGCAGCCAATCAATGCTGACAACGATAGTTGCCAATTGGATCAACCTTGACGGCCATGAAAATAGAACCGTGAAGGTGCAAAAAAATCCGCACAAGGCGGATGAATCCTAAAAATTGGTGCAGAAGGAGCTGGCTACTTTTTCTTGGAAATCCGCACTGCTTGAGAATTGAGAGGGCAAGCCAAGGCGTGAAATGGTTTGTGATGACCTTCGAAAATCAAGCTCCCCATCGGTTGAGCATGAGCGGTATGAATTTCCATGAGTGCGTATCTCGTTCTATTAGTTCTACAAACGCGCTGAGCAAGGTGCGATAGGTAAAACCGCCCATCCATGAGGCTCATGGTCTGAAACGTGATGATCAGAGACCGCACTTGCGAGCCAAGCTGTTGTGATTGCGACCATGGCAATGGAATCGACGATGGAGTCATGGATGCAATTGGCAAAATCGTCTAGTTGCATTCTTCGTTTATCCAACATGATCCACAGGTACAACTCTGAGGAGGTTGATCAGACGCTGCGAAGCACGAGTGAGCCTTTGAGATGACATTCATCCACTAAAGATTGATCAACGAATCTTCCTAGCTGATGAGGCACGCCACTTCTAATTTGGGTGGTTTCTGCTGTGAAGGCAATGCGCCTTTACACCGATGGCAAGTGTTCGCTGTTGGCACAAACTATGGATATCGAGATCGGAGGCGCTTTGACAGACGACACTCCACCTGAGTTATCAGCAGAAGCAAGCTGACTTCAGGTCCCTGCTCCAACAGTCTCAACAAGACGCGGGTTGTTCCTTTGGTAGGCAATGCCTTGAGCGCCACGCCAATCGATGCTCCATCTGCACCGTCTTAGGTGCCCTACGGAGAACACGACCCCACACCTAGAGCCCCGGCCCCAGGTAATCCTGTAGACAGCCGCTTCGCACCACCCCTTCAGTTCACTGTTTTCGATACGAGGTTCAG
>JASJLK010000020.1:0-7801 GCA_037620855.1 Synechococcus sp. ChBW.bin.23 | reverse complement strand
CTTGCTTTGCGTTGTTTTGGTGCTGATGGGCCAATCGGCTGATGTGCGTTTCGCTGCTTTTGCGGATCCAGAGGGTGGATATGACGTTGCGGTGATTGAGCATCTTCGTATCTCCGTTCCAGCTCAAGGGCGTGAGGCCTGGTGGGAAGCGGAGCGAGGTAGCTGGGAACCATGGTTGGCTCAACAAACGGGTTTTCTTGGTCGCGATCTGCTCTGGGACCCTGAAACGGAGGAGGGCACCCTCTTGATTCGCTGGTCGAGCCGTCAGGCTTGGAAAGCCATCCCCAGCGAACAAGTGGCAGATGTTCAAAACCGCTTCGAGGAGCTTGCTCGCGAAGCGATGGCGCTGCCTCAAGAGATGGACAATCCCTTCCCTTTGGTGTTTGAAGGAGAGCTGTTGCGGCCATGAGCAGCGAAGACGTTCGTCTTGACTGGCAACGGAGCGATCGTCTCGGCATCAGCGAAGCGATCTGGGGGTTGCACAAAACGGTGGATCAGATCGTGGCGATCTTGGAAGCCTTTGCGGCCAGGGATCAGCCAGCGCTAGTCACACGTGTGGATGAGGCCAAGGCCAAGGCTGTTCTTCAGCGCTGCAATGCGCAGCTTGTTCATTTTGAGGCCCGGGCTCGATGTTTGACCTCTGGAAGCCCGCCTCCACTGCGACCGGAGCTTGGATCCGTAACGGTGCTCAGTGGCGGTACCAGTGATCTACCTATCGCGGCAGAAGCGCAACTGGCGTTGTATTGGCATGGCATTGATGCAGATCTGTTGCTGGATGTAGGGGTTGCCGGGTTACATCGATTGTTGGATCAGCTGCCCAAGCTTCAGCAGTCGTCAGTTCTGATTGCTTGCGCTGGCATGGAGGGAGCTCTGCCAACTGTTCTTGCTGGCCTCCTTCCCCAACCGGTGATCGGTGTGCCGGTGTCTGTGGGTTATGGCGTCAGTGCTGGTGGGCGTGCCGCTCTCGATGGAATGCTTGCGAGCTGTGCTCCAGGACTAGTGGTGGTCAATATTGATAACGGCTACGGAGCAGCGATGGCTGCTTTGCGGATGTTGCAAAGACGGGCCTGACTTAAGCGGCCTGCTTTTACACGTGGTCTTGCCGATTTGAATGTTTTCTGTATGCCTTTGGCCTAAGCGTGAAAGCTCATCACTGTGCTGTTTGCATTCAACATTGCGCAGATGGCAAACCAGCTCAATGAGGTCGCCTTGATCGAGCTCACCATTGGTTTGCCACTGCATGGCTCTGGGGTCTAAGCGTGGAGCAGTGGAGGTCAAGGCTCAATAAAGAAATAGTAATTTAAACCTATTGAGTTGAAACCCTGACCGCTTGTTTGATGACGTGAATTTGGCGGAAGATTTTCTTAAATCAGAGGTGCTGAAGGTTCGGATAGGCCATCACTAGCTCATCAGCACTGAGAACGTCGCCGCTTCCATCTGGCTGCCAGATCACCTCAAGGGCCATTAGGTCTGAGGAGGATGTGGAGCCAAGAATGCGCAGCGTTTCGCGTAGTGCTTCTCCACTGTCGGCTTGCTTGAGCTTCACGCTTTGGCGGCTGGCAACAAGCACCGTAACCACGATGAATTCGTTGGTTGCATCGGCATCACCACTGCTGCTCAACTCCGCTGCGTTGCCGTTGCGTACACCGCCCACATTGGTTGTAATTTCAGCGCGCAGCTTGCTGCGTTCCGTCATCGATAAGCGGTTAAACGTTGACTCAGACGAGTTGAAAGGAACGCTTCCTGATTCCACGTTGGCGTACACCCAAAGCTCCGGCTGCCTAAGAAGGGCGAGGGTTGTCTCCTGCAGGACCCGTTGCAAGCCAGACGACGAGCTGGTATCAGCGGATGCGGCGAGCTGACGCAGGTCTGTTTGCAGGGACTTGGCACTCGCAAGCAGTCCGATCTGCATTTGCAGCAACGACACAGGTCCGGTGGACAGCTCACGGGGGGCTCGGTAACCACCGCCGAGCGCAGGGGAACCGCCACCGCCGCCGTTACGTACTGCGTTGACCACTACACCCACGATCGCTGCGAGCACTAAAAAGCCAAAGAGGCCGCCGCCTCCAAATCCAAAAATCGGGATGATGAACGGAAAGCCCATTCCGCCTCCGCGTCCATACCCACGGCCATATCCACCGCCGCCATAACTGCGGCCGTAACCCCCACCTCTTGGCATGGACGGGGCGCGGAAGCTGCCGCCTCCAATTCGGCCGCCGCGGGCGGCTTCGCTGGGCTGGGGACTGATCAGCAGCAGCCCAACCACGAACATTGGCACCAGCAATCCCGAGAGCCAGCGTCTGATTTGACCAGCCTGGGGGCGGAGTTTGGAGGAGGCCAAGACGGCATATCACAGTCCTGTAACTCTAGGAACCACCGCCCACGATGGTGACGATCTCGAGGTTGTCACCGTCTTGAACCTGCTGGGCTTCCCAGAATTCCGGCGTAAGGATCAGGCCGTTGTATTCCACAACGACCAGTCGTGGGTGATGGCCCAGCTGCTGGATCACTTGATCCAGCCTTGTGGCGGATGGATCAAGGCTGCGCTGTTCGCCGTTCACCGTGAATTGCATGGCACCAAGGCAAGGGGGGGTTAAGTGAGGGTTTGGAGCAGCGTCCGGCTGGCTTCTTCCGGATCATTGGACCCCATGATCGCGCTCACCACGGCAACGCGCTGAGCACCCGCAGCACGAACCGAGGGGATCGTTTCAGCATCGATGCCACCGATCGCAAACCAGGGCACGACAGCATGACGACTGGCTTCCT
Organism: Synechococcus sp. ChBW.bin.23; assembly: GCA_037620855.1. Classification (GTDB taxonomy): domain Bacteria; phylum Cyanobacteriota; class Cyanobacteriia; order PCC-6307; family Cyanobiaceae; genus Synechococcus_C. The sequence continues at coordinate 5,035 of JASJLK010000020.1, read as the reverse complement.
TCACCCAGCTCAGGCCGGCTGGGCTGCGATCGCGTTTGGTAGCGGTGGCGAAGACGGGGCCAACACCTAAATAGTCGGCGCCCTCTTGCTGGGCCACGAGCAGGTGCTCGAGGCGGTGGGTGCTACGTCCCAATAAGCGCTCCGGGCCGAGCAGCTGTCTCGCCTCTGAGAGGGGGAGGTCGTCCTGGCCGAGATGGACGCCATCGGCATCCACCAAGAGCGCGAGATCAATTCGGTCGTTGATGATGAACAGGGCTTCGAAGCGGCAGCAAAGTGTTTTCAGGGCTCGCGCTTCAAGCAGGCGTTGTTGGTCATTGCCCTGTTTGCGGCGGTACTGAACCAGGCTGACGCCGGCCAATAGAGCGGCTTCAACCCCCTGAAGTAATCGCTCCAGATTGTTGTCTCGATCGGGATCTGTAATCAGGCAGAGCTTGGCGGCCTCGAGGCGCTCCTGCCTGTGCTGACGCCCGCAGGCTTGGAGAATGCGCACTTCAAGGTCATAGAGCCCGTAGCGAATCTCAGCTGAGGTGCTGGCTAGGTCTGGATCGAGATTTCGTCCGAACTCCTCCAAAACGCGCAGGGCTTCCTGCACCCTGCTGGCATTGGCTTTAACAATCGCTTGGGCAGTGCAACGACTCGCTTGAGCGGGATGGCCCAGGCCGGCGGCAACGTCTGTTGCCGTAGAACGGGCGCGGCGGTAGCGATCGTGATGCTGTTGCCCTAGTCGCTGACGCCAGTCTTTAAGCGGAACAATGAGATCGTCCCGATCCAGTCCAAATCGACACCAGTCTTCAATGACACGCAGCCCTTCTCGTGCTCGATCCAGGTTGGCGTCGATCAGCCGCGCCACTCGCAGGTTGGCGTCTGCTTCGACAACCATCGGCTCCATGGCAGTGTGAGAAGGATCGCATGCTCCACGGCGGCCATGGACAACAGCGGATCCGAGAGCACCATGCACGTGCTGGTTTGGGGGATCATCCTCCTAGGCGGCGTTGGTGTGTTTATCGTCTGGGGACTGTCGAACGCTTACCCAGCTGTGGCTTGAAGCCGCTGACGTGCTGCTTCGGCGTCCTTTCCGATTTGTGCACTGAGCTCGTCGAGGCCTGAAAAGCGTTGTTGTCCGCGCAGCCGTTCCACCGGTTCCACAACAAGCTCCTGGCCGACCAGTTCGATGCGCCTGTCGAGCAGATGTACCTCAACGGCTGAAGGTGAGTTGGGATCCACTGTGGGCTGGGGGCCGAGATTCATCACGGCCGGCAATGCTTCGCTATTTCGCCCTTCGCCATCGCGCTGCGTCCAGGCGCGGGCGGCATACACGCCAAGCCCTGGCAAAAACTTGCGCCCATCCACTTGCAAATTCGCGGTGGGCCAGCCCAAATCGCGCCCTAAGCCTCGACCGCGCACCACCGTTCCTCGGAAGCGGTAGGGGCGGCCGAGCAGGATGCTGGCGGCTTGTAGGTCGCCATTCGATAGCGCTTCGCGAATGCGACTGCTGCTCATCCGTCCTCCGGCATCCTCCAAAATCGGCAACACCGAAACCTGTACTCCAGCTGCTTCCGCTAAGGCCCGCAGCGTGTTGGTGTCGCCTTCCCGGCCCCGACCGAATCGGAAGTTGGCCCCCACGGCGATTTGGCGTGCCTTAAGGCAACCGAGCAGCACCTGCTCTACAAACTCGGCGGCACTGAGCTGCGCCAGTTGGCGATTGAAAGGCACCAAGACCAGCTGCTGGATGCCAAGCGGCTCGAGGAGCTCGAGCTTTTCTTCTGGGAGATCGAGGCGCAGGCGTGGCTCACCGTGCAGCACCTCGCGTGGATGTGGCCAGAAGCTCACCACCGTGGGAATGGCATTGAGGTGATCTGTTTCGGTTACAGACGCGATCACCCGCCGATGACCTGCATGGAGGCCGTCGAAGCTGCCCAACGCCAGGGTTGTGGGGGTTTTGGCCTGCTGTGGAGAGCAGAGAGGAATCAACGGCGTTGTGCACGGATCTGTGGTTGATGGCAAGTTTGGACGACAGACCTCCTACATCGCATGGCCGATCGGCTCGATTTCCAACTGCTTGCTCTTGGCTTGCGTCGCACCGCTTGGATTCGCTTTTGGACGCAAACCGGTCTTGGGATTGTGATTTTGGGGGTGTTGATGTTCAACAACATCGGTGGAAGCTTGAGCAGAAATGCCGATAAAGCCTTGGGATTAGGCCCGGGCCTATCGCTCACCACTCTGTCGTTTTTTGTGTTGTTGTTCAGTCTCTGGCAGGGCTGGTTGGTGGTTCGGCTGGGACGGGCTTTGGGGAGTGGCGCGCGACCCAGTCGAGGGGAGGCCAGTCGCACGATCAAGCGCAGTTTGTTCGCTGATCTGTTGGGCCTGGTGTTTGCCGCTGTTGGCTATCAATCCTTGGCTGGTGCCCTGTTTGTGCAGGCCTCGATGCAGACGCCAGGCATTGCCATTGGAGCAAGGGGAGCGGGAGAAAATATGGCGATCACCTCCCTAGAGATGCTTTCGGTGCTGAGCAACACGCAGGTGTTGTTTGCACATCTCATTGGTTTGCTGTTCTCGCTTTGGATGTTGCAGCGGATTTACCGCACAAGCTGAGCGGATGAGGGCTTCGCAAGACGAACACTCAGCTATCGATGGAGGGGTAGTTGGGGCAAGGAGGCGAGACCTCCTCGCCAGAAGAGCTCAGGTTGAATCGGTGTGAGCGACGGAGCATTCGCTTGGATTTGTGCCACGTCAGTGGGCCAGTCGCGGGGGCCATCACCGCCCGACTCGAAATCTTCGACGGCTTCACCGGCCAACCAGTAATAGGTGCGGCCACGGGGGTCGACCCGAGCGCTGAACTGTTCGTCGTAGCGACGGATTGAAAGACGGGTCCAGCGCAGTTCCCCCATGGCCTCCTGCTTGCAGGGCGGCACGTTGAGGTTGAGTAAAAGGTTCTCAGGCCATTGATCAGCAAGGGCGGCCTCTGCCACCTGCACGGCTAAATCTGCGGCGGCTTGGAATTCTCTCCATTGAAAACAAGCGCTGCTCACGGCCATTGCCGGCAGGCCTTCCAGGGTGCCCTCCATCGCCGCTGCCACGGTTCCCGAGCAAAACACATCGGTGCCAAGATTGGGGCCGTGGTTGATTCCAGAGAGCACCAGGTCTGGCTTCTCGGGAAGCAGTTCAAACAGGGCCAATTTCATGCAGTCAGCAGGGGTCCCGCTGCAGGCCCAGGCTTTGATTCCAGGTTCAAACAGCTCATCTGCGCGTTCGGCACGAATGGGGGTCTGAAGGGTTAATCCATGGCCCGTTGCGGAGCGCTCCTGGTCGGGGCATACCACCGTGACCTGATGGCCAGCAGAGGCTGCCGCTGCCGCCAGGCTGCGGATGCCGTCGGCAAACACGCCGTCGTCGTTGCTGATCAGAATCCGCAGGGGGTTCATCAGGGGGATTGGTATGCGTCGGATGGAACCTAGTCGCGATGGCTGCCTACAGTCATTGCCGCGATACCGATGCCTTGAGCGCCACGATCTCCCTGAAGCAGCTCACTGATCAGCTGGACGCATTAGAGGCGGAGGCGGTTGTTGAGATTCAGGCGGCCGCCGATGCCGCCGCTCTCGAGCAGCTTCGCGTTGGATTACTTGGTAAAAAGGGTCGGCTTTCAGCCGTTCTGGGGGCGATGGGCAAGCTGCCAGGCGAGGAACGCCCGGTGGTAGGCCAGCGCGCCAATGTCTTGAAGAGCCAGGTGCAGCAGCGTCTATCTGAGCGCCTTGAGGCGGTGAATAGTGCTGCGATGGCGACACGAATCGCAGCTGAAACCCTTGATGTCACGGCGGCTCCTCTGGGGGTGCCGATGGGACATCGGCACCCATTGATCACCACCACAGAGGAGATTGTTGATCTGTTCTGTGGCCTTGGTTATCAGGTGGAAGAAGGTCCTGAAGTGGAGACGGATCACCACAACTTCACGGCGCTGAACATTCCGCCTGAGCACCCTGCCCGCGATATGCAGGACACCTTTTATCTGCAAGACAACCTGTTGTTGCGCACCCACACTTCGCCGGTGCAGATCCGACACCTGGAAACCAATCCACCACCGGTGCGGATCGTGGCTCCAGGCCGGGTGTACCGGCGGGATGCGGTCGATGCGACCCATTCTCCTGTGTTCCATCAGGTGGAGGTGTTGGCGATCGATGAGGGCTTGGATTTCAGTCACCTCCGCGGCACGGTGATGCAGTTCCTTAAGGCGTTCTTTGGCGACCTGCCGGTGCGCTTTCGCGCCAGTTACTTCCCATTTACGGAACCTTCGGCTGAGGTGGATGTCCAGTGGCGAGGGCGCTGGCTTGAGGTGATGGGTTGCGGAATGGTGGATCCGGCAGTCCTCGAAGGTTTAGGCCTTGATCCCGATCGTTGGAGCGGTTTTGCTGCTGGTTTGGGAGTGGAACGGTTTTGCATGGTGCGTCATGGCATTGACGACATCCGCCGTCTGTACACCAGTGATCTGCGCTTCCTGGATCAATTCTGATTCGAATCAACCATGTTTGAGCAGATAAACCTGCCGAACAATCCGCTTGAGCTCAAACTCCAAAGGCTTGCCTGAGCCTGCTCGTTCTCCATGGGGCAGGTTTTTCGCTTGCGACTTTCCCTGAGTGATAAGCAAAGGTTGACCTGTCCACCATTGCCTGTAGGCCTCCTGTGTGGTTCGTCTGTATGGCTTGAGTTCTCCGTTTCCTTTGGGGCGAGTGACCCAAAAAGATTCTTATTTGTAATTACCTTTTAGAGCTGCCAGTCAGCCCAACCAGCTCAGCAGCACCTGCTTGAGAGAAGGCATGCTCCATTGCTTGAGCTCTTCATCAGCCGCCCAATGAATAGCCCGAACGCGTTCCTCTGGGCACTGCACTGCATCAACGATCATTTGAAAAAGATCGAACTCCTGGGTATTGATGTCTGTTAAATCACCCCGGTCTCTTGAGACCATTGCCGTGAGATAGGCAAGTTTGATAGCAAGATTTCGTTCTTCTTTTGTCGTCAACGCGCTCAAGCGGTTCAAAAGCAC
>JASJLK010000019.1:0-11691 GCA_037620855.1 Synechococcus sp. ChBW.bin.23 | reverse complement strand
CGAGCAAGCCATCGCAGCCGACGACCTTTTCCTTCAAGAGGAGGAAGAGGCCAACGCAATTGGAGCCTTGCTCGTAGTGGAGTGGCCGGAGCGGCTCAGCCTTTCCCTTCCAGACGCCTGGCTCTTGGATCTCAACTACGCCCCTGCTAGCGGACGCACCGTCTCCTTGAAGTCCCCAACAATCAGGTCTGCAAGCAAGACGACCACCAGCGAGCGATGAGCTGATCCATAACCAAAACCGTGCAGGCCACAACAAGTGCTGGGATCAAAGGCAGACGCCCCTGAAACACCTCTGGAATCGCGCCCGTTGCAAAACCCAGCAGGACGGCTTCCCCGCCGATCACAGAGAGCATGGCCCCAACAACCGACCAACGCAGGCCGTAAACGGCACCCGGTGGAGCATCGGGATAGCGGAGATTGGGGCCTCCCCCACCGAAGATCACCACACGCAGAGGAATGCCAATCTGCGGTGCCGCCAACCCGGCACCGGAATGGGCTTCCATCGTGTCCTGAAGATCCGCGACCAACTCAACTAGACGCGGGGCTTGGCAATCCATCACCGGCTGGGCCAGCTGGCGCAGCAGAGGATCGCCCATCCGAAGCAACGCCCGTACTGTCATTGATTGAGGGAAGCGAGAACATCCTGCTCTCGCGGTTGTGGATCGATGGCTCCGGCGCCGCTGCAAACCATGGCACCGCAGGCTGATGCGAAGCGCAACCGCTCCGTGACTGGACGATCCCAACAGTGCAATAGGCCTGCGGTGAAGGCATCGCCTGCACCCGTGGTATCGATCACCTGAGAGGGCTGAAACACCGGCATGCTCCCAGCCTCATGAGCGATCAACCAGCGAATGGGTTCAGCTCCGTCCGTCACCACCACATCGGGCTGCTGCGGCAAATCCGCAGCGATAGCAGCAGGATCATCACTGCCAAAGAACCACAATGCCTCCTCCCGCGCCAATTTGATCAGGGAGGCCTGCTCCAACAACGGCTTGATCACCGCCAGTGCATCAGCGGTAGGACCCGCCGCTGGATCGGCATCGGGATTCCAGAAGGTGGGGCGCCAGTTCACATCTAAAGCCAACGCAAGGCCTGCCGCCTGGGCTTGAGCCAACACCCAATGCAAGGCGTCGGCAGAAGCGATCGTTGCCAATGGAATCGTGCCAACTAACAACCAGCGAGCTTGATCACACACGCCAGGCCAGACGGCTTCCAATTCACCACGATCCAACATTTGATCCGCGAAACCCAGGTCTTGATCTCCGGCAAAACCCTGAAACACACGCTCCCCATTGGCATGGCGGCGAACCAACACCACGCGGCTCGGACGACTTGCGTCTGATTGAAGAGCCCGCACATCGACACCCCGGCCCTTGAAAAGCTCGAGAAATGCAGCACCGATGGCATCCTGACCAAGTCGACCAATCAGGCCCACAGGAGTACCTAATCGGGCAAGAGCACAGGCCACGTTGGCGGGTGCACCACCCAAGCGATCATCACAGGATTCAGGAGAAGCAGTCGCCGGATCCCCTCCAAGCGGCCCAAGCCGATCCACCAACGCCTCACCCAGGCACAACACACGAGGGGGCAAAGCGAAGAGGTCAGCCATGACATCAAGTCGAAGGCCTTAAGGCTGGCTAAGGCTGGGCGTGATGCCAACCCAACTTCCCTTTACTCAGGGATATGGTCCAACAACGCCGCAATGATTTTGGCGTTGGCTGCAGGGAAGGGATAGTCAACCAAACACTCCGGACGCACCCAACGCACCTGCTGGCTCGCAAGCGGCTGCGGTTCACCACTGATCCACTGGCAGAGGTGCACCACAAAACGCAGCTTTTTATGGCTGTAGGCATGGTCAAGGCTGATCAGCTCCTCCCCCACAGACACATCAATGGCCAATTCCTCCCGCAATTCGCGGGAGATGGTGTCAACGATTGCCTCACCAGGCTCCTGCTTCCCGCCGGGAAATTCCCAGAGTCCACCCAGCAGTCCCTCATTCAGGCGTTGATCGATCAACACCTCACCTGCAATATTCAGCACCACCCCCACACCAATCACTTGGAAGGGCACTGCTCGAGGGGTGTCTTTCACGGGATAGCGCTCCACATCGCCAGCAGCGTAAGCAGCGCAATGCATCTGCCAAGGACAGCACGCGCAATTGGGCGAGCGAGGCGTGCAAACCGTGGCACCAAGATCCATCAGTGCCTGATTCAGATCTCTTGCACGCGTTGGGGCCGCGCCAATGAATGCCTTACTCCAAGACCAAAACAGGGGTTGATCCCGCATCGGCGGACGCGAATGGGCCTGCAGGCGCGCCAAAACCCTGCGTACGTTGCCATCCAGGATCGCAAGGGGACGATTGAAAGCCGAGGAAAGGATGCCTCCAGCCGTACTGAGACCGATCCCCGGCAACTCCAGCCAGAAAGCCAGGTCCCGAGACCAGCTCTGAGGATCCACAGCCACATCGGGGCCCATGCGCTTCAGCAAGTTCTGAGCTGACTGATGCAAACGACGAGCCCGCGAGTAGTAGCCGAGCCCTTGCCACCTCAGCAGCACCGAATGCTGCTCCTCTTCCGCTAACGCCTCAAGAGTTGGGAAGGACTCCATCCAGCTCTGCCAATAAGGCAGGACCACCTTCAGCTGTGTTTGCTGCAGCATCACTTCAGCCACATGAATCGGATATGGATTCAAGTGCTCGCAGGGCTCAGGCCATTTCCCCTCAGGAGTAAACATCCATGGCTTCAGAACAGGATCCTTGCGGCCATGCACCTCCCACCAGGCCAGAAGCGAGTAACAGAGTTCTGTCGCTATTTCGCTCAGATCGCTGCTGCCTCCAAGCCCCAGCCCTTTCATCAGGCAACAACCCAGGCCTGAGTACGGCCTAGAGACATTCCCGACAAGCACAAACGCTGGAAGATCCCACCAATCCAGGTTAAAACCAGCTTCATCCCCATGCTGCTGAGCTTGCCGACTCCATCCAGAACATCAGCCATCGTCTGCCAGCTCAACTCCGCAGCACCTGCCTGGTCCCGCCTAAGAGGAATAGATCTGCAATGAGGCGCGACCCATGGGTCATTACTGCACTCAATGATCAGGCGCCATTCAGTCGCAACCTGATTGACCATCCTCGTGAGCACCATCCGTCCTGCACTGAACACCAAACTGTCATTCCTCACAGATCACCCAACGGGGAAGAGATGAGGAAGCGACCCGAAATGCAGCCTTGATAGTCGATCGATGCCATCCAACTTCGCTGATCAGGGCTCAGAAAAACCTGCGAGATCAGGCAAAGCGCGCCACGCTTCCAATTCCAGGGCAAACGCAGCGTGCCGCTGAATCGCATCATCCATAAACAATGCCACGCGGGTTGAGGCAGAATCGCTTGAAGCAAATCCATGCAGCGCATCCCCAGCAGTCATGCAGCGCAGGGCCGCCAAGCGCCAGTCGTACCAAGCATCATCCAAGCTGTAATGATCAACTCCATTGGCAATCAGCACCGCGTGCCAAGCCTGAACAAAATCAACGTAACGGCCGGATCTCTGGGCCACTGGCGTATTGCCACCCACTAGAAAGGCCATATCAACGGCTGCATGGCCACGGGCAGCCCATGACCAATCCAGGATTACCGACTTAGGGGCTCCTGAGTTGGCATCAAACAAAAGATCATCGGCCCTTAAATCACCATGGATCAGGGTCCATTTGCGTTGGCTCAATGCTGCATTGATCGCGTCACTTTGCTCGAGCACAGCACCATAATTAGCGGTCACTGCTGAACCAAACCGAACACCATAATTAGCAAAAAAATCTTCGATAACATTCTGCTTTGGTGATGCAAACCAAAGGCCGTGATGGGGAAGCCAGTTGTGCTGTTCCAAGGCAGCATCCATCCAGAACTCCGCGTGAATAGCTGCCATTTTGCGTACCGCCGAAAGCGTTTGCTCATAGGTCAGACCAACCACTTGATCTCCGTGACGCACCATTCGCTCACACCAAAACATTGATCTTTGTCGTGCGCCGAATCAACTTCATCGGCGTCTAGTTAATTCCCTAGCAGATGCAAGGGCCTGCCTTTCAATCATGCTCAGCAAGAGCAAAAAGATTGCTGAATCCATGGCCTTGAGTTCAGAAAATATACTACCAATTGGTCAACTTACGCAAAGAATTTAGCGGAGCGATCAGTCTCATTGCTAAGCCCAAAATTCATTCTCTTCAAATACTTCTTTGTATCAACTAATGGCCAGGGGAAGCAGAAAATCAAAGGCTCCAATGAAGCAAAACTCTTGACATTCAGCCCCTTTTTAATTCGAGAAGCAATGCCTGGATCCGCCCCTGGATGTCGTCTCTCACTTCCGGATCTCCAACTAACTGCATTTCCCCCGTCCGGGGCCACCAGTTCAGCTTGAGATTGCTGACGCCGTCGTCAAAGAGAGCAAGCTCATAAGCGCCCTTATGTTGCCAGTGACAAGGAACATTCAATTGAGCAACCACAGCTTGCAACTCTTCCAAACTTCCTTGAAAATTCATCGGGGAAATACACTTTGATACTCTTATCATTACAGAGACCAGAAAAATTGTAGCAAAAACGACAATTCTGTCGAAGTTTTTAACACATGATGTTCCTTAGAAAGGGCCAACAGTCCAACAGCATTTGCGATGCTCGCGGAGTTGAGTCACTTCAGGGCCTATCCGAGCCTTTACTAATACATTTTCATGTCAACAATCCCTCTCAAGAGCGAACTCTCCTCTCTCTACTCTCTTTTTGATGTAAACGGAGATGGAGTCATCACTCCGAACGAGGTAGAGCAGGTACTGAACTCAATGTCGGGGATCATTGCTGAACAGGAAGCCCAAGCCCTACGCCAGTTAATGAATGACCAAGGTTCCATGAGCCGCGAGGAATTTCTGAGCTGGGCTCTGAAACAACCGAAGCTGGGAACCCATCAGCTATTGAGAGATATTTTTCAACTAGTCGACACCGATAGCAACGGATACCTTGATTACGACGAACTCTCCATCATTCTCTCTCTGCTGATCGCACCAGATGCATCCATCGATTTACAGAAGTTGCTGGAGCAACTTGATCGCAGTGGAGATGAACAGATCAGTCTTGATGAATTTTTACCCCTGCTCGAGGGGAACAACCGTCTCAGTTGTTCCCTCGCAGACCTAAAGCGTTTAAAGAAAAACCTGGTGCAGCTGAGCAGCACAGCACATCTGGATGGAGTCAGTCTCGTGGAGGTTGACTGTGACCTGGGAGCAGGCAAACCGGGAGCAAGCGCAGGCATCGAACTACTCAAAAATGCGTTGCAACATCAACAAGATCTCCGCAGGATCAGTGAAGGCCTGATCCTCGAGATCCAGGGAGCGCGAACACAATCGGCGAAAGCAGCGACCGCAGGTGACAGCAAGACCCCCCAAGCGCGTCACATCAAAACCATCGCTGATGTGATGCACGACGCAGCGAACTTGGTTTGCACCACTCTTCAGCAGGGGAGCTTCCCGTTGGTGCTTGCAGGGGACCACTCCACCGCCGCCTCCACGATCGCAGGGATCCGTCGTGCCCATCCTCAGTCGCGGCTTGGGGTGATCTGGATCGATGCACACGCTGATATTCATTCCCCCTTCACGACTCCGTCCGGGAACATGCATGGGATGCCGCTGGCGATCGCTTGCGGGCACGACAACCTTTCAGAGGCGATCAATGATCCAGACCCAGTCACACGGCAACTCTGGAAGGATCTTCAGCACCTGCATGGTCTCGAATCCGCAGCGATCGCCTTCCGTGATCTCATCTATGTAGGAGTCAGAGACACCGAGGCCGCTGAGGATGTCACGTTGGCCACCCACTCAATCCCAGTGATCAGCACCGAGGAGGTCAGACGTGATGGAGCCATCCAAGCTGCTAATCGCTGCCTATCCCACCTCGCCGAGGTGGACCTGATCTATGTGACCTTCGATGTGGATGCGATGGACTCAACCATCTGCAAAGGCACAGGCACCCCAGTTCCAGGTGGGCTCTGGGCGAATGAGGCCGTTCTCCTGCTACGCACGCTTCTCTCAGATCCCCGGGTCTGCTGCTGGGAAATTTGTGAAATCAATCCCTACCTCGACGAACTGAACACCCTGGCGGAACTCTCTTTGGGAATCTTCCGGGCTGGGCTAGAGGTTCTTGGGCATCGGTTCAGCACCTCATCTTCATCCCATGCAAGCTGACGCCCCTTCCATTTATGAGCTGATACAACCTCTGCTGCCAGCACCTCCACAGGTAAGGCGACAGAGCTTGCTCGCTGAACAGCATTTCCCAACGGGCCAGTGGGGAAGCGGACTACGCAGCTTTTCCCAGGTGATCTTCATCAACCATCCCTTAAGCGGTGCTCTATTACTTCTGGCATTCCTGCTCCAATCGCCCTGGATGGCGCTTTTGGCTGTCGTAGGAATGGCTGCTGGCAATACCCTTTCCAGCCTGCTGAATCTTGGCCAAAACCTCCGTGATCAGGGAATCCACGGCTTCAATGGTGCCCTTGTGGGATGCGCAGCCGCCGTTCTATCGAACTCCATCTCCGTATCAGATGCCTGGCTAATTGCGGTTTTAGTGGTGATCGGTGGCGGACTGACAACGGTGATAATCGAGCTATGGCGTCGACGCTTTCATCGCCGCGGCGACCCGCCGGCGCTCACTCTGCCGTTCTGCCTGACCACCTGGGGACTCGTGGTGTTGGTCAGTCCTCGAATCCCTGACTCCATCGAGACGGTGCAAGCTGCTGCTTCCATCAGCTCATTGCAGGCATTAGCGCTCGGACTTCCCCACAGCTTCGGACAGGTCTTTCTCTGCTCAGACCTTGCCAGCGGATGGCTGGTACTCCTAGCCGTTGCGGTAGCAAGCCCGATCGCAGCTGCACTCGGAGCATGTGGCGCGCTGATAGGGATGATCACCGCCTTGGTAAACGGTACTGATCCAGCTGCAGTAGCCCAAGGCCTATGGGGTTACAACTGTGTTTTGGTCGCGATCGCCCTTGGCGGTATCTTCTACGCTCCCGGACGCAGAACCCTGGCCATCGCTCTGATTGGAGCAGCGTTGGCCAGCCTGCTACAGGCGCTTCAGGAGAGATGGATGGGCAACCTGCCACCACTCACGATGAGCTTCGTGGTCACCACTTGGATCATGCAGCATGTTGCCGGGAAAGCGCTGCCCGCACTGATTCCGGTTGCGTTGCATGCAGTCGTCACCCCTGAAGAACATCGCAAACGATTTCTGGTAGCGAGTGAACTCATTGGCTCTTTCCGTCGCAATCTTCAACATCGGATCGAAGGCACGGTCCCAAACGTTGAGATAAAACAGCCAGAAACGGAAGCGAACAACCAGATTCAACAGCTTTTTGATCAGCTCGATCGCAATCATGATGGCAACCTCAGCCTTGACGAGCTTCGCAATGCACTAACAGTAGCCGGCACGAAGGATGACACCCGACTGCGACGCCTTTCATCCCTTAACGATCAATTAGCGGCAACGATTGCTTCGATGGATCTCAATGATGATGGACGAATCGACTCCACTGAATTCAGCCAGCTCATCCAACGACTACAACGACTCCGGCAGGGAGAGGAGCGCTTACTGCTGTACTTAATGCCAGTGGATACCAATAGCAACGATCGTCTCGACCAAGATGAACTGGCCCGACTCCTTAAGAGCATCGGCCAGACACGGCTCACTGCAAAGGAACAAGAGTTGGTTTTCGCGAACCAGCAGAAGAGTTTGAGCTGGCGCGATTTCGTGGACAATCTGCTCCTGAGCTAAGCCCGGCAGTGAGAAGAAGCCCTGCCAGTGCTCCATTGGGAAACTGTTGAAGCAAGCTGTTGCTTTTGAGCTAACTCATCAAAAGGTTGATGCGTTACACCATTTCAAACTCAAGATCGGGGGACACAGTGCGGATCCCTGAGTTCCCCATCAATCCAACGGCAAGCAAAAGCATCCGCAAACATGTTGCCGAGCTCGCCCGATGGAAACTGAATGAAAACTCAAGGCGTCATCGACGTCATCTGTCGCCAATAACAGGTAAATTCCGCACAACTCATCGGTTGCATTGTGCGGGGCCCTTTTGTTGCTGTACTGACTCTCTCGGTTGCGCTTGCAGCATGCGGGCAGAGCAAGAAATCCAGCACTACATTTTTATCCATCAACACTGCAACGATCTCCCAAGGCAGCTTCAAACCCAGTATCAAAGCGATTAGCCCTCTCGAGTCCACCACCAACGTGACGCTCAGCCCTGAAACGAATGGCCGCGTGATCAAGAAACTTGTCAAGGAAGGGGATCAAGTTCAAGCAGGTCAAGTGATTCTTGTGCTCGATAACACGCAACTGAGCGCCCAGCTCGATGCCTCTCAATCAGAAGCTCGCTATGACAAAGTGAATGCTGAAAGATACCAATTTCTCTACGAACAAGGAGCCGCATCAGCGAAACGTCGTGACGCCTATGCAACAAAAGCAATCACATCAAGAGATCAAGCAATCGCTGACAAGGCCAATCTTAACTATAAGTTTGTGCGCTCTCCTATTAATGGAGTGATCGGTGACTTGGACAGCGTAAAAATCGGAGATTACGTCAAAACTGGAGACGTTATCACAGGAATTGTTGACAATTCCACCCTCTGGACGTTGATGGAAATTCCCGCTTCGCAGGCATCCCAAGTCAAAGTGGGGCAACCTGTACAGCTCGCATCGCAATCCACCCCACAGGTCACTGGTGAAGGGGAGATCACCTTTGTATCGCCTTACTATGCGAGTTCCAAAGCCGGCAATCCTCCCAACACACTGATGGTGAAGGCGGTATTCCCCAACCTCACCGGACAATTAAAAACAGGCCAATATGTTGCCTCCGAAATCATTACTGGATCGAGTGAACAGTTAGCGATACCGGTGCAGGCCGTAATGATGCAAGCGCAGCAACCTTTCGTTTATGAGGTGGTACCTATCAGCAAGGCGCTGCCGAAAATCAAACGCTCAGCCAACACGTCGGCTCAAGCGTTGAAAAAACTGGAAAAACTTCCAGGCAACACCCCGATCGTGATTCAAACGAAGGTGCAACTCGGGGATCTGCAAAACAACCTTTATCCCGTGATCTCTGGACTCCAAGCTGGGGACAAAGTGGCGATTAGCAACACAAGCCGGCTTCGCAGTGGCATTCCTGTGAAGGTTTCAGCAGGAGGCAATTAAACCGATGGCCTTCTCTGACAATTTCATCAAGCGACCGGTCTTGACCACGGTCTGCAGCATTTTGATTGTGCTGGCGGGGCTGATCTCGATCCCGATCCTGCCCATTGCCAACCTGCCAAACATTGCCAATCCTCTGATCCTGGTCAGTGCAACCTTTGGAGGCGCCAATGCAGAGGTGACCGAGCAAGCGGTGACGAATCCCTTGGAGCAACAGATCAACGGCGTTCCCGGAGTGAGCTACATCTCCTCGAACACCGACATGACGGGCAACAGCACCATCAATGTCTATTTCGACCAAACAACAGATATTGATATCGATCAGGTGAATGTCCAGAACCGTGTATCTCTGGCCAATCCCCAACTCCCAGACCAGGTAAAAGAAACAGGGGTATCCGTAACGCAAAGCAACCCATCCATCCTTCTTGCCTATGAAATCAGTTCCAGCGAAGGGCAATTTGATGCTGCATTTTTGAACGGACTTGTCTACGAACAGCTCTATTACCCTCTTTCACGGGTAGAAGGTGTTGCCACAGTCAGCATCATCGGAGGCGCCAATCCTGCCTTCTGGCTGTTTGTTGATCCAAGCAAACTTGCAGCTAACAAACTCACAGCTGAAGGCGTACTGAATGCAGTGCAGTCTCAAAACAGCGTGGCTGTTGGTGGCCTTGTTGGAGGACCTCCAGCCTCAGGCGACCAGGCCTATACCTACCCGATTGTGGTTGAGAACAACGGCAATCTGATCTCGATCGATGATTTCAACAACCTGATCCTCAGCCGCTCGCCCTCCGGCAATCTGCTCAAACTGAAGGATGTAGGCGAAGTGCGCTATGGCACTAACACCTTCTCGGTGCAGGCTATTGATAAACACGGAAAAGAAGCGCTCACTGTTGCCATCTATCAGACACCTTCGAGCAATGCTCTCGATGTCTCTGAAGCCGTTGTTGATCAACTCAACCAGTTCAAAAGCACCGTGCCTCCTGGCGTCACGATTAATCAAATTTATAACATCGGCCAATTCATCGAATCCTCCGTTGATGGAGTGGTTGACGCCCTCGGACTGGCGATCGTGTTGGTGTTAATCATCCTGTTTCTTTTTCTCCAAAACTGGCGCGCCACCGTGGTGCCCAGCCTCGCCATTCCGATTTCTCTGGTGGGAACATTCGCCTTCCTCAATATCTTCGGGTTTTCGATCAATCAGCTCACTCTGCTGGGGCTTGTGCTGGCAACAGGCCTCGTGGTGGATGACGCCATCGTGGTGATCGAAGCTGTCTCCACCAACATCGACCAGGGAATGAAGCCCCGCGAGGCAGCACTGGCTTGCATGGGCGAGCTCTTCGGTGCGCTACTTGCAACCGCCCTCGTGTTGATGGCGGTGTTTGTACCCGTTGCGTTTTATCCAGGTGGGATCGGGATCATCTACAAACAGTTCGCACTGACGATCGCTTTTTCGGTTGCCATCTCTGCGTTTAACGCGCTGACGTTTTCACCGATGCTCTCGGGTTTGATCCTTTCGCAGAAAAAACCACCGGAAGCGAAGGGACGCAGTTGGATTGTGGTGGGTGTGATCGTGGGCTTGGCCTTTGGCCGCTTCAGTGCTGCTTCTTTTGGGAACTGGACTTACATCGCCGGCATCGTGATCGGTGCCCTCGCTGGATCGAACCTGCCACTGATCTTCAAGGTGTTCAACCGCAATTTTGAGCGTCTCGAAAACACCTACTCCAGGCTTCTTAAACGGATGATCCAAGCCCGCCGCATCGTTCTGATTGGACTGGTTGCAGGGATCCTGGCCACCGGCTTCGCCTTCACGACCCTCCCCACAGCCTTTATTCCCGATGAGGATCAAGGCTATGGAGTGGGGATTTTCCAACTGCAGAACGGGGCTTCCCTGGTGGAAACCAAAAAGCTCGGCAACCAAATCGCCAAGGTTCTCAGTGAGGAAGACGATGTGGACAATGCATCCGTTATCAACGGGTTTGGCTTCAACGGCTCAAGCCCTGATCAAGGCATCTTTTTCTTCGGCCTTCAGCCCTTGGAAGAGCGCAAAGGCGCTGAACATAGTTCAGATGCCATCGTCAAACGGCTCAATGCCAAATTAATCCAATTAAGCGACGGACTTGCGCGAGCTTCAGGCCCACCAGCGGTGCCTGGCTTCTCCGCCCAAGGAGGTTTCTACTTCCAATTCAACGACCTCAGCAACAGTGCCTACAGCTTCAACGAACTCTCCGATTTGGCGGGCCAACTGATCAAGAAGGCTGATGCAAGCGGAGACTTTTCCAGCGTTTACACCCAGTTCACCCCAAGCTCTCCAGCGATCGGCCTCAACATCAATCGCGAGGTGATGGGGGCTCTCAACGTCGACTTCAAAGAGGCGATGGACACGATTTCTGCGCTAGCCGGAAGCAACTACTCCGGACTCACCTACGAGAGTGGCCAAGTCCGCAGCATCTACGTGCAGGGAACGCCAAATCAACGTGAAAATA
>JASJLK010000018.1:0-7843 GCA_037620855.1 Synechococcus sp. ChBW.bin.23 | reverse complement strand
CCGTGTCACCCGAACGGGTTTTGAGTTTCTTGCCGTCTTCGCCCTGGACCAGCCCGAAAGGCACATGCTCCAGTCGGCCGCCCTCTGGGATCCAATTCGCCCGTTTCGCCACTTGAAACACACCAGCGAAATGATTCGCCTGCCCCGCATCGGTCACGTAAATCACGCGGTGCGAACCATCTCCCTCCGAGGCCAGCGCAAAGCGATAACGGATCGCTGCCAGGTCGGTGGTGGCGTAATTGAAACCACCATCACTCTTGCGAACAATCACCGGCAAGGGCTTGCCATCCTTCCCGTTCACGCCCTCAAGGAAGACACACTCCGCACCGTCATCGGTGACGAGCAAGCCAGCCTCCTGCAGGCCTCTGAGGACTGACGCCAAATAGGGGTTGTAGAACGATTCGCCCCGTTCGCTCAGACGAATATCAAGCCGGTTGTAAATCTTCTGAAACTCTCGCCGCGACTGATCGCAGAGCAATCCCCACGCCTTCAGTGACACCGGATCCCCACCCTGCAGCTTCACCACCTCTTCTCGAGACGTGGTCTGAAAGGCCTCGTCGTCGTCGAAACGCTTCTTGGCCTCGCGATAGAAGGCCACCAAGTCGCCAAGGTCAACCGCATCGGCCGTGTTGAGGGTCTCAGGGGCCACCTGTTTGAGATGGGTGATCAGCATCCCGAACTGGGTTCCCCAATCACCCACATGGTTGAGGCGCAGCACCCGATGGCCGCGGAACTCGAGCACCCGAGCCAGAGAATCACCAATGATCGTGGAGCGCAGATGGCCGACGTGCATCTCCTTGGCGATGTTGGGGCTGGAAAAATCGACCACCACCGCTGCATCGCTGTGCACCTCAGGCACGCCCAGGCGCGGATCGCCAAGCCGTGCTGACACCTCAGCCGCTAAGCGCTCCGGTCGAATAGTGAGGTTGATAAAGCCCGGACCAGCGATCTGGGGCTCTAAACACAGGTCTGTGAACGCTGGATCTACCTGAAGCGCCTCCACAATCGCCCCGGCAATTTGGCGTGGCGCTTGCTTCAGAGGCTTCGCCAAGGGCAAGGCGCCATTGGCCTGGAAATCACCAAATTCCGGCTTGCTTGCCGGCGCAAGCTGAGGATCGAGAAGAGCATCCACCTCCGGGAAAGCCCGCTGCATCGCCTCGCGCAACTGGGTGTCTAAAGCCTGGGCGATGCGCAGCATGGAAGGCAGCGGTGACAAGGTCAGACCCTGATCATCCCTCCCCGAAGTCACTCTGACGAAGACAGCAAGCTGACGCCGAAAAGGTCGTACACCTCGATAGACCAAGATCAGCAGCCAAACGAATGCCTTCAGCTCGTCACAGGCGAATCGATGAGAATCAAAAGAGGGTAATCATCCGCCGGGAACGGGACACTCATGAAAGCGAAAGGAAAGAACCAGCTGAGGACAAGAAGCCTCAACAATGGGAAGACAAAACCAAGATGCAATCAACGCAATTTATGGAATTAATCGATGAAATAAATCAATGAGCCACACACACTTCCCTTACGACTTGAGCGCTCCAACAAAAAGCTATTCATTACCAAATAAATATAGAGAAATTTCCGGAATATCGCCTCTAGTGAGCAACGATTTTCTAGCTTTCGTGCAAGATGAGGCCGTACAGATTTACACTTTCAATTTAATTTCTGGAACAATCACAGAGTACATCAAGCACGAAGATGGCGACTCAGAGGACATCGCGATTGTGGGGGATACCGCCTATTTGCTGAAAGCAGGAAAGCATCCAGCGATCTACGAAATCACTAACTACACCAGAAAAAACTCCTATCGCGAATACTACGAACTAGGCCTTCGCAAAGATCAAGATCCGGAAGGCTTATGCCATGACATCAAAAGAAATCGCCTGCTGATTGCTTGCAAAGGATCATCGAAGAAGAAAGATCGAACGCGAAGCGTCTACGCCTTTGACCTCCAATCAAAACAGATGGATCATTCGCCCATACTCTCAATCGACAGTCGTGATTTTCTAAATGACTCAGAAGAGACATTTAACCCTTCTGGAATTGCAATCCAGCCCCAATCCAATGATCTGTTCATCATTGGATCTAAAGGAGTAAAAATGATTGTCTGCTATGGGCTAAATGGCAACTTCAAAGGAGCCTGGAGGTTGGACGAAAATCAGCTCACCCAGCCCGAGGGAATTGCATTTACGCAATCCGGAGAACTAGTGATTTCAAGCGAAGGGAGAAAAGGCAAGAAGGCCGTAATATTAATTTTTCCTAAAACACAATGATCTCACAAATCCAAAAAGGACTTAATACTTAAGACGCTTAAACCAACGTGTTCCCAAAAAATCAGCTTGACCACCTTAGCCCTTCAGCCAAAAAAGAAGAGCAACATTTCAAACAGAAAGCTAAAACAACATGATGCAATTAATAGAAATAATTAAACGCTATTGGCTCAGCTTAAGCGTGTTAGCCCTATTGGCGACAACCGCTCTTTCCTTATCTCCTCTAGACGGCCTGCCGGAAGCTCCAGGGTCAGACAAAACACATCACCTCATTGCCTACGCAGCTGCTGCCTATCCAACCGCACTACGCAAGCCCAAGAGATGGCTGATCATTATCCTCTGTTTTGCAATTTATAGTGGCCTGATCGAGATCATCCAACCCTGGGTTAATCGCTATGGAGAGTGGATGGATCTCCAGGCCAATATCGGGGGCCTTATCCTTGGGATTATGCTGGCAAAACTAACGAACAGACTGATGAGATATAAAGCAAAATACTAAACTAGTGGCACAACTTACGAAAGAATATCCTTGAATGGACTAACCATCCTTCCCGCTAATTGAGAGTTCCGCGGAAACAGAGAGCAGTAGGTCATAGCACCCCAAAACAGACCGCATTCCCTCCATCGAAGCGAAACAGTGCATTCCATGCTCAGCTCCCAGCGGGGGTGAAGCGCATGCTCAGATCCAACCAGGAGCTCCGCGTCATCGGCGCACTTGTAGAAATCAAATCCACCCCCGTTGCCGCATACAGCCTCAAGTCGGCTGGGTTGATCCCAGACGCTTCCAGCACAACGGATGTCCGCGAAGGGCGCAATTCCGCCTGCGCGCGCAGCAAAGGAATCAATGTGGTCAACGCCTCCGGGCTGAACTCATCGAGGAGCAATGCATCCGCACCTGCTGCCAGCGCAGCGTGGGCTTCTTCTGCCGTTTCCGCCTCCACAATCACCCTGGCGGGCCAAGGCGCATCGGCTCGCACCGCTGCAATCGCGGCTTCCACTCCACCGGCCCAAGCCAGGTGGTTTTCCTTGAGCATGGCTGCGTCATCCAACCCCATGCGGTGATTGATCCCCCCTCCACAGCGCACGGCATATTTCTCAAGCCCCCGAAGGCCTGGAGTTGTTTTACGCGTGTCTGCCAAGGCCACACCAGTGCCTTCCAACTGGGCCACAAGAGCGGCCGTTGCCGTGGCAATTCCCGAAAGCCGCATCGCCAAATTGAGGGCCGTGCGTTCCATCGCCACCAACTGTTCCGCCGGCCCCCTGAGCTCCAACAGTCGCTGCCCAGCCTCGATGGGTGTGCCATCCCGCACGAGCAGGTGCAATTCGAGCCCCGGTGATGAAGAACCCACCAACTCCCTGAGCAAGGGCTCCAACAACACGCCGCCACAGAACACCCCGTTTGATTTGGCCCGCCAATGAGCTTCACCCTCTCGCCCCCGCAAGGCGGAAGTGGTGAGGTCGCCGCGACCGAGATCCTCCTGAAGCCAATCCGCCAACTGTTGACGAAGTCGTGGAGTGATTGAGAGGTCCGCTCGTGCCAAGGCTTGTAAAGAATGAATTGCTCCCATGATGAACTTCGGCTCCCTCCCCCAACCGCACACCGTGGCCCCGAAGCGCATGTGACTTGCTGTAATCAGCGGCCTTCGCAATGCAACAGGCCATGAAAACTTCTTGGTTCATCGACGCAGCGATACTGGCCGTGTGGTCATCGAACCGTCCAATCAATTGCTTGCTGACCGAGACCCTGCAAGGAACAAAGTTTTGACTACAAAAATTGAATTATTCGATAGCCATTTTCATATCATAGATTCTCGCTATCCATTGATACGAAACAATGGTTATTTGCCTGACGAATTTACCCATCAAGACTACAGAAAAAGACTGTCAACATTTCATCTTGCAGGCGGAGCTATCATTTCTGGCTCATTTCAGGGCTTTGATCAAAGCCATCTTTTATCCGCTTTAAAATCGCTTGGCCCCAAGTATGTTGGAGTCACTCAACTGCCAAACAACATCTCAGACGACGAAATCATTGAGCTCAACTCGTCTGGCATACGAGCTTTAAGATTCAACCTATACCGTGGAGATCCTAAAAGAATTACTCATTTAACTTCAATGGCGAAGAGAGTTTATGAACTTGCAAACTGGCACATAGAATTATACCTAGATTCCACGCATCTTGAGGAGCTATTTAGTGTATTAATGCCATTACCTGCTGTCTGCATCGACCACCTAGGGATGAAAAAAGAAGGCTTTCACCACCTTCTTAAGCTTGTAGAACGAGGCCACAAGGCAAAAGCTACTGGCTTTGGTCGCATAGACTTCGATCCGTCCCAAGCAATCAAGCTATTCCATAAAGCCAATCCAGATTCACTACTATTTGGCACTGACTTACCATCAACAAGAGCGCCGATACCCTTTCAGCTAAGCGATATCAATATTATTCTTGAGTCTCTTGGCGATGAAGCAGCGAAAAAAGTTTTAAACGATAATGCAATTGAGTTTTACAAAATAAAATCTAGTTTCTGAGTCAAGAATGAGGCCTCGCTAAGGCCCGCTCTGGCTACTCCTGGCTGAACGGCGTGGTGATGGCAGCGGCTTGCTTCTTTGGCTTGTTCGGCTTGCTAGCGCTGTTGATCCCCATTGATGCGGGCATGGCGATCGTGCTTTACATCGGTATTGCGATGACAGCGCAGGCATTTCAGGCCACGCCCCCGCCGTGGTGCTCGGACTGCTTCCTGGCCTGGCGGGCTGGGGCGCCCAATTGCTGAAAGCCGGCTTACGCGCTGGCGGACTGGGCACTCCAAAACAGCCTTTTAACCAGCAGATGATCGACCAGCTCGCCCAGGGTGATGTCTGGGCAGCGGGTGCCTTTGCCTTGGAGCAGGGGCAGATCATCACAGCGATGCTGTTGGCAGCGTTGCTCGTGTTTGCGATTGAAGGCCGGTTCCTTGCCGCCGCAACGTGCAGTGGGATTGCAGCCGTGCTCGCCTGTTTTGGCGTGATTCATGCCTGGCAATTTTCCACCGGTGACACCGTTGTGAATCTGGGTTGGGGAACCGGTGAGCTCTGGGCCATCGCCTATGCGCTGATCACCGTGTTGATTTTGATCACGAGACGCTTACCCCAACAATCGGAGGGGACGTGATTACTTGCCGATGCAGAAGCGAGAAAAGATCCGGTCCAACACCGACTCCGTGAGTTGCTCGCCAGTGATCTCACCCAAGCTGCGAATCGCCTGACGCAAATCGATCGTCCAGAAATCCCAAGGGAGACCATCGGCCGCCACCTGCTCACTACGGGCGAGGGCCTCAGCCGCAGTGTCCGCCAAATCGGATTGACGCTGATTCAAGGCCAAGAGCAGAGGCTGTTCACTCAAGGCACCACAACGTTCCAATACGGCACGCACGAGGGACTGTTCCCCGTCTCCAGTGACCGCGCTGAGGCTCACATCGGCAACCGACGCAGCCTCCATATCAGCGTCAAGATGAAGGTCTGCTTTGTTGCCGACCCGTAGGCAGGGAACCTCCTCAGGGATCAGGGCGAACAAGGCCTGATCAGCATCCGACCAACCCTGAGCGAGATCAAACAACAGCAGCACGAGATCGGCACTCGCCAGGGCGTCGCGGCTGCGAGCAATCCCCAACTGCTCCACGGCATCAGTCGTGGCCCTGATCCCTGCGGTATCCAACAGGGTGATCGGTACGCCATCAAGCACGATCTCACTTTCCAGCAAATCCCGCGTGGTGCCTGGCAAGTCGGTCACGATCGCCCGCTCCCGGCGACTCAACAGGTTGAGCAAGGAGCTTTTCCCCACGTTTGGGCGGCCCACAAGCGCCACCCTCAATCCATGACGCACAACGGATCCCCGCTCTCCATCAGCCACGAGCGCGAGCAACTCCAGGCGAACAGCTTGCAGCTCCTGCAAGAGCGCCTCACCATTTAAGGGAGGCAGATCCTCTTCAAAGTCCACCCGGGCCTCCAACTCACTGAGCTGATCAAGCAAACGCTCCCGCAAGACCACCATTTTTTTTTGGATCCCGCCATCGAGACCGGCCATCGCCAGCTGAGCTGCCCGCTGGCTGCGCGCTCCCACCAGATCACTAATCGCTTCCGCCCGGGTGAGATCAAGACGGCCATTCAGCACCGCGCGTTGGCTGAATTCACCGGGCAGGGCCCGACGCACGCCTGGCTGCTCCAAGACGCGTGCCAAGACCTGCTGCACAGCGATCACACCGCCGTGACAATGAATCTCGACCACGTCTTCTCCGGTAAAACTGCGCGGCGCCAACATCACCAGCACCAGCACCTCATCGAGCCGTTCCACACCACCGGCAGCCACAACATGGCCATACAGAACCCGGTGGCTGTGCCAAACCTGTTGGCCAGGAATCACCGTGATCGCTGCAACAGCGCGCACAGCACGGGGACCCGACAACCGAATCACGGCGATGCCACCCTGCCCCGGTGCCACAGCGGTAGCGATCGCAGCGATCGAAAGCTCCTGATCTGGTCCAATCCCAGACATTCCCCTATTCCTGTCGCCATAACGCACTCCTTCCTACGATCCCGATGCTTCTTCAGTCGCACTAGCGGCCAGCAGTTTCGATGAAGCGGTTGCGGAACAAATTGCAGCGACGCTTGAACCGATGGCTGCAGTGGATCTGGCAGCAGGAGGGAACCCCTGGCCAACGCGCCCGCGGACTGGCCGCAGGGGTATTTTGCGGCTGCTTTCCCTTTTTTGGATTTCAAACCCTGCTGGGAATTGGCTTGGCCAGCGTTGTGCGCGGCAACCATTTGCTTGCCGCCGCAGGTACCTGGATCAGCAACCCGTTCACATACATCCCGCTGTTTTGGTTCAACTACCGCTTAGGGGCACTGATCCTCGGAGAAGGCGCTGGCTGGCCAGGGCTCAACAATCTCAAACAAGAACTGCTTGCCACGGCGGGGTGGGATGTGATGAGCCGACTCTTGCTCGGCTCTAGCTTGACCGGAGCCGTGTTTGGTGGCCTGAGCTGGTGGCTCACCCTTTACTGCCTGCAACCCCAACAAGCCGGCGGCACAAACCATCGCCATCGAAAGCGTGGGCACAGATAAACCCCTTCAGTGCGTTCTCAAGCCTTCATGACAGATGAAAGCCATCCCCCAACAGGCAACCAATCGTCCCCTTGATCGATGGGCTCCCAAAGCGACTCAATCAAAGAACGCGTGGGAGTCAAGCTCAAGTTCCAACGCCTCAACCGCTCAGGGACTGAGGCTTCTGGCTCAGACCCATGCGCCTCTCTGGCCTGGGTCTGCCACCACCAGGCATTGCGCCAGTTTTGCCACAACTCCCTAGCCGGTTCTGGCACATCATTTAAAACAACGGGCAAGCCCTCAGGCTCCTGAGGGAATCCAGCGGATTGAATCATCGAGGCAAGACCATCGAAAAAGTCTCCATAACCAACAGGCCAGCTCGCGATTAACTCCAGCGTCGCGCTCACCAAGCGCTCATCACTCTCCAGATCAGGATTGGGCGTCAATCCCAATCGCCTCAATAAGCAGAAGCGATAGTGATTTTGATAAGTGCTTGC
>JASJLK010000017.1:0-11410 GCA_037620855.1 Synechococcus sp. ChBW.bin.23 | reverse complement strand
ATATGCGTCAAGTCTCGCTTTACGGTTGATTCTTTCACTTGAGTAGGCTCACCACTGACATTGGATAACTGACAACCTTTAGTCATCCTCCAATTCACATAATCTAAAAAAGTATCTTTCTTAAGTTGACTTATTTTTGAGAGCTTTTTAAAGTCAGTCAAGTATGTCTTTATCGGCCCCAGTAGATGACTAATACAACCTCGTAATGCATCCTCACCAATTAAGCCACTAGATTGCCTGCCTTCCTTCACTCTTACCCAAGCCTTCAGAGCATCCTCCAAGGCAACAGAAGCAAGCCGTTTAGTTCCATCTACCTCAAGCTCGTTTTGAAGCGATAGGAATAGTTCCTCTGCCTCTCTCAACGCATTGATGTCATCCGACGCTGTGAGTTGCTGGTGGTAGTAGGACTTTGAGCCGCTTAGTAACTGGCGATAAACAAAGACGTCGGGTTGTCTTTCAAACTTCACTATCTGCGCTCTTCCACCAAGAACGCTGTGCCTAACTGGCTTTCCGTCGTCTCCAACAACTAGCTTCGGCAACTCAGCATCTATTCACTAGAAAAATCCTAGCGAAGTTGGACAGAGTTGGACAGCTCTTCAAACCTACTGCTACTACTAGACAACTGTACTGATGTCCTGGAAGTGCATACCGGCAGGGGCCTAGAGGGAACGGTTGGTTTTACTCACGGAATTCTGGGCTACTGCAGGCCTTTAAACGCACATCCGACGATGGCGATTAGGGCGAGCAAAGCAGTGAACTTCTGGAGCTAGAGGCTAGTCGAGCACAGGCTTCTGGCCAGAACAGAGAAGCAGGCTCGCGCCTCAGGCGGATTTAGTAGCGACTTGCTCACGATTTCGTCATACCTCCGCTGACGGAAAAGCCAAAGTGATGGAGCGAAAGCAAGACGCGCTGAGAGGGGTTGAGAGCCCTCTCATTTTTATGGTTCACAACTGGGTCCCCACACAGGGGCCGTTTGCCTCCACCCCTGACGACGCAAAGCCTTCCAGAGCTGCTCTGCCTGATCACGGCGCAAGTGTTGCCGTCGCTTCAACAGCGCTGGTTCACCATTTGCCATGCCTCTGCCCTCATCCACGAAGACCCGACGACACCCAGACCACGACGCCTGATCGCGATGGAACCTTTTGACCCAGTAGCCATCAGGATCGGTGAGCCAGCCCTCCCATTTCATTCCAAGGGCGCAATCAGTACAAATCTACTGCTCACGCTCTGCGGCCCCAAGCGTTCAAATTAGAGGCGTTACAGCTTGCAAAAATTGCTCAGAGACGCAGCCGCGATCAGAGAGGGGCTTGCAAGCCCTCAATAACGAAACTGCTGAAAGACCTTGATTGCCATCGCTTCGTCGTCATCTGAGCGACTCACAACTGCATCACGTGCCACATCTAGCTCAATGCATTCAAAAGACCGCAACTCTTGATCATCAGTGCATTCTCGACGCTGATAGTCAGTTTTTTTCACTGTCTGATCCTCAACAGTCTTTTTCTGGGGGATCACAACGTCATCAGCATCAATCACCTCACGGGGACCAAACGAACACAGCTCTTTAGCCAGATCTGTTTCAGCCTTATCAAGGCAAATACTATATTCGGCCTCTATCTTCCGCCTCATAGCTTGATCATGTTGATTCTTTAGTTTCTTTTTTTCGAGTGCAGTCAACGGCACCGTGCGCCGAAACAGCGTAAGCGTTTCCACCACATAAATACCGCCAAGGGAGATCCATTCATTGGCCGCCTTTTCGGCCTTACCCCTGGACTGAAAAAGGGAGCTATCCATCTCACTGGAGGCAGGAATTGTGCGGTTGGCATTGGAGTAGAAGAGACCCGCATAAACCAGCATGCCAACCAATCCACTGCCGACTACAGCCATAAACAAAGCCAGAGTGGAAGGCCCTTTCAATCAATAACAAGCAAGCAATAAAAATCTAGCAGGCATCAGCAAGGCAATAAGAATCAAGGATCTAAGCAAATAAAAAGATCTAAATTCAATCCTTTCAGATTCGCTCAAATCCAAAGATTGAGGCACAGATCAAATCTTGCTCAAATGAAGTTTTTCGATCAAGAGAAAAGGCAGCAACGCCTGGTCTTACCCCTTGGCAAAACAGCGGTCCAGATGAGCGACAGCGTGCTGTTGACGCGAGCGAGAGCGGGACACGCTGGGGCTGATGATCCCCAACCAAAAGCGTCCGCTTCCCTGAACGACGAGAACAGGTTTGCTAGACCGCTTCTCCTGGGACTTCAGCAAAGACAGGCTGCGATCGAAACCGCGACCTCCTCACCTCGCGGTTTCGATCGCAGCCTTGCCAGCACAGGATTCACCTGTACCACGGGAAGGAAGGCGGCCTCTTGGGATTCGGTGACCAGGATCATCCCGTCTAGCCATGCCACCTCCACCAAAAGATCTTCAATCGAAGCGAGCAAAGACGGGAGCGGGAAGGCCAAACGGTTGCCTCCGTTTCTTAATGCTTTCTTCTTAAGCTGTTTTTGAGGTCGCGTCGCAAGGATTTCAACAGGCCTAAAACATCCTTAACGAATGAGTAGCAGCACACCCATCTGTCCTCCGCCCAATCGTCGATGCTGTGCCGCGGTAAATCCAGCAGAAACAGCCTGACGCTCCTGCTCCGCTCCAGTCAGGAATTGCTCCACGCTCGTTTCGAGATAGGCGTATTGGTCGGCAAGTCCCATGCCAGCAGCCACAGGAACCACGACCCGGCGCAGGTAGGTCCGCTGAAATGCTGCCGCTGCACTGCCTTGTGGCAACCGATTGAAGTCCAAAACAGCGGCGCGCCCACCAGGCTTCAGCACCCTTGCCATCTCCTGAAAGCCCAAGAACGGGTCCGCCAAGTTGCGTAACCCATAGGCCATCACCACCCCATCGAAGTCTTGATCTGGCAACCTGGTTTCAAGAGCATCCGCTTGCATCCATTGCACCGGCAGCCAAGGCTCGCGGCCCGCTCGCTCCGCAGCCAAGGCGAGGGGCGTCGCTGCTGCATCAAGCCCCAAAACCGAACCATCCGGCCTCAACTTTCTTGCCAAAGCAAGAGCGAGATCACCCGTTCCACAACAAAGATCTAGCCATCGCTCACGCGGTTGCGGACTCAGCCAAGACAGGAGTTGACGCTTCCACTGTCTGTGCAGCCCCAAACTCAGCAGATCATTCAGGCGGTCATAACGGGGAGCAACGGCGTTAAACAACGCCTCCACCGCAGCAGGATCACGAGGTTTCACAAGCAGCTCAAAGAAGCAATCCGTTCAAAGTCATCACCATCACCGTGGCCAAACCAACGGCGGCTGAACATACCAAACAGCCCGCGAGCATCAACGAAAATTCCTGTTGTTCGATCGCCGACTGCATCAATTGCAGTGCCCAGGCCAGCAAAGCAATCACCACCACCACCAACACGATTCCCACAGGCAAGGCCTGCTGACGCGTCACATATGGCAGAACTCCTATCAATGACTGCTCACTTAAGTGTTTTCAATTTAAAACGCAATCTCGGGCTCTAAGGGCCTGATCAGCAAACCGCGCTCCTGCAAATCCAGTTTGATTTGTTGAACGCTAAGAACTCCGTCATGAAGCAGTGAAGCCAGCAAGGCAGCCGATGCCTGACCGCCCTCTGGCCCCGAATCGAGGGCTTCAGCGATGTGATCCATGCAGCCGGCCCCACCCGATGCAATCACCGGAACGTCAACGGCCTGGGCCACCGCACGCGTCAGCGCCAAGTCGTAACCCGCTTGGGTTCCATCGCCATCCATCGACGTGAGCAAAATTTCTCCTGCACCAAGGCCTGCAACCCGACGCGCCCAGTCCACCGCGTCTAATTCAGTGTTTTCGCGGCCGCCTTTCACATAGACATCCCATCCACCGCTCGATCGACGCCTCGCATCAATCGCAACAACGATGCACTGACAGCCAAAACGCTCAGCCCCCTCGGATACCAGTTCAGGGCGACAAACAGCCGACGAATTCAGACTCACCTTGTCGGCACCGGCACGCAGCAGCTCAGTGATGCCTTCCACGGAAGCAATTCCGCCACCCACGGTGAACGGGATCGTCACACTCGCAGCCGTGCGACGCACGAGATCCACCAACGTGGCGCGCCCCTCATAGCTGGCCGCAATATCGAGAAACACCAGTTCGTCAGCTCCGGCCTCGCTATAGCGACAGGCCAATTCCACCGGATCGCCTGCGTCACGCAGGCCCACAAAATTGACACCTTTCACCACCCGGCCCTTGGCCACATCGAGGCAGGGAATCAAACGAAGAGCGACCATGACAGTTGAAAAGAGGCTGTTAGTGTTGCGGCCACTTCTCAAGCCTGGCAGGCCATGTCACAGCAGACGTCAGTCACGATCGACATCGGTTCGAATGTCCGGGTCACCCGAGTCCGCGATCGCATTCCCGGTGCACTGGTGGAACTCCTCAAGAAAGACTCCTCCGGCACCGTGGTTGATTTCCGCACTGTTGACGGAAAAGGAATCGGCGTGGTCGTTCAGCTCAGTGATGGCTCTACCAGCTGGTTCTTCGAAGACGAAATTGCTCCCGGCTGAGGATTGACCTGTGAGTGACGCCCGTCAGCTGCTCGGAATGAAAGGTGCCAGTGGCACCTCCAACATTTGGAAGCTGCGCTTGCAGCTGATGAAACCAGTCACCTGGATTCCCCTGATTTGGGGAGTGGTATGTGGTGCCGCCGCAAGCGGGAATTACGAATGGCGTCTTGACAACGTGGCCGCTGCGCTGGTTTGCATGGTGATGAGTGGCCCTCTGCTCGCCGGCTACACCCAAACCATCAATGACTACTACGACCGTGAGATCGATGCGATCAACGAGCCGTACCGGCCGATCCCTTCAGGTGCGATCAGTCTCGGTCAAGTCAAAGTTCAGATCTGGGTCCTTCTGATCGCTGGCTTAGCGGTGTCTTGGGGTTTGGACGTCTGGGCTGAGCACAGCACTCCCGTGTTGTTTCTGCTCGCCCTTGGCGGCTCCTTAGTGAGCTTTATTTATTCAGCTCCTCCCCTCAAGCTGAAACAGAACGGCTGGTTGGGCAATTACGCCCTTGGAGCCAGTTACATCGCTTTGCCTTGGTGGGCGGGTCAGGCCCTCTTCGGTCAACTCACCTGGGCTACGGCGCTGCTCACGCTTGCTTACAGCCTTGCTGGCTTGGGCATTGCAGTGGTCAACGACTTCAAAAGTGTGGAAGGTGATCGCGCCCTCGGGCTTCAGTCACTCCCTGTTGCATTTGGAATTGGGCCCGCAAGCTGGATCAGCGCTGGGATGATCGACCTCTTCCAACTCCTGATGGTTGCGGTTCTGATCGCAATCGGGCAGCATTTTGCGGCCGTCTTACTTGTGTTGTTGATCGTGCCTCAGATCACTTTTCAAGACATCTGGCTGCTTCGCGATCCAGTGGAATTTGACGTGAAATATCAAGCCAGTGCCCAGCCCTTTCTTGTGCTGGGAATGCTGGTCACAGCCCTAGCGATCGGCCATAGCCCCCTGACGCAGGGAATGTGATTCGCTCTCGTCGTCACTGGTCGCTGATCGCAGGCGTCGCCGTTGCGATTGGCAGTGGTGCTGCTCTTGGGCAAGCCGCTTTTACGCGAGCAATTGATGCGACCTTGCCGGATGCAAGGGGTATCAACCTTTTTAATCGACCTGGAACGATCACGCTCCTATCGAGCAACGGCAAGGTGATCCAAAAACTGGGCCCAGCCACTCGGGAGAAGATCAAACCAGGTCAAATGCCCCAGCTCGTGATGCAATCCTTCATCGCAGCTGAAGACCGCCGCTTCTTTGACCATGACGGCGTTGATTTCTGGGGAATCGGACGGGCCGTCGTCACGAATTTGAAGCAGGGCTCTGTTCGCGAAGGAGCGAGCACAATCACCCAACAACTGGCGCGCACGGTGTTCTTGAGCCAGGACCGGACGCTCACGCGCAAACTCAAAGAAGCAGCACTGGCTTACAAGCTCGAGCGTCAACTCAGCAAAGGGCAGATCCTCGAGCAATACCTCAATTTTGTATATCTCGGATCCAGCGCCTATGGCGTTTCCGATGCGGCCTGGGTGTATTTCTCCAAGCAACCGGAGGAGTTAACCCTCCCAGAAGCGGCTCTGATCGCTGGGATGCCACCCGCACCCTCGCTGTATTCCCCGCTGGTGAACCCCGAGATCGCTCTGCAAAGGCGCAGCATCGTGATCAGCCGCATGGAGCAGGAAGGATTTATTACCTCGAGCGAAGCGGAAGCAGCTCGCAACAGCCCACTGGCTCTCAAACCGGCCATCCCGAAGTACTACAACAGCACGGCTCCCTATTTCACAACTTGGGTCGCCCAACAGCTCCCCACCTTGCTCACCCCAGAACAACTGGAGGTGGGAGGCCTCAAGATTCGCACCAGTCTCAATCTCGATTGGCAACGTAAAGCCCAGAAGGTTGTGCGTGAAATCGCACCGAATGGAACAGAGGGCGTCATCGTTTCGATCGCGCCTGGCACCGGATTAGTGCGGGTGATGGTGGGAGGAAAAAACTTCTATTCCAGCCAGTTCAACCGCGCCACACAGGCCCTGAGATCGCCAGGTTCCACCTTCAAACTGTTTCCCTACAGCGCAGCAATTAATGCGGGCGTTAAACCAGAAGATATTTTCTTAGATAAACCCCGCTGCTGGAACGGTTACTGCCCCAAAAACTTTGGTAAAAAATATTTTGGCAACATTTCTCTTGCCGACGCCTTAAAGAATTCTCTCAACACCGTTGCGGTGCAATTGCAGGACAAGGTGGGCTTTGACCCGATCATTGCGATGGCCAACAATCTCGGGATTGGCAACCAACGCCCTCTTGGCCGGTATTACCCGATGGCCATCGGTGCCTATGAACAAACCGTTCTAGACATGACAGCTGCCTATTCCGCGGTAACCAATCGCGGTGTGTATGTAAAACCCACCGCCTTTGAAGAGATCCGTGGCCCCGGAGGCGACGTGATTTGGAGCCGCAGAGTGGATGGAGACCGCGGAAAACGTGCCATGGATAGTGATGTGGCCGACACGATGAATTGGATGCTGCAGCGGGTGGTGAGCGGCGGCACAGGAATTGCAGCCAAGCTGGATGATCGCCCGGTGGCAGGAAAAACTGGAACTTCAGAAGGGGGACGCGATATCTGGTTCATCGGCTCCATTCCCCAACTCACCACCGCCGTTTGGTTTGGTCATGACAACAACGCGGAGACCAAGAGCAACAGTGGCGAATCCGCGTGGGCTTGGAAGCAATTCATGAGTCAAATCAAATCTGAATTTCCGGCACAAAAGTTTCCGGCCAAACCCAAAGTTGTGCGCCCAGTTCTTCAACGACCTGGCAAAAAGAAAGCGAGCGACCCCAATAAACCAAAGCCTGGTGACGGGCCTCTTCCAGATCGTGATCTGTTTGATTCAACGGATGATCCATTCAATGACAACTCGATCACGCCGAAACTCGCACCCACACCCCGCTATGTGAGCCCGTCTGGTGGCCCTCCGGTAGATGAATTCTTTAGGCCTTTGCCAGTGCAGTGATCGGTGCAGTGATCACTGCGGTGTAAAACCCATCACCCCCACCGGGATTAGGCCAGCACTGCTGCTCAGACTCCAACAGAAAGTCGGCATGCTCCTGAAGAAGCTTGTTGACTTGCGCGCCGTTTTCCGCGGGATGGATCGTGCAAGTCGCGTACACCAAGCGACCAGCAGGAGCGAGCAAGGGCAGCATCGCCTCCAATAATCGCGCTTGCAGTGGCAACAGCTCCTCCACCGTTGCAGCGGTGACGCGCCAACGAGCATCAGGATGCCGGGACAAAGTCCCCAGCCCCGAGCAAGGCACATCGAGAAGGATGCGTTGAAAGAAACCCCGCCATTCGGGCTGTTGCGCAAGGAGGTCGGCCGCATCCGCTGCCAGCGCATGGATCGACCCACATCCCAAGCGAGCTGCGTTAGCAGCCACTCGCTTTAAGCGACCAGCGGAGCGATCCACAGCCCAGATCTCACCTACATCCCCCATCAGCTCCGCCAGATGGGTTGTCTTTCCACCAGGAGCAGCGCAAGCATCAAGAATTCGATCTCCAGGCTGAGGAGCTAACAGCGGAGCAACACCCTGGGCAGATCGATCCTGCACGCACCAATGCCCCTGTTCAAAACCAGGCCAACGCCGCAAATCTCCCGCAGGCGCAAGCACCTGCAAGCCATCTGGGCAATCATCGATTGGCTGCGTGGGCACCCCGGCCTCAGCTAATTCAGACGCGACCACCTCAGGCGTGGAGCACAAGCGATTGACGCGCAGATCCAAGGGAGGCACTTGATTACAGGCGAGTGCCACGCGCTCGGCCTGGTCAGGATCAGACCAGCTCAACAGGCTCTCCGCAAACCAAACCGGAAGGGAATGGCACAACGCCAGACGTTCTGCAGGTTGGTCGGGCACCGACAGCGTCTCGCCGGCCTCCTTGGCGCGTAGGGCCGAGCGAAGCACCCCATTCACCACGGGAGACAGCTTGGAGAGCCGGTGGCGTTTGGCCAGCTCCACCGTGGTGTCCACCGCGGCGGCTGCAGGGATGCGATGCATCCGCAGCACTTGATACAGGCCGAGATGCAACAGCCAACGCAGCCGGGGCGGCTGTTTATGCGCTGGAACTTTGCCGAGACGATCGAGCCAACCATCGAGCCATTGACGCCAGCGAATGCATCCATAGGCAAGCTCTGTGGCCAGGCCGCGATCTGCTGGAGACAGGGGATTTTGACGAAGGGCCCGCTCTAAGGCCACATCGGCATAGGCACCCGCAGCAACGGCCTCCAGCACCTCCCATGCCAAACGACGCGCCGGTAAACCAATCTTGGCGCCGTTGACTTCGGGCTCACTCACGGGCAATGGCGAATTAATGGATCTCTAGAGCTAGCGCCTCGAGGTCCGGCCTCCATAGAAATCGCTTCAAAGGGAGCCGGCCTTCTCCATCCACAGGGATGCCCTCCGCAATCAAAAGCTGGCGCTGGATCCAATCCGACCCCTCGCGACTGAGGCTCATCGAAATACGTCCCTTGGCATTGACCACCCGCTGCCAAGGCACTTCAGAAGGCAAGCTCAGCCTGCGCAGAGCCCATCCCACCTGACGCGCACAGCCCCAGGCCCCGATCCAGTCAGCCACCTGGCCATAGGTGGCCAATTGACCATGCGGAATCAAGCTGACGGCATGCCAGACGCGCTCATCGAAGCCCCTATCCATGCTGATATGAATCAAATGTTTTGTTCCTCAGAAACTCACGACTAGGCCGCTCGTTGCCAGCCAATCTGAGTGAACAAACCATCTTTCGAAAGTTCGAGCAACTCACCTCAACGATCAGGTTTTCTTTCAGGCCTTATGACAACCGAAGACAACGGTGATTTACGAATTGATCTGTCCTTAAGTCCAGCAGACCTCAGGCTGCTGCTTGATGCCGTGAGCTGCCGACTCGAGCGTTGGTCAGGCGGCGAGCCCTACGAGCAAGAGAATTTGCACACCATGCAAATCCTCTTACAAGCAGCCATTTTGGAAGCAAATTTTGGCTCAACTGGCTAGCGCTGAGCGCTGAAGGCATTAGCCGCCATCCACTTGGCAACCCAACAGAGCTCCAGCGGCACCACCAACGGGAACACCAACCCAGCGGCCACTTCCCCGCGACAAGACAGCGCCAAGGCCAGCTCCCAATAAACCTCCGATCACGCTGCCTTCCAAGCAACTATTGGTGTCTTGATTGTTCACGTAGACATCGCGATTAGCGCCCACCCAAGGATCGCGAGCTGAACCGCCATAACGCTGATTCACATAGTCGGATCGTGAGTCATAAACGTTGTTAGGCCGAGCAAAAGCTGGGACGGAGGCAGAAACCAGCATCAAAGCAACAGCAAAACAGGTGCGTTTCATGGCAGAAGAAGTAACAAATCCATCCTTCTGAAGCAGAGCAGGAGATCGGTGACTGAACCCGCCGCGCAATGCGTCTGGATGTGACCGAGAGCGGCATCCCATACCCTCAAAGAGAGAGAACGAAGCGCCATGCCCCTGCTTCCCCGTCGTTTTGAGCGGTTACGTGCGGTCTTGAACCAACGGATGGCCAACCTCACCGTTCTGGTCGAGCACGTGGACAAACCCCACAACCTCTCGGCCATCCTGCGCAGCTGCGATGCCGTTGGCGTGCTGGAAGCCCATGCCGTAAGCCTCAGTGGCCGCTCGCGCACCTACAACAGCACGGCCCAAGGAAGTCAACGCTGGGTGCCCTTGCATGGCCACCCCAACATCGAGTCAGCCGTTAAACAGCTCAAAGACAGGGGCTTTCATCTGTATGGCACCAATCTGAGCGTGGATGCGGTCGATTACCGCGACTGTGACTTCACCGGTCCTAGCGCCTTTGTTCTAGGCGCAGAAAAATGGGGGCTCAGCGAAAACGCCACCGAGCTGATGGACACCGACGTCTTTATACCGATGCGGGGAATGGTGCAGTCCCTGAACGTATCGGTAGCCACAGCGACTCTGTTGTTTGAGGCGCTGCGTCAGCGGGAAGCGGCTGGACTTGCCCCATGCAATGGGGAAGGGATCCCAGCAGAGAACTACAACAATGTGTTGTTCGAGTGGGCCTATCCGGACGTGGCACTGTGGTGCCAAGAACAAAAACGCCCCTATCCAACACTCAATGATGTGGGTGAGATCCAAGAGGAATTACCTCGCACTACGAAATTAAAATATTGAAAATTTCAAATACATCAGAACAAACAAAGAGAAAATAAACAAATAAGCGAAGCGAGTCAGACCTCTTGTTAAAGTTGAAAAGATCCGAGAGATAAATATTATCGATCCAACAAAAGCATGCAAAAACTATAATTAAAAAACATCAATTAATCACCCATTCTTTGAACATTGTTACAAAAAATGATAGGAGCGCCAAGACTGCAAAATATGATTTACAGCCAGGATGACGCGAGTAACTATCGTTTAAAAGTATTTCATGTGGCAAATAGGACAAAACTTCGCCAAAATAATTTTAGGCAAAGGCCAAAGGATCATATTTAACCCACGAAATCATTTGGTTTTGCAATTCCCGACGAAGGAGATCCCTTGAGATATGAAATCATAGTATCAGCGTCAGAGACCTCGAACGGATCATCAGCGCAGGAGTCAGCAAAACCAGGTTCAATGAAAATCTTTTCGATTGTTCCATTATTTACCAACATTGAATATCTCCACGAACGCATACCAAATCCAAGATTATCTTTACCAACTAGCATTCCCATCTTGCGCGTAAACTCACCATTGCCATCAGGCAGAAGAAAAATATTTTTTACACCAATATGCTTTCCCCATTGAAACATTACAAAAGCATCATTAACAGATAAACAAATTACCTGATCTATG